>JBLMXY010000080.1:0-155445 GCA_050257975.1 Acidobacteriota bacterium
GGGCGATAGGCGCTCTCGGGCAGAGACTTGCTCTCGGACGCGTCCATCCTTCCTCCGGAAGCGGCGGGGACGATCGGCCGCGGGCCCGCCGCGAACGCCGCGCAGTCTAATCGAGGAAGCCCCGCGGACGGTGGACGACCCGGGACGATTGGGTCCAGAATCCCTTCCGGGAGATCGGTGCGAAAGACTCTGGCGGTCGCGGCCGCGGCGCTTGGTTTCGTCGGGCTCGCCCTGTCGTGCGGACCTTCGCGCTCCCCTCAGACCGGCAACGCCTTGGAACTTGGGGCGCGCGTCGCCGCCGCGCTGGCCGCGACCGCGGCGGCGAAGACTCCTCGATGGCCCTCCGCGACGCCGACGCCGGTGGGACCACCCGCCGACACCGCCTCGCTCGACCTCTTGATCGCGGCGCTCTACCAGGGCGTCTCGCACGGCCCGGACGCGGAGCCCGACTGGGCGCGCCTTTCGCCGCTCTTCCTGCCGGGCGCGAGGCTGACGCCTCCCCGGCCGATGGGCGATCCGAGCTTCCGGGCGCTTTCCTTCGACGAGTTCCGCGACGCGGTCCTGCAGGGGATCGCGGCGCGCCGGCAGCAGGGCAAGCCAACCGGGTTCTTCGAGAGAGAGATCGGGCGCGAAGCGGTCCCCTTCGGGCACTTGACCCAGATCCTCTCCGCCTACGAGGCGCGCTTCGGCCAGGACGACCCGAAACCCTTCCTGCGAGGCGTCAACGCGATCCAGGTCGTCCGCGTGGCCAACGAGCGCTGGGCGATTGTCTCGATCGTCTGGGACACCGAGCGCCCGGAGGAGCCGATTCCCGGGCGCCTGCTTCGCCACGATTAGGCGGCACCGCGAGCGTCTCGCCGGCTCCAGGGCTTCCCGAAGCCGCTCCGCGAGGCCCTTAGAATGCCCGTCGTGACGGCTTTCCCGCGGCGCCTCGTGGGATACCCGGCGGCAGCGCTCCTGGTCGCCCTGACGGTCGGGCTGCTGAAGCTCTTCCCGGGGCTGGCAGATTCCACGGCCGCCCTGCTCCTGCTGCTCGCGGTCTTTCTCTCCGCCTGGGCCTGGCAGAGCGGGCCGGGCGTTCTCGCGGCGATCCTGGCCACGGCGGGTTTCAACTTCTTTTTCCTCCCCCCCCTCTACACCTTCACGATCCGCGACCCGCGCAACGTCGCGGCCCTCTTCGTCTTCCTCGTCTCGGCCCTCCTCATCGGGAGGCTCTCCGCGCTCTCGCGCCAGAGGCTGCTTCTGGTCGAGACCGAGCGACGCGACCTGGCCAGGCTGACGCGACTCTCGGAGGCCTTCCTGGCCGACACGAACCGGGAGACCCTGATGGGCGTGGTCGTCGACCGGCTCCGCGACGCGCTGCAATGCCAGCAGGTCTCCCTCTGGCTGGTCCGCGAGGGAGGAGAAATCGCTCAAAGCTCCGCAACGCCGGGCACCGAGGTCCGCGAGGACCTGATCGACCTCGCCTACCGCCAGGGGAATTCCGCGGAGTTCCCCTCGGACCTCGGCGGTGCGGACATCTATCTCCCGGTTCCCGTGGGCGTGCAGCGGGCCGGGGTCCTCGTCGCGCGCGGCGTGCGATCGAGCGAGCGCATGGCGGAAGGCTGCGCCGTTCTTCTGGGCCTCGCCCTCGAGCGCGAGCGGTTTCTCAAGCTGGCGCGCGCGGCCGAAGAGACCAGGGCGAGCGAGCAGATGAAGTCGACGCTGCTCGCCGCGCTCGCGCACGACCTGAAGACCCCGGTCGCGACGGCCCGTGGCGCGGTCGAGAACTGGATGGCGGAAGCCGGCGATTCGGAGAAAGCCAGGCTGGCGCTCGCGGAGATGAAGGCGCTGTCGCGCAGGATCGACGAACTGATGGAAGTCGTGCGGCTGGACTCCGGGGTCGCACGGCCGCAGCGGGAGACCGTCTCCGCCGGCGAGCTCGTCGAGGCCGCGGTATCCCGATTCGGCGATGCCCTCGAGAATCATTCCCTCTTCATCGACCCGCCGCCGCCCGGCGTCACCGTCGAGGTCGATCCGCGCCAGCTCACGGAAGCCATCGGGCACGGGCTCGAGAACGCCGGCGCGTACTCTCCGGAGGGAACCGCCGTCCGGATTTCCGCGGCCGCCGAGGGGAAGTCAGTTCTGTTTCGAATTTCCGACCAGGGCGCCGGAGTTCCCACGGCCGACCGCGAGCGCGTGTTCGAGCGATTCGTACGCCTGCCGTCCTCTTCGGCGGTTCCCGGGACGGGGCTGGGCCTCTCGATCGCCCGGAGCCTCGTCGAGATGAACGGCGGAAGGCTCCGACTCCAAGACGCTCCGGGCGGAGGAACGACCTTCGAGATCGAGCTGCCGAGGGCCTCGCGGTGAGCCGCGTGCTCGTCGTCGACGACGAGGCCGGCATCCGGAAGGTCGCGCGAGACGCCCTGGAGCGCGCGGGCCACGAGGTGGAGACCGCCTTGGACGGAGAGGAGGCGCTCGCCCGGTTCGAGCAGGGCGCCTTCGATCTGATCATCACCGACTGGAACATGCCCGGCGTCGACGGATTCGAGCTCGTGCGGCGCGTGCGGAGGAAATCCGCGCTCCCCATCCTGGTCCTGACCGTTCGCCAGGAAGAACGGGACAAGGTTCGGCTCCTCGATGCGGGCGCCGACGACTACGTGACCAAGCCCTTCGGTGTCGCGGAGCTGGTGGCGCGAACGAACGCGCTTCTGCGCCGCCAGTCGCAAGGCGAGCGCAAGCCGCTTTCCCGCTGGGGCGACGTCGAGGTGGACCGAGAAGCCCGCTCGGTGCGCAAAGGGGGACGGGAGGTCCATCTGACGCCGACCGAGTTCTCGCTGCTGACGACGCTCTTGGCAAAGCCGGGCGCCGTGTGGACGCACAAACAGCTGCTCGCGGCCGTCTGGGGCACGACGGCCGGCGTCACCAACGACACCCTGCGCGTGCACATGGGAAGCCTGCGCCGCAAGCTCGAGGACGAACCCGACCGCCCCCGCTTCATCCGCACCGAGCCGTGGGTCGGTTACCGCTTCTCCCCCGGGGAGTGAGAGGCGGCGAAGGACCCCCTTTTCCCATGAGCCTTCTCACAGGGTTCGGGCTGTTTTCCGTGGGCGCGATGCTCCTCTGCTACGCCCTGGAGGAGCGAAGCCCTTGGTTCGTGCTGGGATTCGCCGTCGCCTGTGCCTTCGCCTCGCTCTACGGCTTCCTCCAGGGGGCCTGGCCCTTCGGGATCGTCGAAGCGGTTTGGTCGACCGTCGCCCTCCGGCGCTGGCGTCGGCGCGCCCGCTCCGGGTGATCCCAACCTCGAAGGACGGTCCTCGTCGTCGCCCGCCCGGTTTCCTGAGCGAGTCTCGCCCTTCCGGAATTCTTTCGCGAGTCTTGCGGACTTCTTGCTGAAGCCGGCGGGACCATTCCCGCGATGGATACGAAACGGCTCTTCCGAGTCCTATCGGGCGCTCGCTCCGATCGGCGGCAGGCCGCCAGGCTTCTTCGCTCGCGGCTGCCGGCGGGAGGGATCGCGATCATCGCGCTCGCCGTGGCGTTCGCGCGGGGGACGATTTCCCCGCAGATGACGGGCGTCGGCCTCTACGTCGCCCTCGTGCTCGTGCTCAAGGGAGCGCTTCGAGGCCGGATGCGCGACTGGGATGAGTCGTGCCGTCTTTTCCCGAAGCCGCAGTCCTGGCCCCGGGCGCGCTCGCAGCGACTGCGCCTGGTGGCCGCCGCGGCGTTTCTCGTTGCGGTTGCCTCCGCGCGCGCGCAGCAGACGATCTTCAACGTGCCGACCGCAGACGTCCTGGACAGGGGCAAGTTCTACCTGGAGAGCGACGCCCTGTGGCGGCCGCAGGAGCCGAACTTCGCGCTCTTCACCGAACGCGGCGTCTACGGTTTCGGATCGCACATCGAAGCCGGCTTCAACTTCGGGGGCTTCGTGACGCCCGGCCGGTCGACGCCGACGGCGACCGCCGCCATCAAGTGGCAGCCTGTCAAGATCGGCAGCTTCGCGCTGACGGCCGGAGCCCACGGCCTCTTCTTCCTGCGCGGCTCGGAGGACGGAGACCCGGCGGGGCACTTCTACGCGCACGCTTCCTATACGTTTCCGACGAACACGCGGATCACGGCAGGCGGCTGGATCGCGACGGCCGGCTACGCGGCGCCGGACTTCCAGAAAGGGGCGCTCGTCGGCTTCGAGCAGAAAGTGCAGGATCACCTGAACCTGATCGCGGACTGGTTCAGCGGCAAGAACGGCCTCGGATACTTCACGCCCGGGGTGTCCTCGACCTGGGGAGGCTGGACGACCTATGCGGGGTACTCGTTCAAGAACGGCGATTCGAAAAGCAACGCGATTCTTCTGGAGCTCGGACTGACCTTCTGAGGAGACAACCATGTGGGACTGGATCTTTCTCGCCTTGACGATTCTCTTGTTCTGGGCCGCCGTCGTCTACGCGCGACGCTGCGACCGGATCTGAGGCCGGCGCGCGATGGGATGGGAAGACGTTCTCGGCCTCGTCGTGACGATCGCCCTGCTCGGGTACCTGCTGTGGGCGATGGTCCGGGCCGAGAAGGTGTGACGCCGTGACCGCGATCAACTTCTTCGAGATCCTCGTGTACCTGGCGATCATCGTCGCCATCACGCCGATCCTCGGCCGCTACATGACGAGGGTCTTCGCCGGGGAGAAGACCCTCCTCGATCCGGTGCTGCGGCCCCTCGAGAGAGCGGTCTACCGGATCTGCGGCGTCGACGCGGGCAAGGACCAGGGCTGGGTCGAGTGGACCGTCGCGATGCTCCTCGTCAACGCCGCCTCGCTCTTCATCCTCTACGGAATGCAGCGGCTCCAGAAGTTCCTGCCGTTCAACCCAAACGGATTCGGGGCGGTCGCGCCGGATTCCGCCTGGAACACGGCGGTCTCCTTCACGACGAACACGAACTGGCAGGGGTACTCGGGCGAGTCGACCATGTCCCACTTCACGCAGATGGCGGGGCTCGCGCTCCACAACTTCTTGTCCGCGGCGACCGGCATCGCGATCGCGGTCGCCGTCATCCGCGGAGTCGCCCGCGAGAGGGCGGCGGGGATCGGCAACTTCTGGTTCGACTGCACGCGGGCGATCCTGTGGGTCCTTCTCCCGATCTCCTTCGTCGCCGCCCTGTTCCTGGTTTCGCGCGGAGTGGTCCAGAACTTCCACGCCGACGTGGCCGTCAAGACCGCCGAAGGCACGATCCAGAAGATCCCGCAAGGCCCGGTCGCCTCCCAGGAGGCGATCAAAGAGCTCGGCACCAACGGCGGCGGCTTCTTCAACGCGAACTCGGGCCACCCCTACGAGAATCCGACTCCCGGCACCAACTTCCTCGAGATCGTCCTGATCTTCGCGATCGGCGCCGGGCTCACGAACACGCTCGGGCGCATGACGGGCTCGCCGCGCCACGGCTGGGCCGTCTTCGCCGCCATGGCAGTTCTGTTTCTGGCGGGAGTCTTCGTGGCGGAGATTGCGGAGCAGAAGGGCAACCCGATTCACCAGGCGGCCGGCGTCGCGGCGCGGCCCACGGTCGGCGGCACCGGCGGAAACATGGAAGGCAAAGAGGTCCGGTTCGGGATCGGGGACTCGGCTCTCTTCGCCACGATCACGACCGACGCGTCCTGCGGGGCGGTGAATTCCTGGCACGACTCCTTCACCCCGATCGGGGGCATGGTGCCTCTGGCCAACATCGCCTCGGGCGAGATCATCTTCGGCGGCGTCGGCGCGGGTCTCTACGGCATGTTCGTATTCATCGTGCTGACCGTGTTCATCGCCGGGCTCATGGTCGGCCGCACGCCCGAGTACCTGGGCAAGAAGATCGAATCGCACGAAGTCAAGCTCGCGATGCTGTCGGTCCTGGTCCTGACGCTTTGCATCCTGGGCTTTGCGGCCGCGGCCTCCGTGCTGCCGGCCGGGCTCTCCTCTCTCAACAACAAGGGGCCGCACGGCTTCTCGGAGATCCTGTACGCCTTCGAGTCGGGCGCCGGCAACAACGGCTCGGCGTTTGCAGGTCTGAACGCCAACACGCTCTTCTACAACACGACTCTCGGCCTCGACATGTTCCTCGGCCGCTTCTTCATGCTCATTCCGATCCTCGGGATCGCCGGCTCGCTCGCAGCCAAGAAGAAGGTCCCCGGGTCCGCGGGAACATTTCCGGTGACCGGACCGCTGTTTGCGGTTCTGCTCGTCGGCGTCATCGTCATCGTGGGGGCGCTGACCTTTTTCCCCGCCTTCTCGCTCGGGCCGATCGTCGAGCAGCTTCTGATGAAGGCCGGAACTCTCTTCTGAGGAGGAGGACTGTGGCTCACCCTCGCCGGATGGCGCTTCTGGATCGCGCGATCGTTCGGGCCGCCGTTCGCGACTCGTTCCGCAAGCTCGATCCGCGCCTGCAGGCGACCAACCCCGTCATGTTCGTCGTGCTGGTCGGCGCGGCCCTGGTCACGGTTCTGCTCGTCCGGGACGTCGCCCGCGGCAGGGACGTCCTCTTCAATCTCCAGATCGCGCTCTGGCTCTGGTTCACGCTCCTCTTCGCCAATTTCGCCGAGGCCATGGCGGAGGGGCGCGGCAAGGCGCAGGCGGCGACGCTGCGGCGGGGGCGCACGGAGACCATCGCTCGCCGAGTCACCCGCAAGGGGGAGGAGGCCGTCCCCGCGACGAGCCTTCGAAAGGGCGACCACGTGATCGTCGAGGCGGGACAGGTGATCCCGGGCGACGGCACGGTGGTCGAGGGAATCGCTTCGGTGGACGAATCGGCCATCACCGGCGAGTCGGCTCCGGTCATCCGGGAGTCCGGAGGCGACCGCTCCGCCGTGACGGGCGGAACGCGGGTGCTTTCGGACCGGATCGTCGTCGAGATCACCTCGAACCCCGGCGAGACGTTCCTCGACCGCATGATCGCGCTCGTCGAAGGGGCCGCCCGCCAGAAGACGCCCAACGAGATCGCCCTCTCGATCCTGCTTGCGGGGCTGACGATCGTCTTCTTGATCGCGACGGTCACGCTTCGCCCCTTCGCGCTCTACGCGAAGGGGACCGCGACGACGCCGGTTCTCATCGCCCTGCTCGTGTGCCTGATCCCGACGACGATCGGGGGACTCCTCTCGGCGATCGGCATCGCCGGCATGGACCGCGTCCTCCAGCACAACGTGCTCGCCATGTCCGGCCGCGCCGTCGAGGCGGCGGGGGACGTCAACGTCCTTCTCCTCGACAAGACGGGAACGATCACGCTCGGCAACCGGCAGGCCACAGAGTTCCTTCCGGCACCCGACGTTCCTCCCGGCGATCTCGCCGAGGGGGCCCAGCTCTCCTCGCTTGCCGACGAGACTCCCGAGGGGCGCTCGATCGTCGTGCTCGCCAAGGAGCGCTTCGGCCTCAGGGCGAGGCGTGTCGAGGGGATGCGGTTCATTCCGTTTACCGCCTCGACGCGGATGTCGGGAGTCGACTTCAACGGCCGCCAGATCCGCAAAGGCGCCGGCGACTCGGTGGCCGAGTGGGTGCGAGGGCAGGGAGGGACGATCGAGCCGGCCGTCTCGGATCTCTTGAACCGGATCTCGGCCGAGGGCGCCACCCCGCTGCTCGTCGCCGACGGCCCGCGCGTGCTCGGCGTCGTGGCTCTGCGGGACATCGTCAAGGCCGGGATGCGGGACCGCTTCGACCGGCTGCGGGCGATGGGGATCCGGACGATCATGATCACCGGCGACAATCCCCTGACCGCCGCCGCCATCGCTCGCGAGGCGGGGGTGGACGATTTCCTGGCGCAGGCCACACCGGAGCAGAAGCTCGCGCTCATCCGAAAGGAGCAGGAGGGCGGCAACCTCGTGGCCATGACCGGCGACGGGACCAACGACGCCCCCGCGCTGGCGCAAGCGGACGTCGGCGTCGCGATGAACACGGGAACCCAGGCGGCCCGCGAGGCGGGAAACATGGTGGATCTCGACTCGAACCCGACCAAGCTGATCGAGGTCGTCGAGATCGGCAAGCAGCTCCTGATGACGCGGGGGGCCCTGACGACCTTCTCGATCGCCAACGACGTGGCCAAGTACTTCGCGATCCTGCCCGCGATGTTCGCGGCGACCTATCCGGCCTTGAATGCCCTGAACGTCATGCGGCTCGGCAATCCCAGGTCCGCGATCCTTTCCGCGGTCATCTTCAACGCGCTGATCATCGTCGCGTTGATCCCGCTCGCACTGCGCGGCGTCAAGTACCGACCTCTCGGGGCCGCCCGCATCCTCGCCCGAAACCTCTGGATCTACGGGGTCGGCGGCGTGCTCGTGCCGTTTGTCGGCATCAAGCTGATCGACTGGATCGTTCTGTACCTGCACCTGGCCTGAGGAAACGCTTCATGAAGCTCGCCATCCGCTCGACCGCCTACGTCGTCGTCCTGACCGTGCTGCTCGGGGGAATCTACCCGGCGGCGGTGACCGCCATCGGGCATCTCTTCTGGCCGGACCGGGCGAACGGATCTTTCGTCACGGCCGGCGGACGGGTCGTCGGATCCGAGCTGATCGGCCAGAACTTCAAGGATCCCCGCTACCTCCACCCGCGCCCCTCCGCAGCCGGCAAGGACGGCTACCACGCGACCGCATCCGGAGGAACCAACAAGGGAGCGACCGACGCGGATCTCGCCAGGGCGATCACGGCGGCCGTCTCCGCCGCGCGCGCGGACCGGCCGGGCGACCCGCGCCCGGTCCCGGCCGACCTCGTGACATCCTCCTGCTCCGGGCTCGATCCGCACCTCTCGCCCGACGCCGCCCTCTGGCAGGCCGCCCGGATCGCGAAGGCCCGCGGCGTCGAGGAACGACGGGTCGGCGAAGTCATCTCCCGCCACATCGAGCCGCGTACGCTCGGGCTCCTCGGGGAACCGCGGGTCAACGTCCTCCTGACCAACCTCGATCTCGACCGGACGCTCGGGAGGCGCCCGTAGAATCCCCACGATGCCGCAGGAGGAGAGTCGCCGAGCCTCGCCCGACGCCTTCCTGCGGCTGATCGAGAAGGCGCGCCGCGGGAAGCTCAAGATCTACATCGGCCACGCCGCGGGCGTCGGGAAGACCTACCAGATGCTGGAGGATGCCCACGCCTTGAAGAAGCAGGGCATCGACGTCGTCGCGGGATTCATCGAGACCCACGGCCGCAACGAGACCCTCGCCAAGATCGGAGATCTCGAAGTGGTTCCCCGCCGCCGTGTCCTCTACAAGGAACGGGAGCTCGAAGAGATGGATCTGCCGGCCATCCTCGCGAGGAAACCAGAAGTCGTGCTCGTGGACGAGCTCGCCCACACCAATGTGCCCGGCGTCGAGAACGAGAAGCGTTACCAGGACGTCGAGGACATCCTCGAGGCCGGGATCGCCGTCATGACGACGGTCAACATCCAGCACTTCGAGTCGGTCCAGGAGATCGTCTCGCGCGTGACGGGCGTCGAGGTCCGGGAGCGCGTCCCGGACCGGCTGCTGCGCCAGGCCGACGCGGTGGTCAACGTGGATCTTCCTTCGGAAGATCTGATCGATCGCCTGCGGGCCGGCAAGATCTACCCCGCGGAGCGCATCCCGGCGGCGCTCCAGAACTTCTTCACCGAGGAAAACCTCGCCTCGCTGCGGGAGCTCGCGATGCGCCAGATCGCCGACCGGCTCGAGGCCGAACGCCGCGGCATCGATCGCTCGGCCGCCGCGGAGCCCGTCGGAGCGAAGATCATGGTGGCCATTTCCTCCAACCCCGACACGACGCGGCGGCTCCTTCGGCGAGCCTCCGCGATCGCCGGCCGTCTGAACACGAACTGGTTCGCCGTGTATGTCCGAACGAAGCGGGACAGCCCCCAGCGAATGAGCGCCCGGGAGCATCGCCTTCTCTCGGAGAACGTCACTCTCGCGATGGAGCTCGGCGCCAAGGTCGTGTGGCTGTCGGGAGACGACGTCGCCCGGGAGCTTCGACAGTTCGCGCGCGAGCAGGGGGTGACGCTGGCCATTTTCGGCAAGAGCCGGCGCCCCGGTCTGCTGCGGCCCCTGCGCCCGAGCCCGATCGACGAGTTTGCGAGGGTCGGAACCGGAATCGACGTCTACGAGATCGAGACGCAGGGCTCCTGATCCCGAATCGGGTCAGATCTCGATCTGCGCGCCCATCTCGACGACACGCCCGGGTGGCAGGCCGAAGAAGAGGGTGGCGCTGCGCGCGTTGCGCGCCATGAAGGCGAAAAGGCGTTCGCGCCACAGGGCCATCCCGGGACGGCGGGTCGCGAAGACGGTCTCCCTCCCGAGGAAGTAGGTCATTTCCGGAGCATCGATCGCGAGACCCGGCGCCTCGATCCGCGCCAGGGCGGCCGGGACGACCGGATCCTCCAGGAAGCCGTAGTGGAGCACCACGCGATAGAAACCCGAGCCGAGGGGCGAAACCTCGATGCGCTCCCGCTCGGAAACGTAGGGAAGCCCTTCCGTCAGGATGGTCAGCAGGACGATTCGCTCGTGCAGCACGCGGTTGTGTTTCCAATTGAGGAGCAGCGCCGTGGGGACTCCCTCGGGAATTCGAGTCAGGTAGACCGCGGTCCCCGGCACTCGGACGGTCTCGCCGGCGGCCGCGGGCGAGGTCAGGCGCTCGAGAGGGAGGCCACCATGCCGGATGCGCTCGTTCAAGAGATGGCGGCCCTTTCGCCAGGTGGTCAGAAGAGTCATCACGCCAGCGGCCACGATGAGCGGAAACCACCCTCCGTGCGCGATCTTCAGCGCGTTAGCGCCCAGAAACGCCAGATCGACGGCCAGGTAGAGCCACAAAAGCCGGGCCCGGCCGAACTTCCAGCCCCACCGCCGCCTCGCCACGGCGACGAGAAGCACGGTCGTGATCGTCATCGTGGCCGTCACCGCGACTCCGTAGGCGGCCGCCAGATTGCTCGAGCTGCGGAAGCCGAGCACGAGGCCGATCGTCGCGAGCATCAGGACCGTGTTGACCGCCGGCACGTAAACCTGGCCGATCTCGCGCTCGGAGGTGTGCTGGATCAGCAGGCGCGGGCAGAACCCGAGCTGCACGGCCTGTCGCGTCAACGAGAAGGCTCCGGAGATGACCGCCTGCGAGGCGATGACCGCGGCGACCGTCGCGAGGCCGACCATCGGGTAGAGCGCCCAGGAGGGTGCCAGCCGGTAGAAGGGGTTCTCGGCGGCCGAGGCATCGCGAAGCAGCAGAGCGCCCTGTCCGAAGTAGTTCGCGAGCAGGCTCGGAAGCACGAGCCCGAACCAGACGAGGCGGATCGGCCGCGCCCCGAAGTGGCCCATGTCCGCGTAGAGCGCCTCGCCGCCGGTCACGACGAGGAAGACGGCGCCCAGCACGAGAAACCCGCGCCATCGGTTCAGGAGGAAGAACTCCAGCGCGTGCGCGGGGCTCGCCGCGGCGAGGACCGCCGGCTCCCGGACGATCTGGCGCAGGCCGAGCGCGGCGAGGCAAATCATCCAGAGCGCCATCGCCGGGCCGAAAATCGCGCCGACCCCCACCGTGCCGCGGCGCTGTATGAGAAACAGACCGATCAGGATGACGACGGTCACGGGCTCGACGACGTGCTCGAGCGCCGGAGTCGCCACCCGCAGGCCCTCGACCGCGGACAGCACGGAGATCGCGGGCGTGATCATTCCGTCCCCGTAGAGCAGCGCCGCCCCGAAGAGGCCGACGAACAGCAACGGCGGGAGCGCCCCGCGGGAGGCGGCCGCGCGCGGAACCGCCAGGGCCGTCAGCGCGAGGATTCCTCCCTCTCCGCGGTTGTCCGCGCGCAGGACGAACACCAGGTACTTGATGCTGATGACGACGACGAGCGACCAGAACACCAGGGACAGGACGCCGAGCACGTTGGACCGGGTGACCGCAACGGCGTGCGGCCCGTGAAAGCATTCCCTCAAGGCGTAGAGCGGGCTCGTGCCGATGTCGCCGTACACGACGCCCAGGGCCGTCAGGCACAGCAGCGCCAGGTACCGCCCGTGCGGGGGACGGGCGAGAGAGGGGGACGTCCCCTCCGGCTCCCCCTGCGCGCGCGCGTCGAGGCTCTCCGCCACGGCGCGTAGTCTGACGCAGGGAGACGCCGTCGACACCCCTTTTCCAGCCTTCCCGAGGACTGCGGGACCCCTTGAGCGCCGCGGCGCCGGGGCCTATGCTCCGGCCACGAGTTCTTGGGCAAGCCCCCGCGCCACTTCGCCCGGGGAAGGAGATGCATGCCCGTCAACTGGGGCCGGGTCATCCTCGGCGGGATTGGCGCGGGGATCGTCGTGAACGTCTCGGAGTTCTTCTTGAACGAGGTCGTCCTCAAGAAGACCAACGAAGACGCGATGAAGGCGCTCGGAAAATCGATGCCCGAGTCCGGCGGGACGATCGCGGTCTGGATTCTCTGGGGCTTCCTGTTCGGGATCGTGGCGGTCTGGCTGTACGCCGCGATCCGGCCGCGCTACGGCGCCGGTCCCGCGACGGCGGCCAAGGCCGGTGTGGCGGTCTGGATCCTCGCGTCCCTCTCCTCGAGCGTCTTTCTCTGGAACCTGGGGCTCTTCCCGCTGAACGGGATCGTCCTCGTTTGGACGTTGGTCGAGACGCTCGTTGCGACCGTCGTCGGCGCGTGGCTCTACCGGGAGGAAACGGCCTAGTCCGCGCGGGACCGCCGGGAGCGCGCGGGAGGGGGGAAGGGCGGCGGCGCCCCTCCCTCAGACCGCCTTCGTGTCGTCGAGGTCGGGTTGCCCTTCGCGCCAGACCATCGCGAGCAAGGGCTGGACCTGCTCGGGGGTCCGTTCTTCGGCGAAGGTCAGGCAGTGCTGGAAGGCGCCGTGCTGGACGGTCAAAGTGTAGTGGAAGCGGTCCCTGTCGCGGGTGGCGCGGATCGTCGGCTCGGACACGTGCGCGATGTTGGCCTGCTCGACCAGGCGGCGCAGCTCGGCCGCGCGGCCCTCGTCCAGGGACTCGGTGTCGAGCGAGGCCGTCCGCTTCATTCCGCCGAGTCCGCCGGTCCGAACGACCGAGACACGTATCGGGCTACTCATGTCCTCCGCCTCGGATTGTCCGCCGTGACGACATTTTGAGTCGGCGCCGGCCATTAAGCAAGTCCCGGCCGGGGCGCCGCCGGCGGGTGCGACAGGGCGTTACAGGCCGACCTGACTCCAGGCGTCCCGGACGGCTTCTTGCTCGGCGCCGCCCGCTCCGAACAGCTCCCCGGCCACGGCCTGCGTGGCCCGGGCGGCCGCCGCGAAGTCGGAGCGGGGGCGGAGGCGCTCGGTCGCGGCGACATACCAGATCCTGCCCGCCTTCTCCCAGGCGAAGCCTCCGATCGCGACCGCGGCCAGATAGAAGGCGTGGTTCGGGATCCCGGAGTTGACGTGCACGCCGCCGTTGTCTTCCGGCGAGCGGTCGTAGTTGCTCATGTGCGACGGCTGGGGGTCGTTGCCGAGTATCGGATCGGAGTAGGCGGAGCCGGGAGCCTTGAGCGACCGCAGCCCGACTCCCCGCACCCTCGGCGTGAAGAGCCCCTCGCCGATGATCCAGTCCGCCTCGGCCGCGGCTTGTTGCCGGACCCGCTGCTTGACGAGCGAGCCGAACACGTCCGACAGCGACTCGTTCAGGGCTCCCGGCTGGTCGTGGTACTCGAGAGCCGCCTCGCTGTCGGTCACGCCGTGCGTCAGTTCGTGGCCGATCACGTCGACCGACCGGGTGAAGCGCTCGAAGAGCTCGCCGTCTCCGTCGCCGTAGACCATCTGCGCGCCGTCCCAGAAGGCGTTGTCGTACTGGACGCCGTAGTGCACCGTCGAGTCGATCCGCATGCCCCGGCCGTCGATCGAGTTTCGGCCGTACGTCTCCGCGTAGAAGTCATAGGTCTCGCCGGCGCCGTCGTAGGCCTCGTTGACGGCGGCGTCGGCGGAGTCCGGATCTCCCTCCCCGCGCACGAGAACGCCCGGAAGCCGTGTGGCGTGCTGCGCGTCGTAGACGGTCCGCCGCTTCTCCCCCGCTGGAACGGGGGCGAGCGACAGGGCGAGAACCTCGCGTCTCCCCCGCAGCCGCTCCGAGATGGCGAGGGTCGCGAGAGCCCGGCGGCGCTGCTGCGGCGTGCCGTTTCGCACGATGGCTTCGAGGATGTGCGGCGGAAGGATCCGGCAGTCGCTCACGGCGAACGGTCCTAAGCGCGCCGCCCGGCCAGCTCCGCCGCCGGGGCGTCCTCGTTGCGCACGGGAATCGGCCTGCCCAGCACTCCCTCCCACCGCGCGACGACGACCGAGGCGACGCAGTTGCCCATGACGTTGACGGAGGTGCGCGCCATGTCCATCAGCTCGTCCACGGCGAGGATCATCGCGACCCCCGCCTCTCCGGGGAGGTTGAACGCCGCGCAGCCCGCCGCGATGATCACGAGGGCCGCCCGGGGGACTCCCGCCACCCCTTTGGACGTCAGCATGAAGGTGAGCATCATCAGGAGCTCCGTCCCGAGCGGCATCTTCATGCCCGCCGCCTGCGCGATCGTGAGAGACGCGAGCGAGATGTAGAGCGTCGAGCCGTCCAGATTGAAGGAGTAGCCCGCCGGAATCACGAAGCCGGCCACGGACTTCGGCACGCCGTACTCGACCATCTTTTCCAGAGCGCGCGGCAGCGCCGCCTCCGAGGAGGCGGTCGAGAACGCGAGCAGAAAGGGTTCGCGGACCATCAGGAGAAACTCCTTCAGAGGCGCTCGCACGATCAGCAGCGCCGGGACCAGCACCAGAAGCGTGAAGAGAACGAGCGCGCCGTAGAGCGAGGCCACGAGCTTGGCGTAGGAGGCGAGGACCGAGACCCCGTGGTGCGACACCGAGCCCGCCATCGCGCCGAAGACGCCGAGCGGCGTCAAGGCCATGACGTAATCGGTCAGCTGGAACATCACCGAGACGACCGAGTCGAAAAAGCGCAGGAACGGCTCGGCCCTGTCCTTGACGTGCGCCGCCGCGATGCCGATGAGTGTGGCGAAGACGACGACCTGGAGGATGTCTTGCCGGGCCATGGCGTCGATGACGTTCGAGGGAAAAAGGTGCAGAAGCGTCTCGACCAGCGTGCGGGGCCTGGCGAGCTGCTCGCCGGAGGGCGGGAGCTTCAGGCCTTCGCCCGGCCGCACGATGTGCGCGATCGTCAACCCGATCACGAGGGCGGCGGTCGTCGCGATCTCGAAGTAGACGATCGCCTTGGCCCCCATCCGGCCCACGGCCTTGATGTCGCCCGTCTTGCCGATGCCGACCACGATCGTCGAGAAGATCAGCGGAACGATCAGCATCTTGATGAGGCTGATGAAGGCCTTCGACAGGAAACGGAAGGACTCGTAGGCGGTCGGATGGCTCTCCTCGGGCAGAAGGAAGCCTGCGAGGATTCCGAGCACGAGCGCGTAGAAGATCAGCGCCGTCGAAGAGAGCCAGCGCGGCCTTTTCCGTCGGGGCATCGGTTCGAAGAAGCCTACATGAAGGCGGCTGAATTACAGTTGGGTTCGTGGATCCTGCAACACCCCTGGAGGAAGCTCCCTCTTCGATCTCGTCCGGCAGGCCGGTATTCCTGAAGCGCGAGGACGCGCACGAGCTCGGCGCCTTCAAGTGGCGGGGAGCCCTTCCCACCCTGGAGGCCTATCGGGAGCGGGGGGCGCGAGGCGTCGTGACCGCCTCGACGGGAAATCACGGCGCCGCGACGGCCTGGGCCGCCAGGCGGCTGGGCTTGACCGCGGCGGTCTTCGTCCCGCGCGGCGCCTCGCGCGCGAAGGTCGCGCTGATCGCCTCCCTCGGCGCGGAGGTCCGGGAGGCCGGATCCGACTTCGACCAGGCGAAGGACGAGGCGCGCGCCTTCGCCGGGCAGAGGGGTCTTCCCTTCTTCGAGGACGGCGACGAGCCCGCGCAGTACCAGGGATACGGGCGGATCGCGGAGGAGATCCTCGGCCAGTGCCCGCGGCAGCCCGCCGCGGTCGTGGCGCCGGTGGGCAACGGCGCGCTGATCGGCGGGATCGGGCTCGCCCTGCGCGAGCGCGCGCCGAAGACGCTGCTGGTCGGCGTCGCGGCGAGAAACGCACCGGTCATGGCGCGCTCGTTCGAGGCGCGCCGCCCCGTGCCGGGCGAGAGCGCCGCGACCTTCGCCGATGGGATCGCCGTGCGGGTTGCGATCCCAGGGGCCGTCGAGATCCTCTCCCGCGTCGCCGACCGGATGGAGCTCGTGTCCGAGCGCGAAATCGCGCGGGCCGTCGGCCTCTACGCCGCGGCGGGCATCCGCGCGGAAGGCGCCGCAGCCGCGCCCCTGGCCGCCCTGCCGAGGCTGGCGGCCGTCAACGGCCCCGTGGTCCTCGTGCTCACGGGACGAAACATCGACGACGAGCTCTGGCGGCGGGCGGTCGACCAACCGGAATCCTTCCCGGACTGAGACGGCGGGGCGCGATGAGCAAGAAGAGCCAAACGCCGGAGCCCTCTTCTTTCCAGCCCGATGAGCGCAACGTGCCCGCTGCGGCCCGGCGCCTGCGCGAAGAGACGCGGTGCCGGTGCCTCGCCCTGCCCGGCGCCGTCGAGGAGCACCCCTGGCGCGCGGCCGGAGTCTACAAAGTTCGCGGCAAGATCTTCGTCTCGACGGACTTCCACGGCGGCGTCTTCGAGGTCGCCTTCAAGCCGCCGGAGGAGGAGCGCGACGGCGCCCTCGCCCTTCCCTTCGTCCGCGTGGCCGACTACGTCGGCCGTTTCGGCTGGGTCCAGGCGGCGCTCGGGCGGCCGAGGGAGCTCGAGATCGTCTGGCCCTGGATCGAAGCGGCGCACCGCAGGCTCGCCGGCAAGGGCGAGAAGAAGAAGCCGGCCGTGTCCGCGTCGGGCTCGAGGCGGGAGAAGTAGCCGGCGAGAGCCGCGCGCGGCTCCCGGCGTCGGCCTCGACGAGACGACTGGGAAATCCCGCACGAGTCTTCGGGGCCTGCGAAGACGTCCTGCACCGATGCATCCGGCAAGATTCCGGACCCGGGCCGGATGGTCCCGAGCCCGGCGCCGCGTGCCGTATCCTTCGAGCCCGTAAGAACACCGCCGTGTCAAGAATCGAATCCCGACCGCGCTCTCGCATCCCGGCCGCGATGTGGGGGATCGCTCTGCTCTTCCTTGTCAAGGCGGCGGCGCTGGCGCTTTTCGTGACCCCGCTCTGGGACGTCCCGGACGAGATCGCGCACTTCGCGACGATCTCCGACCTCGCCTCCGGGCGCGGGATTCCCCGCCCGGGAAGAGCCCTCATCGCGCCGGAGACGGTCGCTCTCTGGAACCCCGGCCTCGCCGGCCGGCCGGTCTACAACTGGGCGGCGATCCACCCCCCCGGCTACCACGCTCTGGCGGCGCCGTTTCTCTGGGCCGCGCGCGCCGCGACGGCCGATCCGGAAAGCCAGGTGCGCGGCACGCGTCTCTTCTCGGCCCTCTGCGGCGCCGCCGGGCTACTCGTTTTCTTCCTGGTCATGCGGGAGGCGGGGGCCGACGACGCCGCGAGCCTGGCCGCCGCGGCGGCCGTCGGCTTCATCCCGATGTACTCGCACATGTCGTCCGGCGTCAATCACGACATCCTGTGCGCGCTCCTCGGGGGTCTGGTCGCGCTCTGCTGGATGCGCCTGATCCGAACGCGCTCGGTGCGGGACGCCTTTGCCGTCGCGCTCGCTCTGGCCGCGGCCGGCGCAGTCAAGGCCACCGCGGTGCCTCTGGCCCTTGCTCTGTTGCCCTTGATGCCGGCGCACCTCGAGGGGCGGCCGGGGCATCGCCTCGTGCGCGCCGCGTCGGCGGCCGTCGTCGCGCTCTCGACCACCGGGCTCTGGGCGCTGTGGAGAGGACAGGTTCCCGGCGCCGACGCGCGGCCCGCCGCCGGTCCGGCGCACGCGACGACGCCGCTGTCCTTCTTCGAGATGCTCCGCGACACGCCGATCCTCGATCACACGTTCAAGAACTTCTTCGGGCTGATCGGGTGGACGGGAACGGGAAGGGGCGCCGTCTCCTGGTTCCAGGTCTCGGGCGTGTTTCTGGCGCCTTACCTCTTTCTGGCGGCGCTGCTGTCCGTTCTGACCGCCGTCTGGGTGTGGAAGCGCAACGGCGGCGCCGTGCGAGACGCGGTCACGACCACGAGCTGGGCCCTTTCCGCAGCGGCTTTTCTCACGAGCTTCGCGTGGCTCGCCTCGAGACCCTCGACTGCATGGCCAAAGCTCCTCGTCTACTGCGTCCTGGCCGCGGTCCTGTGCCTCTCGGTCCTCCGCGTCTGGAGGCCGCGCCGCGCCCCCGAGAGCGCGGTCCACTCCGCGCAGTGGGCGGTGCTCGTCTTCCTCGCCGCCTACCTCGTGCACATCGTGAGGCATTCGCTCGCGGCCGGCCTCGTGCACGGGACCCACGGGCGCTACTTCTTCGTCGTCCTGGCGTTCCTGCTGCCGGCACTCGTCCTGCCGGCCGCCGCATGGCTCGCGCGCAGGACCTGGCGGAACCGCGCGCTTTTCTGGGCGGTCCTCGTTCTCCTCGCCGACGAAACGGCCTTCTTTCTCCTGCGCGTCCTTCCCTTCTACCGCGGCGCCGGGCCGGTTGCGCCGCCGTCGTGAAGGCCGTTGCCTCCCGGAAGGCCCTCCGGGCCGCCGCGGCGGCGATCCTGGCGTTCTTGCTGCTCGAAGCCTCCGGGAACGCCTCCGGATCGCCTGTCGCGGCATCGGCGACTGTCGAACGGACTCTCTTCGTCGTGGTGGTTCTCGCGGGCGCCGTTTTCGCGCGGCCCTCGCGCCGGGATGACGGCCGATGGAGCGTGCCCCGCGCGGGCCTGGCCGTGGCGGGCATCGGCATTCTCGCGGCCCTCTTCGCCTCCGCCAGGCAAAGCGCGGAGGGCGCCTGGGTGACGATCGCGGCATTCTTCGCCCTCACGCTCGCTGCCGCATCCGTGCCCGCGAGGTCCGGGCATCGCGGGGAGAAGCTCGTGCGGGTCCTCCTGCTCGCCGGCGCCGCCGGCGCCGCGCCGATGGCCGCCGTCGAGGTCGAGTCGCGGTTCTCCCACGAGGAGATCTTCGTCGCGCTCGAGGCGCTCCTGATGGCCCTCGTCTGGCTGTCGCTCCTGGCCTCCGCCGCCGCCCTCGGCCCGCGGGAGTCGCCCGCGCGAGGCGTCGCGGCGGGGCCCCGAGCGCTCGCGCTCGGCGCGGCCGCCCTCTCCGTCGCCGGGCTCGCCGCATCCGTCGGCGCCTATCAGCGCAGCTTCTCCCCGCCGCACGCCCCCGCGTATCCCGGCGTCTCTCCCGAGAGGCCGTTCCTTTGCGGAGAGGGCGCGCCGGATCCCGAGACCTTCGAAGGGAGCCGCGTCCTGGCGGAGCTGCTCGCGCGCGTCGAGGCCAATCCGGCCAAGGCCGCTCCCGAGGAGGGAATGCTCGCGCTCGCGACGGGCGAACGCGGTCGGGCCGCGGCCTTTCGCGCGAAGCTTCTGCGCGAGGTCGAGGCCGGCGAATTCTCTCGCCACGGCGAAACCAAGCACTGGCAGTACGACGCCGCGCTTCGCGCCTACTACTACCCGCGCGTTCGCGCGGCGTTTCCGGGCCTCTTCACGCCTTCCGACGAGCGCCGCGCCGCAGCGTGGTTTGCGCAAATCAATCGACGGGCTCTGACCCCGGGCGTGGACGATCTCCTCTACGCGCTCGCTTTCGGAAAGCGGCCGGAGGGGCCCTACGAGAACCAGGAGAACGGAGCCGGCCTGCTCGCGCTGCTCGAGGCCGGCGGCCTCGCGGCACCGGACCTTTCCCGGCAGAACCGACGCTATCTCGACCGCGCGCCCCGCGGCTGGGAAGCCCGCTTTCGCAACAACGACGACTCCTTCAGCTATCAGCCAGAGTGGATCGACAACGCCTACTTTCTCGCCCTGCGCTCCAGGCACGAGCCCCGCGAGGCGATGCGGCGCTCCTTCCGGTGGCTCCTGCTCCAGGCCGAGCCCGACGGACTGCCCCCGAGCTACAACGTCGCCCTGCCGCCCGTCCTGCCGGCGACGGCCTACCTCGGCTCGATCCTGCTCGGCGACCCGGAGCTTCTCTGGCTCTCCGGAAGATCCGCGCGAACCTTCGCGCGGCGCGGGCTCTTTCTGCCGGCTCAGCCGGGCGTCGAACGGGCCGTCGAGCTCGAGGCCCGCTCTCCGTCGGTCGGCACCTGCCTTCTCTACGCCGACTCGGGAACGCCAAACCGCGTGGGGCCCCTCGCGCCGGACAAGATCGTCTTTCGGGACGGCTGGACCCGCGACAGCGCCTACCTGCTCGTCAATCTGCGCTTCTCGGGGTGGCACCGCTACCGAGCGACCAACGCGGTCCTTTCGTTCCGGCGCGGAGCGCCTCGGGTCGGCGAGAAGCGCGGCGCGCCGTTTTCCTGGATGCCGCTCGAGCGGCGGATCTTCCGCGACAAGCGCATTCCCCGCGAGTACACCAACGGCCTTCTCGTCGAACCAACCGGATTTGCCGCCGCGCTCTCGCGCCTGGCGGGCTTCGGCGGCCCGTGGGCGCAGGACCCTCCGCACTTCGCGCGGATCGAAGCGTTCTCGACCGGGGCGACCGTCGACCGGAGCACGACCGCGGTTTCAGACTGGCGCGGCTGGTCGCATCGCCGCTCGATCGCCTTCCATCACGGCGGCCCCATCGTGATCGTCGACGACGCGAGCGGGCCTTCCGGAAGGGTCGCCGGGATCTCCTGGCACGTTGCGGGCTCGCCCGAGCCCGGAGGGACACGGTTCCGCCTGTCCGGCGACCCGCCCGGCGAGCTGGTCTTGCTTCCACTCGAGCGGCCTGGCGGCGCCGTCGAGGCGCGAACCGCGCCGGGCTTCCCGAACCTCGATCTGCTCTACCGTCCGGCCCGGCCCGGCCGCCTCGCCCTGGCCAGCGTCTTTCTGACCGGGCGCTGGTCGGGAGCGCGGGTGGAGCTTCGGGGAGCCGCAGTCGGCAGGATCCTCGAGATCTCGCGCGAGGGAGAACGGCTCTCGGTCGCCCTGCCATAATCGCGCCGCTCGTGCGATCGATCGAAGACCTCCCGACTCCGGCCGTTCTCGTGGATCTGGACGTCCTCGAGCGAAACCTCGCCCGCATGGCCGAGCGCGCGCGGTCGGCCGGCGTGACGCTGCGCCCGCACGCCAAGACGCACAAGGTGGTCGAGATCGGGAGAATGCAGATTGCGGTCGGCGCCGTGGGCCTCTCGCTCGCCAAGGTGGGCGAGGCGGAGGTCTTCGCCGCCGCCGGATTCCGGGACATCTTCCTCGCCTATCCGACCGTGGGCGGCGGTCGCGCGCGCCGGCTGCTCGCGCTCGGCGACCGGCTGCGACTCGCCGTCGGCGCGGACAGCGTCGAGGGCGCGAGCACGCTGTCCGCCGTCTTCCGCCAGGCCCGCCGCACGCTGGATGTCCTCCTCAAGGTCGATTGCGGATTTCATCGCGTGGGCGTTCAGCCGGGCGCGGCACTCGAGGCCGCCCGGAAGGTCGCGGAGCTGCCGGGACTGCGCCTTCGCGGCGTCTTCACGCATGCCGGGCAGGCCTACCACGCGGAGACGCCGGCCGCCGTGGCGGAGATCGGGCGAACCGAGGGCGAAATCCTCGCCGCCGTCGCCCGAGAGATGCGCGAAGCGGGGCTCGCGGTCGAGGACGTCTCGGTCGGATCGACTCCTACGGCGAGGCACGCCATGCGCGTCGCCGGGGTGACCGAGTGCCGTCCCGGAAACTACGTCTACCACGACGCGTCCCAGGTCGCCCTGGGATCCTGCTCCCCGAAGGAATGCGCGATGATCGTGTCGGCGACCGTCGTCAGCGTTCCCGCCGCCGACCGCGCCGTCGTGGACGCGGGATCGAAGACCCTCTCCTCGGATCCGCTGCGCCCCCGCGCGGGCGGCTATGGCCTCCTTCTCGGGACCGCGAGCCGGCTGGAGCGGCTTTCCGAGGAGCACGGCGTCGTGAAGGTCGAGCCGGGCGACCGTTTTCGAATCGGCCAGCGCGTTTCGATCCTGCCGAACCACGCCTGCGTCGTATCCAACCTCCACGACCGCGTCTACGGGGTGCGGTCCGGCGCGGTTGAAACGGAGTTCGCCGTGGCGGCCCGCGGAAGGGTGGACTGACCGGCCGGAGGAGGCCGAAGCGCGCCTTCTGCTAACGTCTGCCCGGCGTGAAGAAGCGGCCGAGCCTCCTTCATCGGGAGATCAAGCAGCGCCGGCGCTTGCGCTCCCGCGGGGAGGAAGCCGTCCTGGCCTTGCTGAAGACCGCGGATGTCCTGCGCCGTTTCCACGCCGGCCTTCTGGCGCCGAGCGGCGTGACCCCGCAGCAATACAACGTTCTCCGTATCCTGCGCGGCGCCGAGCCCGATGCGCTGCCGGTCCTGGAGATCGCCGACCGGATGATCGAGAAGACGCCCGGCATCACGCGCCTGCTCGACCGCCTGGAGCGCAAGGGCCTGGTGACGCGGCAGCGCTGCCCCGGCGACCGCCGCCAGGTGCTCTGCCACATCGCGCCCGCCGGCCTCGCCCTACTCTCGGGGCTCGACTCGGCCGTTGAAAAGGCGGACCGGGACTTCTGGAAGGGTCTCAAGGCCAGGGACTTGGCGAATCTCGTGCGGCTCCTGGAAGAAGTCCGGCGGAATCGAACGTGAGGGGAGAGGCATATTTAGTGACTAGTCAACTATTGACTGATACTTGAAGGAGCTTCTGCCATGTCTTCCCCGCAGCGCTTCGCGACGATTCCCGAGGCCGACGCCGCTCCCCTGATCTTCTCCGTCGACCGCACCCACTCGGAAGTCTCCTTCCAGGTGCGACACCTGGTCAGCAAGGTGCGCGGCCGCTTCACCGACTTCGATGGCACGCTGGCCGTCCACCCGGACCGGCCGGAGGAGGCGAGCGTCTCCTTCACCGTCCGCGCGGCCTCGATCGACACCGACCTGCCCGAGCGGGACCAGCACCTGCGGTCGGCGGATTTCTTCGATGCGCAGAGGCTTCCGGAGATCACCTTCCGCAGCTCCCGGGTCGTTTCCCGGGGCGGCGAGTCGTACGAGGTCGAAGGGACCCTCACGATTCGCGGCGTCTCGCGGCCGATCCGGGTCCCCGTCTCCTTCCTCGGCTTCGTCACCGATCCGTGGGGCAACGAAAAGGCCGGGTTCGAGGCGCAGTTCAAGGTCGACCGCAAGGACTTCGGCATCGTCTGGAACGCCGTTCTGGACAACGGCGGGTTGGTCCTGGGCGACGAAGTCACGGTCTCCGTGAACCTCGAGATGGTGCGCCGCCGCCGCGGCTGAGCGGGGACCGGGGAGTCCCGGCGTCCCGGCATGGTCCGGGCGTTGCCGGTATGCTCGACCAAGACGAAGCGATGTCCCGCGCCGTCACGCTCCCGCTCTGGCTCGCGATCCTGGTCGGCCTGCTCGCCCTCTGGGCGGCTCTCGACCGCCTGCTGATCCCTTCGGTTCGATGGTTCCTGCGCCGCCGCGTGAACCGGCTGCTCGAGCGGGTCAACACGACGCTCAAGATCCAGATCCCGCCTTTCAAGATCACGCGGCGCGAAGTCCTGATCGACCGCCTCGTCTTCGATCGCGAGGTTCAGGAGGCCGCCCGGCAGCGGGCGCGCGAGAACGCCGTTCCGGGAGAGGTGGTCCTGGCGGACGTCCGGCGCTATGCGCGCGAGATCGTGCCGAGCTTCAACGCCTACGTCTATTTCCGCCTCGGCTACGCCTCGGCGCGCGCCCTGGCCCGGTCCCTGTACCGGGTCCGGATGGGGTATTCCGACGAGGAAGGACTCTCGCGAATCGGCGCCGAATCGACTGTCGTGTTTCTGATCAACCACCGCAGCAACATGGACTACATTCTGGTCGCGTACCTCGCCGCGGAGAAGGCGGCCCTCTCCTACGCGGTCGGAGAGTGGGCGCGCGTCTGGCCGCTTCAGACGCTGATCCGCTCGATGGGCGCCTACTTCGTGCGCCGCAACTCGCGTGAACCGCTTTACCGGAAGGTGCTGGAGCGGTACGTCGCGATGGCCACCGCGGCCGGCGTGACCCAGGCCGTCTTCCTGGAGGGAGGCCTCTCCCGCGACGGCCTGCTTCGGCCTCCGCGGCTCGGAATCCTGGACTACATGCTCCGCACCTTCGACCCGGAGGGAGAGCGGGACATCGCCTTCATCCCCGTCGGCATCAACTACGACCGGACCTTCGAGGACCGAAGCTTCCTGCTCGAGCTCGATCCCAACGCCCCGAAGGCCGGCGCGCTGCGCGCCGCGGCGACGGCAGGACGCTTCGTGGGGCGAAACCTGCTTCTCATGGCGCGCAACAAGTGGCACCGTTTCGGCTACGCCTGCGTGAACTTCGGATCTCCGGTCTCCGTGCGCGATTACGTCCGGCGGCACGGGGTGGACTTCCGCGGGCTCCCGAAGGAGGAGCGCTTCGCCCGGGTGGAAACCTTCGCGCGCGAGCTCATGGGCGCGGTCGCGCGCGTCATTCCCGTGGTCCCCGTCTCGCTCGCGGCCACGGTCTTCGTGCGCGAGCCCGACCGGTCCTGGAGCGAGCTCGAGCTGAAGGCCGCGATCCTTCGGCTGATCGAGGATCTCGAGCGGCGCGGCGCCCACGTCTACATCCCGCGGGCCGACCAGGGCTACGCGATCGACGTCGGCCTGCGCATGCTGACCCTGCGCCGCCTGGTGACGCAAGCCGACGGCGTCTTTTCGCCGCGGCGGGAGGAGTTGCCGCTGCTGAAGTACTACGCCAACTCGATCACGCATTTCTTCCCGCGCGCAGAGGCGCCGGGGTCGGTTCCGAGCGCCCGCTGAAGAGCCGGTGATCGGGCCGCTGTCCGGTGCCCGGTGTCCGGTGTCCGGTGTCCGGTGTCCGGTGTCCGGGACGAGGGTTACGGCTTCCCGAACACCGGAGCCCGGGCCCCGGACGACGGCCCCCGTTGCCTCATTGCCTTCTCCGCACCGCGAGCATCGTGACGTCGTCGGACGGCTCGCCGCCCGCCGTGTGGGCGCGAAGGCTTCCCTCGATTCGGGACAGCAGCGCCGGGGCCGCGGCCGGCGGCCCCTCGAGCAGGGCGAGCAAGCGGGCTTCGCCGTACAGCTCGCCGGCGGGATTCCTGGCCTCGGACACCCCGTCGGTGAAGGCGAGCAGCAAATCGCCGGGCGACAGCGTGGTCTCCTCGACCCGGAAGCGCAGTCCCGGCAGGAGGCCGACGGCCGGCCCGGTGGGAGGAAAACGCGCGATCGCGCCCGAAGCGCGCCGAACGACCGGCGGCTCGTGCCCCGCGTTGACGTACGTCAGCGCGCCCGATTCCAGATCGAGCACGGCGAGGAAGAGCGTCGCGAACATGTTCGCCTTTCCGTGCGTGCGCGCGATGTAGTCGCTGTTGTGCGCCGCGGCGGCCTCGACATTGGCGGCGACCTCGGCGCCGGCCTCATCGTTGCGCTCGATCGCGGTGCGGATCAGGCTGCGAAACACGGCCATGAAGAGCGCCGCGCCGACCCCCTTGTCGCAGACGTCGGAGACCGCGAGGCCGAGGCGGCCCCGGCGCGGCAGGTGGAACGCGTCGTAGAAATCGCCGCCAACCTTTCGGGCCGGGTGAAAGCTCGCCGCGATCTCCCAGCCCGGCGGCTGCGGAAGCTCCTCGGGCAGAAAGCTCGCCTGGATCTGCCGCCCGATCTCGAGCTCGCGCTCGAGGCTCCTCGCGTGCAGGCGCTCGGCGTCCGCCAGCCGCTTCTTCTCCAGGGTCGCGCCGACGCGCGCCTTGAGCAGCACGGCGTTGAAGGGCTTGGGCAGGTAGTCCGCCGCCCCGAGCTCGATCGCCCGCACGACGCTCGGCATTTCGTCCATGGCGGAGATCATGATGACCGGGATGTGGCGCAGCGCCTCGTCCTGCCGCAGCCGCTCGAGAACCTGAAACCCGTCGAGCTCGGGCATCATGATGTCCAGAAGCACGAGGTCGAACTCCTCCGCCGCGAGCATTTCGAGCGCCCGCCGCCCGTTCTCGGCGGTCGCGACCGTGTGTCCCTGCTGGCGCAGGCGCCGCGCCAGGACGTCGCGGTTCATCTCCACGTCGTCCACGACGAGAACGCGGCCCGCGAGCCCTTGCATGGGTTCGTCTAGGAAGACGCGCCCGCCGCCAGGAGCTTGCGCAGGTAGGGCACCTGCTGCTCGGCGGCGCGCTCCCCCTCCTCGATGACGTAGGGGATCTTGTCCGTGTCGAAGAGATGGAGGCGCTCCCGGAACTGCGGAATGATCGGGATGATTTCGTTGTGGTGCGCGAGGTTGTGAAAGGCGAAGTTGGCGCGAAGCAGGTTGTTCGACGTGATGCTCGACAGCTGGAAGGCGAAGCGCAGGACCGACGACACCCGCGTCTGGTAGGGGCTCTCGAATCCCATCGTGATGATCACGTCCGCCCCTTCCCGGATGGCCACCCCGACCGGCATGGGATCGGAGAGGAACCCGTCCACGAAGACGCGCTCGCCGATCCTCCACGGCTGGAACACGTAAGGGATCGCGATCGAGGCCCGGATGGCGTCCACCAGGGGGCCGCTCGAGAAGACCGCCTGCTCGCCGGAGTGGAAGTCGGTCGCGGTCAGGTACAGCGGGATTCGCGCGTCCTGAAACGTCCGGCTCCCGAACGCTACCGCGAGCCGCTCGAGGACCATCCGGTCGTCGACCAGGCCGAATCGCTCGTCGAAGCCGAAGAACCGGGGCAGGACGGCCGAGAGCAGCGCCCTCGTGTTGCGGCGTTTTGTGATCTCCCGGGTCCAGAGCCGGCGCGTCTTCTCCTCCGCCTCTTCGACGTTTTCTCCCAGCGCGATCATCGCCGCGTAGAGGCTGCCGCCGCTGCACCCGACGACCATGTCCACCGTGATCTCCTCGCGCCGGAGCACTTTGAGCAGGCCGAGAGCCGCCGCGCACTTCACGCTGCCCGAGCCGAGGACCAGCGCCAGGCGGTGGAAGCTCAAGAGCGGAAGCTCCCGACGGCGGTTTCGATGTCGGGAAAGAGCTTGAGGATGCCCGTGAAGCCCGCGAGCTCCAGCACGCGCAGCACGTCGGGTTGAACGGCGGCCAGACGCAGGTCTCCGCCGCGCTGCCGCGTCTCCTTGACCGTCTCGAGCAGAGCCCGGAGGCCCGCGCTCGAGGTGTACTCGACGCCGCTCCAGTCTCCGACGATGCGGACGTTCCCGCCGTGGACCTGCTCCCGAAACGACTGGACGAGCGCGCCCGCCGTCAGCCCGTCCACGCTGCCGACGATCGCGACGATCGTGACCTGCTCGCGCTGCGTGACCTCGATCTCCACGAAAAGACCTCCTCCCTCGCCCGATTCAGAGCCGTCCCGGGGAGCCACGCCGCTTGACCAGGATCAGGCGGTTGCCCTTCTCCCCGTCGGCCAGGTACTCGATTTCGTCCACCATCTTCCGGATCAGGTGCCAGCCGAGGCCTCCGGCGGGCCGCTCCCGCCAGGACGAGGAGAGATCCGGCGCCCGGATCTCACCCGGAGAGAAGGGGCGGCCCCGATCCGTGATCGTGACGACCATGCGCTCCGCGTCTTCCTCGAAGCAGACGTCGATGCTCCCGGCCTCCCGTCCCCCGTAGCCGTGCAGGATGATGTTCGTGCACGCCTCGTCCACGGCGGACTTCAGATCGAAGCAGAAGGAGCTGTCCGCGCCCGCCCGGTGGCACGCGCTGGCGACGAACTCCCGCACGCTCTCCAGGTTCTCCAGCCGCGCCTCCCCGTGGAACTCGGCCTTCATCCGTTGCGGCCGCGCTACGCCGAGCCCTCCCGCCGGACCAAGAGGGCCTCGATCTTGCCGAGCAGCCGCGGCAACTCGATCGGCTTGGTGTCGAACGCATCGCAGCCGGCGCCGCGCGCTTTCTCCTCGTCGCCCGCCATCGCGTGGGCCGTCAGGCCGATGATCGGGATGCGCCGCGTGCGGGGTTCTGCCTTGAGCCGGCGCGCCGCCTCCCAGCCGTCGAGCACGGGCAGCGAAAGGTCCATCAGGATCAAGTCCGGTTCCTCCGTGCGCGCCTTGGCGAGCCCCTCCTCGCCGTGCACCGCGATGACGACCTCGTAGCCCCGGCGCTCGAGACGCCGGGAGAGCATGTCCCGATTGAGTTCGTTGTCTTCGACGAGCAGGATCTTGGACACGTCGCGACCCTAAGAAACGGCCCGGCGGCGGCCATAGGACTCGAGCACGCCGGCCAGACGGTCGCGGTCCACGGGCTTGACCAGGTAATCCGCCGCGCCCAGCTCCAGGCCTCTTTCCTTCTCGTCGGCGATCGACAGGATGACGACGGGAATGCCGGCGAGATTCGGATCGGCCTTGAGCTCCTTCAAGACCGTCCAACCGTCCATTCCCGGCATGAGCAGGTCGAGCGTGACGAGGTCGGGATTCTTCTCGCGGGCGAGCCGCAGCCCCTCGTTGCCCGTTCGCGCCGTCAGGACCCGGTATCCCTCCCGGGTGCACAGCCGCTCCATCAAATCGCAGGCCGCAGGGTCGTCGTCCACGACGAGGATCACCCCGCGGCGCGAAGCGGGCGATGGCATTTCCCCAGACTCGGTGAAGGGCTTGGCGACGGAGCGCGAGAGCCGCACCGAGGTCGCCTCGCCTTCGAAGTTCTCGATCTCCCCCGGCAGCCGGACCGTGAAGGTCGAGCCCTTGCCGGGCTCGCTCTCGACGCCGATGTCGCCTCCCATCATGCGGCACAGCTTCTTGCTGATTGCCAGTCCCAGGCCCGTTCCGCCGTACTTGCGCATTGTGCTGGCGTCCGCCTGCGAGAACGCCTGGAACAGGCGGCCGATCTGGTCCGGGCTCATCCCGATGCCCGTGTCGCGCACCCGGAAGAAGACCCAGTCGCCTTCCCGGCCGGTCTCTCGGGAGACTTCCAGCGTCACCACGCCCCCGTCGGTGAACTTGGTCGCGTTGGAGAGCAGGTTGAGCAGAACCTGGCGGACCTTCGTGACGTCCTCGCGCAGCGAGCCGATGTCCGCCGGGCACCGCACCTCCAGGCGGTTGCCCTTGCGCTCGACCAGGGGCCGCGCCGTGCCGACGATCTCCTCGACCAGGCGCGCGACGTCGAACGTCTCGAGATAGAGCCCCATCTTGCCCGCCTCGATCTTCGAGAGGTCGAGCACGTCGTTGATCAGGCCGAGCAGGTGCCGGCCGGCGGCCTGGATCTTCTGCAGGTCGGGAACGATCTCCGCGCGTCCCGAAGCTTCGGCGTCCTCCGCCAGCATCTCGCTGTAGCCGAGAATCGCGTTCAACGGCGTGCGCAGCTCGTGGCTCATGTTGGCGAGAAAGGCGCTCTTGGCCTGGCTGGCGGCGCGGGCGGCTTCGTTGGCGTCCAGCGCCGACTGCAACCCCTGCTCGATCAACCGGTACTGCTCCTGGATCTGCTTGTTCTGGTCGGCGAGCTCCTTCTTGGCGCGCACGACGCGGCGAGTCTGGATGTGCGAGTGGATGCCGAAGATCGAGGTGTAGGCGAACGTCCCGAGGACCGAGATGACCGTCGTCAGAGCGCTCGCGTCGGTATCGACCCGGAAACCGGTGAAGGCCCCGACCGCGAGCATGCCCGCGCACACGGCGCCCACCGCGCGCAGCGTGAAGCGCGCGCCGCCGACCGAGAGGCACGCGGTCGTGATCGCCGAGACCATGGTCAGGGCGGGAAGCACGCTGAAGGACATCGCCGCCGTCCAACAGCCGACGATGAAGGCGTCGACGCCGAGGTTGATCAGCTCCGCCCGCTTGCCGTCGGGGCTGCGGCTCGAGTGAAGGTAGGCGAGCTGCGGCCACACGACGGCCGGAAAGAACATCGCGGCCCAGAACCAGAGCGGGTGCGGCTGCCGGTAGAAGTGGGAGAGCGGAATGAGCCCGACGATGAGCATTCCGGGCACCCGGAGGCGATAGTCGAGATCCACCAGGGGATGGCGCCCCGGCCCGCCGGACGGCGTGAGGATGCCGGCCGTGGTCCGGCGCGGCGACGCGACGGGGCCGCGGGACTGCGGGTCCGTCGCCGCCCGGTCGCTCGACAGCCGCGGCGGACGCTCGGCTTCCATTCTTCGAAGCGCGATCCTACTCCAGGACAACGGCCCTCCCACGAGACGCGATCTCATCGTCGCCGGCGGAACCGGCTCCACCGGCTCCCGGCCCGCGCCGCGGCTGCCCTCGCGAAGATCTGACGCCCCGACCGACGCGCGAAGGGCTCAGGCGACCCGGGAGACCTCCTGCTTGCGGACTTTCGCGGCCAGCCGTTCCAGCGCCGGCCTCGTCAGCCGATAGACCAGTAGCGCAGCCGGAGGCGAGGCGATCATCCAGACGACCGCTCCGTGCCACGTTACCGTCCAGAGCGAGTCGATCGTGCCGAAGAGGTCGGCCCTGCCCATCGCCACGATCTTGCCCGGCGAGAGCGGCGTGTGCGACGCGCCGAAGAGCCATTCGCCGGCCCGCAGGAAGGGCACCAGAAGCAGCAGCTGGATGGGATAGGCCAGAACGTTGATCGCCTGGATCACCGGCTGATTGAGCCGGAGCACGATGGCCGCCAGGGTGCAGAGGATCGTCGTCACGCCGATCACCGGCGGCACGGACAGGCACAAACCGATGGCGAGCGTCAGGGCGATCTCGTGCGCGCTCAACCCCTGTCGAATCTGATCGCCCAGGATCTGGCCGACGCGGGCGGCGAGCTTCATGGTTCTTTCGGCGGCGTCACGCGCGCTCGGGGTCCGGGGCGAACAGCGACAGCAGAATGCTCACGATCGACACCACGAGCGCGCCCAGGAACGCCGCCCAGAAACCGGACACGTGGAAGCCCAGGCCGAGCTTTCCCGAAAGGGCGCTCGTCAGCCAGAGAACGAAAGCGTTGATCACGAGCGTGAAGAGGCCGAGGGTCAGGATCAGCATCGGACAGGAGAGAAAGATCAGCAGGGGGCGCACGAGGGCGTTGAGCAGCCCCAGGACGAGCGCCACCAGCAGCAACTTGACCCATTCGCCCTGGTAATCCACCCCCGGGACGATCTGGATCGCCACCCACAGGGCGAGCGCGCTGATCAGCAGCCGGATGACGAAACGCATCGCTTTCTCCCCTCGCTTAACGCGACGGCCACGGCAGGCCGGACAGGCCGGCGGTCAGCAACCCGTACAACACGCCGTCGGTCACTTCCTTCCCGGTCCGCCGCCGGACCGGCGGCGCGGAAGACCGCGGGCCGAGGATTATCTCCCCGGCGGGTCCGAAGGAGGACGTCCGGCGGTCAGGCCGGAACGAGCGCGGCCGCCTCCGCGGCGGCGACCAGCCGCTCCAGGACCTCGGCCAGGTGGGCGCGGCACTTCTCGATGTCGCCGCGGATCTCCTCCAGGCGCCCGGGCGCCGCCGCTTCCGCCCGCGCCCCGAGCTCGACGCCTTCCGCGTGCAGGCGCTCCAGCCGCTCGACCGCGTGGACCCGGGCGGTCTCCAGCTCCTCGACGGCGTGCCGCGCCGTCGCCCAGGCGACGTCGCGCCGCTCGACCCAGCGTTCCGTCAGGCGCCGGATGCGCTCGTTCCACGGCTCACCGGCGGCCAGGGCGCGAGCGTTTCCGGCCGCCTGCCGGCCGCGCAAGCCCCGCGGCGCGCGATGCAGATCCCTGACGACGCCGGCCTTCTCGAGCAGCCAGAGCGCGTAGTAGCTCGCGTCCACCTGCCACCAGCGAAACCCCTGCGCGGCCGAGCCCGGGAAGTAGTGGTGGTTGTTGTGCCAGCCCTCGCCCGTCGTGATCAGCGCGAACAGGAAGCTGTTTCGGCTCCAGTCGGTCGTCGGGAAGACGCGCCGGCCGAAGAGATGCATGACGCTGTTGATCGAGAAGGTCCCGTGCCAGAGCAGGACCGTCGAGAGGAAGTAGCCGTAGAAGAGCCCCACCCAGCCGAAGGCGAAGTAACAGCCGACCCCGTAGAGCAGCGTGGCCAGGAACTGGTTCCGGTCGAGCCAGACGAGCTCGGGATATTTCGCGAGGTCGGGCACGCGGGAGAAGTCGGTCTCCTGGTAGTCGGGCACGAGGATCCAGCCGACGTGGCTCCACCAGAAGCCCCGCTGGATGGGGCTGTGCACGTCCTCCGGCAGATCGGAATAGCGGTGGTGGTGGCGATGGTTCGAGGCCCACCACAGCACGCCCTTCTGAGCGGCGGTCTGCGCGAGCAGCGCCATCAGAAACTGGGAGACGCGGCCCAGGCGATAGGTGCGGTGGCTGAAGTAGCGGTGAAAGCCCGCCGTGATCCCGAACATTCGCAGATAGTAGGAGGCGAGGCAGAGCGCCACACCCTTCCACGAGAAGCCGACGAAGAAGACTCCCATCGCGGCCGCGTGGACGAGGAGAAATCCGATCACCGCGCTCCGGCGGTATCGGGAGAGAACGGTTGCAGACGGTTGGGGCACCTTGTGTCCTCCGGGGAAAACTCCATCATAACCGGTAACCGCTTCCGGCCTTAGGATTTGTCTTGCCATGGAGTGGAGCCGCGACGGATTCACGATCTCCACGGACCGCAAGCGGCTCGACCGCGACGCGATTCACGGGTTCCTGAAGCGCTCCTACTGGGCGCGCGGAATCCCGCGATCGATCATCGACAAGTCGATCGAGAACTCCCTCTGCTTCGGCGTCTACGAAGGACCGAGGCTCGTCGGCTTCGCCCGCGTGATCAGCGACTACGCGACCTTCGCCTATCTCGCGGACGTCTTCGTGCTCGAGTCGCACCGGGGGCGCGGCCTCTCCAGGTGGCTCATGGAAGTCATCATGGGGCACGCGGAGCTGCAGAATCTCCGCCGCTGGACTCTTGCGACGCGGGACGCCCACGGCCTCTACGAGAAGTTCGGGTTCCGCAGACCCGCAAAGCCGGAGCGCCAGATGGAGATCGTGGACATGGACATCTACGTCCGCAAGCCCTAGCAGGTCGCTGAAAAAGCGTGTGGGATGGCGTGACGAGCGCCGCGGGGTCCGATGCGAGGAAGCGCGACGACGGCGATGCAGAAGCCTCGTCGAGGATCGATGACGAGTCCTTCGGCTGCGGCGGTCGAGGACGACCGGCAGCCGAGAGTCTCAGCCCCGGGGGTTGGCTCCCGGCTTGAAGACTCTCGGCCGCCGCTCGCGCAGCGAACGCCCGCGGCCGAAAGCTTCGGACACGACGCCCGCATCCATTTTTCAGCGGCCTGCTAAGATCGCGCCGGAAATATGGCTGCCGTCCTCTGATTGACCGGCCCCCGGGGGCAGGGTCCACATCGAGAGAAAACAACACGGGTCGCGGACTCCGCGGAGGATTGCGGACCGCGCCGCTTTCGGAAGGACGGACACCCATGACTTGCTCGGGCGACTGGTGGAACGGGTTCTTCACGGGCCTCTTCGTCGAGTTCTGGCAGGCCGCGATCCCTGCCGAGTCGACCCGGTCGGACATCGAATTTCTCCAGAAGCACCTGCGTCTCGAGCCGGGCTGCCGCGTGCTCGACGTGCCTTGCGGGCATGGCCGGCACAGCCTCGAGCTCGCGCAGCGCGGCTGCCGGATGACGGGTCTCGATTTTTCGGAGGACGCCCTCTCTGCCGCGCGGCGAAGCGCGGCCGAAAACGATCTCCGGGTCGACTGGATCCAGGGCGACATGCGCGAGCTGCCCTGGCGGGCCGACTTCGACGCTGCCTTCTGCGCCGGCAACTCTTTCGGTTATTTCGACGACGACGGCAATCAGAGCTTTCTCGACGGCGTCGGCCGGGCCGTCCGGCCCGGCGGGCGCTTCCTGCTCGAGTCCGGGTGGATCGCCGAGGCGCTGCTGGCCGATTTCCACGAGCGGCTCGACCTGAAGGTGCCGGGAGGCATCCGCTTTCACGCGGAGAACCGATACGACCCGGCCCGGGGAGCCGTGGAGAGCCGCTTTACCGTGAGCCGCCGCGGAAAGACCCTGACGCGGCCGGGTCGGCACCGCGTCTACACCTACCGGGAGCTCGTGGGGATGCTCGAGGCCGCGGGATTCGGCGACTTCGAGGCGTTCGGATCGGTTTCCGGCGAGCCGTTCGCGCTCGGCTCGCGGCGCCTGCTCCTGACGGCGGTCAGGTCCGCCTGATGCATCGAGAAGGGCCGACGCCGTCCCGTCCTTGTCGCCGGGGCTTGCCGCGGGTGGAGGCTCTTGCCCGTCTCCACCCGCGTCCTCAGAGCCCTTGCTCGTAAGGGTAGCAGCCGAGCACCAAGCGGTAGGGGCTGCCGGGCGCCGGCCGTCCGCCCGGCAGGTCGTGCACCGAGGTGTGCCGCGCAATCGCCTCGACGACCGCCTGGCGCAATGCGCGGGCGAACTCCGCCCGCTGCGCCGGGCTCTCGAAACGAAACTGCGATTTCAAGGAAAGCGTCGTGATCTGTCTTCCCTGCTCGCCGGCAGCCTTCCAGGCCCGGCTGACGTCGGATTGAACCTGCGCCGCAAGAGCCAGCAGATAGGGCGCGCTTGCCGGGTCGCGGATGTCGCGCCAGTCGGGGGAGGCTCCGCCGAGGAGGTCCGGGATGAGCAGGAATGCACGCGCCGAGGCGACGAAGCGCTGCTCGACCATGTTGCGCTTGCGCTGCCGGCCGGCGCGGCGCAGCAACCCCTGCTCGGCCAGCCGTCGGACGTGGTAGTTGACGCGCTGGCGGGGCATTCGCAGCCGCGCTGCGATCTCGGTCGCGGAAGCCGGTTCCCGGGCGATCGTCAGAATCCGCATCCGCAACGGGTTGAGCAGCGCCGCCGCCCGAGCGTGCTCGGAGATGCATTCCAGGTCGGGAAGCGTCCGAGAGGCGACTTCCATTGAAAATGACTATTGTCTTGAAAAATATATTTGTCAATATAGGGATTCATGGAATCCCTTCTGCCGCCGGCGCAATACTTTGCCAGCATGATTTCGTTGCAGCACTCGCACGCCCGGGAGGTGTCGTTGTCTTTCGCCCTTGAGCCGCCCGGAATCGCGCCGGGGACGAAGTAACCATGCCGAAGTTCGGCCTCTTTGGAGGGGGTGTTCCCACCCGCGAAGGCCGCCGCGGCGGCGTGGGACGCCGCGGTTCGCAGGAGGAGCCCCAAAAGAAGCAGGCCCCACCGCTGTCGGTCATCTTTGCCGACGCCCGGGAGCTCGTCGTGGCCCGAAAGGGGCGCATGGCGCTGGGACTGGGGCTCTTGCTCGTCAACCGGCTTTCTGGCCTCGTCCTGCCCGGCACGACAAAGTTCCTCCTCGACGAGGTCATCGGCAAGGGGCATCGAGAGATGCTCGGCAGGCTCGTCCTCGCGGCCGGCGGCGCCACGCTCCTGCAGGCGGCGACTTCTTTCGCGCTCTCCCAGATTCTGGGCAAGGCCGCACAACGGTCCATTACGGAGATGCGGCGCCGCGTCCAGCGCCACGTCGGGCGCCTCTCGGTTTCCTACTTCGATCAAACGAAGGTGGGCTCGCTTCTCTCGCGCGTCATGACCGATGCCGAGGGGATCCGCAACCTCGTCGGAACGGGCCTGGTCGAGGTCCTGGGCGGGCTGATCACGGCGGTGTTCGCCCTGGGAATCCTCTTCTACCTCAACACGAAGCTCACGCTGATCGCCCTGGCGGTCCTCTCGCTCTTCTCCGTGGTGCTGCTCTACGCCTTCAAGACGCTCCGTCCCCTCTTTCGCGAGCGCTCGAAGATCAATGCCGAGGTCTCCGGGCGCCTGACCGAGTCGTTCTCGGGAATCCGGGTGGTCAAGGCGTACCGGGCCGAGAGGCGCGAGGCGCTCGCGTTCTCCCGGGGCGCGCATCGCCTCTTTCGGAACGTCGCCAGGACGATGACGGGCTTCTCCGCGGTGACGGCCTTCTCGACGCTGCTTCTGGGGGTGGTGGGTGTGGCGATCCTCTGGATCGGGGCCCACGACGTCCTGGCTCACCGGATGACGATCGGCTCGTTCTTCTCCTTCACGCTCTACCTGGGCGTGCTCGTCGGGCCCGTCGTGCAGATCGTCTCGATCGGCAGCCAGATCACCGAGGCCTTCGCGGGGCTCGAGAGGATCCGAGAAATCCGGAACGAGCTCGCCGAAGACGCCGGAGAGGAGCTCCGGGAGCCCCTCCCGCCGCTCGCCGGGCGGGTGGAGTTTCAGGACGTCCATTTCGAGTACCAGGAGGGGGTGCCGGTCATCCGGGGCGTCTCCTTCACGGCGGAGCCCGGGAGCTCGACGGCGCTCGTCGGCTCATCGGGCTCCGGCAAGAGCACGCTGATCGGCCTGGTCGCCGCCTTCTACCGCCCGACCGCCGGGCGAATCCTCGTGGACGGGCACGATCTGGCCTCGGTCCGCCTGTTCGATTACCGCTCGCAGCTGGGTGTCGTGCTGCAGGACAACTTTCTCTTCGACGGCACGGTTCTCGAGAACATCGCCTACGCGCGCCCCGACGCCTCCCCCGAGGAGATCCTCCGCGCCGCGGCGATCGCGCGCTGCGACGACTTCGTGTCGAGGCTCCCGGACGGCTACGAGACGGTCGTGGGCGAGCGCGGCGTCAGGCTCTCCGGCGGGCAGCGGCAGCGCGTCGCGATCGCGCGGGCGATCCTGGCCGATCCGCGCATCCTGATCCTGGACGAAGCGACCTCTTCGCTCGACAGCGAGAGCGAGGCGCTCATCCAGGAGGGCCTCGCGGAGCTGATGAAGGGGCGCACCACCTTCGTCATCGCGCACCGACTCTCGACGATCCGCAAGGCCGATACGATCCTGGTCCTCGAAGGAGGCCTCATCGTCGAGCGCGGACGGCACGAGGAGCTGCTCGCCCGGGGCGGCCGGTACGCGGATCTCTACAACCGACAGTACGGCGTCGAGGCGAACCTCTTCCGCAATCCCGGGGAATCGGCCGAGCCGGCCGAAGAGGCCGCGCCCGCCGCCGCAATGGCGGACACCCGCATCGGCAGCCTGCCGCTGGTCGGGTCGCCTCCTCGCGAATAGCCCGAGGGGCCTCGCCCGGCCCCGTCGCCGATCGGCCCGAACGGGAGCGGAAGATTTCCCAGCCCGGATTATTCACGGACACCCGGCCGAAGCATGTCCAGGAGATTGCGCCGAAAGGGGCTGTTCAAGCGACGCTCTTGACGAGCGCGGGTACGGCGTGTCCGCGACAGAGATTTTTCGTCGGGGCAAGGAAGCGCGACGACGACGATGCCGATGCGCATCGGCGAGGAGCGCTGGCGCCGCCCCGGCGGGCTCATGGGAGCAGGGGCGCACGGCGCCCCCCGCGCCCCCGGGATCGGAGCGGCGGCCGGAGTCGTTCGTGAATACTGCGGACTAGTTGCGCCGTCCTCCCAGGAACCGCAGGAGGAAGAGAAACAGGTTGATGAAGTCGAGGTAGAGCGCCAGCGCCCCCACGACTGCGTAGGAGCCGACCTGACCTTCGGGGGTGACGGCCGCCATCTGCTTGAGCCGCTGCGCGTCCCAGGCCGTCAGGCCCGTGAACACGATCACGCCGACGACCGAGATCACGAACTGCAGGGCGTCGCTGTGCCAGAAGAGCCCCACGATCGAGGCCAGGATGACGCCGATCAGGCCCATGAAGACGAACTGCCCGACTCCCGCCAGGCTGCGCTTCGTGGTCGACCCGTAGAGCGCCAGGGCCCCGAACATTCCGGCGGTCACGACGAAGGTGGTTGCGATGGAAACGCCGGCGTAGGCGAGCAGGATGAAGGAGAGCGTCGCGCCGTTCAACGCCGAGTAGAGAACGAAGAGCCCGGCGGCGGTTCCGGGCGCGATCCGATTGACCCGCGCCGAGAGGTAGAACACCAGGCCCAGTTCGGCCGCGAACAGGCCGAAGAACAGGATCGGGTTCGAGACGATCGCCCGCAGGATCCCGGGCGAAGACGCCACGCCAAACGCCACCCCAGCCGTGATCGCCAGGCCGGCGAACATCCAGCCGTAGACCTTCCGGAGGAAGGCCGTCGCCCGCTCGGCGCCGGCGACCGTCGTGGTCGCGAAGGCCGACTGCGGGGTCATCGAGAAGTTGTTGTCCATTGTCGTGCTCCTTGGGCCGGGTCCGGGCCCGTCCCGACACAACGATTCTATCGGTTGCGAGATTCCCGGAGGCGGGAGCCTAGTTGACCTGGAAGCGCAGCGCTTCGAGATACTTCAGCGCGACCGGGTCTCCCGGATTCTCGGCCAGGGCGCCCTGGAACTCGACGAGAGCCTCGGCGAACTCGCCGCGAGAGGCGTGGAGACGCCCGAGATTCAGGTACGGGAAGTGCCTCGGCTCGTAGCGGGGCGCCTTCTTCGCCTGCTCGAACCAGGGCTTCGCCTCGTCCAGCCGGCCCTGCTCCATCAGGTAGCAGCCGATGTCGTTGTAGGGATTGCCGAAGCCGGGGTCCGTGGCGATCGCCTTCCGGCATTCTCCGATCGCCTCCGGCAGGCGTCCCTCGAAAGAGTACGCCCAGCCGCGGAACGTGTAGGCCTCGGCCGTCGGGTACGTCTCGAGCGAGCGCGTGAAGAGCTCGACCGCCTCCCCGAGGTTTCCGGAGAGAAGCTTTGCGGTTCCCTCTCGCCAGAGGTCGAGCGCCCGATCGAGCGGACCGTCCTGCACGGAAAAATTGTACTCCGGGCCGCGGCGCGCCCGGCGGGGTTTAAGCTCAGAGAGTCCCACGCCGCCAAGGCGAGCGTTCGAGGAGGGCCCATTCGAGGTCGAGCGGTCATTCTGGTTGCGGCCGGATTTCTGGCGGGAGCATTGAGCGCCTATTACCTGCTGTGGCGCACGCACGCCCTGGTCCCGGGCCATCCTCTCGCCCTGCGGACCTCGGAGATCCTGTCTCCTCCCGCGCGCCCGCCCAGAACGATTCCTCCAACGCCGCCCGCGACGCCCGCTCCGACGGCCAGCCCGACGCCTGCCGAAACTCCCGGAAGGTAGGCCGGAATGCCTGTAGACTGCGACCTGCCGAGGAACTCATGAGCGACCGCAAGTACCGCCATCGCGGCTACATGGACTCCGGCGGCGAGGAAACGGGCCGCCGTCGCGGACCGTCGGGACCGCCCCGGACGGAAGGAGCGCCTCGCGGCCGCGGAATCGACCTCGACAAGGCCGTCGTGTTCGCGTGCAAGTCCTGCGGCGAGAAGCGCCGCGACCTCGAGGAAATCGGCCCGGACACGACGTGCCGCAAGTGTGGAGCCGACCTGCATGCCTGCGCTCAATGCGCTCACTTCGACACGTCGGCCCGTTTCGAATGCGCCAAGCCGATCCCCGCGCGGATCCCGGACAAGAAGAAGCGCAATCTCTGCGCCTTTTACGCCCCCGCGCGATCCTTCGACTTGACCGGCTCCCGTGCGACCGCGACACCCGACGATGCCCGCGCGGCTTTCGACCAGCTGTTCAGAAAGAAGTGACGCCGCGCGACGCCCGGTCTCCAGTCCTTAGTCCTTCGTCCTTAGTCCTGGTCCTTCGTCGCGGGCGCTGCCGGGACCGGCTCTCTCGCCTCGACCGAAGACTACGGACCAAGGACTGAGGACTACGGACCAGGGACTACGGACTGAGGACCGCCTCCCCCCTCGCCTCCTGAAGCGCGCGCTGCAGGACGGCCCGAAGCATTTTCTGCGTCAGCTTGCCGGTGAAGGTGTTCTGCTGGCTCGGGTGGTAGCAGGCATGGAGCACGTGGCCCTGGACTTCGACGCGTTTCCCATGCGCGAAGCGCGGGCGCGGCCTGGCGGGCGCGGCGCCGCGCTGCAGCGCCCGGACGCATTGCTCGAAGGCGAGCGCCCCGAGCGCGACCACGACCCGCGGACCCGGAACCAGATCGAGCTCCCGCTCGAGGTACTCGCGGCACCGGTCGAACTCCATGGGCGTCGGACGGTTGCCGGGCGGTGCGCAGCGGCACGCCGCAGTCAGCAGCGCGCCGTCCAGCCGCAGGCCGTCGCCGGCGTGGCGCGATTCCGGCAGGCTCGAGAGGCCAACGGCGTGGAGGGCGCGGAAAAGGAAGTTTCCCGATTCGTCGCCCGTGAAGATTCGTCCCGTCCGGTTGCCGCCGTGGGCGGCCGGAGCGAGACCGACCAGCACGAGCCGGGCCCCCGGATCGCCGAAGGCGGGCAGCGGACGGGCCCAGTAGGTCTCGCCCCGGAAGCGGCGCGGTGGATGGCGAGCCGATCGCTCGCGCCAGGCGACCAGCCTCGGGCAGCGGCGGCAGGCGACGACCTCCCGCTCGATCCGGCGGAAGACGCGCGCCGTCCTATCGCCGGGAATAGGTGCCCATCAGCTCGCCCTGCGCCAGAACGTGGCCTTCCATGGCGCGGCGGAGCTCCCCGGCCGTGGCTCCCGCCGCGAGCGAAAGCGAACGGTCGAGCGCGTAGAGACGGAAGAAGTAGCGGTGCGTTCCGCTCGGCGGAGCCGGGCCGCCGTAGCCAAGGCTTCCAAAGTCGTTCTTCCCGGGCGTCCCGAGGCCCGGCGCCTTCTCGCGGGGAGGGACACCTTCCGGCAGCGAAGTCACCGACGGCGGGATGTCGTAGAGCACCCAGTGAATCCACGTGCCGCGCGGCGCGTCGGGGTCCTCACAGACGAGCGCCAGGCTTCGGGCCCCCGGCGGCACGCCGCTCCAGGACAACGCCGGCGAAACGTCCCGACCGTCGGCCGTGTATCGGGCGGGGATCGACTTTCCCTGCAAGAATGCCGGGCTCTCCACGCGAAGCTTCGACTCGCGCTCCTTCATCGGTCCTCCGGCCTCTTGCGCGTCGAACTCGAGCGACGCGGGCTTCCTCTCACTTGGCCGGCTTCGTGGAACCGGCGGCGGGCGAGGCGGGAGGCGGGCCCATCTTGCGCCATCGCTTCTTCTTGGCTTCCCAGTCCTCGAGGGCCCGCTTCCGGTTGGCGGCGGCGGCCGCCGCGCGGCGGTCGTCCTCGCTCTGAATGGCGGATTCGGTGGGCTTCCCGGCGACCGTGTCCTCTTCGCTCACGAGGACATTCTAAGGAATCGGGCGCCGGCTGGAAATCGACCTGCGGGATGCCTCGCCCAGGAAAGAAACGGCCTCCCCGGCCGGGGCCGAAGAGGCCGTCGAAGGATTCTCCGCGAGGCGCGGATTACGGGTTCACGACGACCGTGCCCGTCATCATCGTGCCGTGCACTCTGCAGAAGTAGGGGAAGCTCTTCCCCCTGTCCGCGTCCGTAAACGTGCGGTCGAAGCTTCCAGAACTCTTGTTGCCCGAATCCCAGCCGCCGTCGCCGGAGCAGGGCGGGCAAGGGCCCGACGTCGTCGAGTGGAGGCCGTCTTCCCACTCCCACTCCACCTTGGTCCCCGCGCTGATGGTGGTCGTGCTGTTGCCGCTGACTCGGTCCCGGAAGAAGAAGTTGTGGAGCTCGACGACCCGAGTCTCGGCGGCCGGAGGCGTCGGCGTGGGTGTGGGCGACGGAGGCGCGCCCGTCACCGTCGGTGTCGGCGTCGATGTCGGGGCGTTGGCGAAGCCCGACGTGTCCGCGCCGAGACACGTGATGCTGTCGGTCACCGGGTTGTGCTTGACCTTGGTCGCGCCCGTCACCGTGTCCCGGACCGTCAACGTGAACTGCAGGTCCGTCAACCCGCCCCAGAAGAGCCAGAAGTCCTGGCCGATCGCCCGCGCGTCGAGCATCTTCACGAACACCTCGGGCACCAGCGGCGCTCCCGGAGCGGTCGGCACCAGCGCGGGAATCGTGAAGTAGCCGAAGACGTCGTTCTGCGGGATCGCCTTCCCCACGCCCGTGTTGCCGGTGCGCGGGTCCGTCGCCGCAAGCGTCACCTCGAAAGCGTGCCCCGCCTGCCCCAGAAGCCGTAGCGTGTCTTCCGCGGAAACCTCCGCCGTCGTCGTCGTCTGCGACGGACCGCCGGAGCCGTTGACCTTCAACGTGACCGGGTAGCTTCCCGCCGCGGCGAAGACGTGCGTCGGGTTCTGGTTCGCCGAGCCCTGCCCGTCCCCGAAGGTCCACTGCCAGGACGTCGCTCCGCTCGACGTGTCGGTGAACTGCACCTCCGAGCCGGCCGCGGGATTGCTCGGCGTCATCTCGAAGGAAGCCGTGGGCGCCGAAACCGCCCCCAGGATCGCGAGCCCGGAGAATCCGAGCAGGCCGGCCATCTTCCAAAGGGTCCCTGAGCGATTCATGGTTTCTCCCAATCGGCGGCTCGCGCCGCCCGTGTTGCTTCCCGCCAACGCATTCTGAAAAGGCCGCGCTTACTGCGGCTGCACCACGACGGTTCCCACCATCGCAGATCCGTGGATCTCGCAGTAGTACTTGTAGGTGCCCGGCGCCGTGAACGTGCGCGTGTACTGGTAGGGCGCGGAATGCGCGCCCGACCCCCAGAGGCCGTTGCCGTCGCAGCCCGTTCCGCCGCCGTAGTAGCCTCCGCCCCCGCCGCCGCTGCAGTCGCCCGAGGTCGTGGTGTGCGGCCCGCCCATCCAGTTCCACTCGACGGTGTCGCCGACATGGATCGTCGTCTGGTGGCTGCCGGACGACATGTCCAGGAACTGGTTTCCGCCCTGGCCCACGTTGACCGTGTGCACGGCGCCCGGAGGAGGCGTCGGCGTCGGGCTCGGCACGGAGGCCGTCGCGAAGCCCGAGGTGTCCGCGCCGAGGCAGGTGATGCTGTCGGTCACCGGGTTGTGCTTGACCTTGACCGCGCCCGTCACCGTGTCCCGGACCGTCAACGTGTATTGCAGGTCCGTCAAGCCGCCCCAGAAGAGCCAGAAGTCCTGGCCGATCGCCCGCGCGTCGAGCATCTTCACGAACACTTCCGGCACCAGCGGCGCTCCCGGATTGGTTGGCACCAGCGCGGGAATCGTGAAGTAGCCGAACACGTCGTTCTGCGGGATCGCTTCACCCACGCCCGTGTTGCCGGTGCGCGGGTCCGTCGCCTCGAGCGTCACCTCGAAAGCGTGCCCCGCCTGCGAGAGCAGCCGCAGGGTGTCTTCCTGCGCGACCTCCACCATCGAGGTCGTCTGCGCCCCGCCGCTGGCGTTATGGACCTTGAGCGTCACGGGATACGAGCCGGCCGCCTGGAACACGTGCGCCGGATTCTGAAGTGTCGAACTCTGCCCGTCGCCGAACGTCCACAGCCAGGTCGTCGCCCCGGCGCCGGCCGAACGATCGAGAAACCGCACTGCCGATCGGGCCGACGGGTTGCCGGGATTCACGTCAAACGACGCGCTCGGCGCGGATGCCATGCCGAGCACGGCCAGACCCGAGACGCCGAGGATTCCTGCCGCGCGAAAGAGACCAGTCGAAAATCTCATGATGAAGTTCCCACCCCGTCTGGAGTCTACGGCCCGTCTCCGGCCGGGGTTCCCGCTTTTATCCGCTCTTAAAGGCGCGAGCTCCGGCCCGTATAATCCACGCCCACCGTGACTTCGCACCGCGCGGACCTGGCTCTCCTCGTACGCGGCGCGGTGGACGTGATCGAGGAGAGGGACCTCCTCCGCAAGCTCGAGCGAGGGCCGCTGACCGTCAAGGTGGGTTTCGACCCCTCGGCGCCGGACATCCACCTCGGGCACACGGTGGTCCTGCGCAAGATGCGCCACTTCCAGGACGCGGGCCACCGCGTCGTCTTCGTCGTCGGGGACTTCACCGGGATGATCGGCGACCCGTCGGGCAAGAAGAGCACGCGGCCGCAACTGACCCGCGCCGAGGTCGACGCCAACGCCGCGACCTACACCCGGCAGGCCTTCCGCATCCTCGATCCGAAGCGCACCGAGATCGCGTTCAACAGCCGGTGGCTCTCGGCCCTCGGCGCGGAGGGGATCGTGCGCTTGTGCGCGCGCATGACGGTGGCGCGCATCCTCGAGCGCGACGATTTCCAGAAGCGCTGGAACGCCCGGCAGCCGATCTCCCTGCACGAGCTTCTCTACCCTCTCGCGCAGGGCTACGACTCGGTTGCGCTGAAAGCCGACGTCGAGCTCGGCGGAACCGACCAGCTCTTCAACCTGCTCGTGGGCCGCGACCTGATGCGCGAGGAGAAGCTCGAGCCGCAGGTCGTGATGACCCTGCCGCTCCTGGTCGGCCTCGACGGCACGGAGAAGATGTCCAAGTCCCTCGGCAACGCCATCGGAATCGAGGAGCCGGCCGCCGAGATCTTCGGCAAGCTCATGTCGATCCCGGACCGGCTCCTGTGGAGCTACTTCGAGCTCCTGACCGATCTTCCGGCGGGCGAGATCGCCGCGCGGCGGGAGGGCATCGACGCGGGCCGGCTCAACCCTCGCGACGTCAAGGCGGAGCTCGCCACCGCCATCACGGCACAGTTCCAGGGCCAGGAGGCCGCCGCGCGCGCGCGGGAAGACTTCGAGCGCGCCTTCTCGCGCAAGGAGCTCCCCGAGGAGATCGAGCAGAGGACCGTCGAGCCGTCGCTTCGAACCGGAGGGGCGGCGGCGGTCCTCGTGCGGGTCGAGCTGGCCGGCTCGATGCGCGAGGCCCGGCGCAAGATCGCCGAGGGCGCCCTGACGGTCTACGAGTCCGGCGCCGCGCGAGTCGTTCGCGACGCGAACGAGAAGATCCTCGGGGAGGGCACCCGCGTCCTGAGGCTCGGCCGACGCTTCCTGCGCGTCGTCGTCGGCCCGTGACGGTGCCGCGACTCTCGCCGGCCGTCTTCAGGAACCCCGGCGCCGGCGGGCGAGCTCGCGCGCCTCGTCCTCCGTCACGATCGGTAAGACCTTCTCGCCGCGGCGCCCGGATCGCAGGTACAGCGCGAGGCTCACGAGCAGGAAGCCGAGGATCCCCTGCAGCGAGACGAAGGCGGCGAGCTTCAACCACGCGAAGCGGGGGTCCACGAACCGCACGAGCCAGCCGGACGCCTCCTCCAGCAGAGCCGAAAGGAAGGCCGCCGCGATCGTCGCGACCTTCGCGCGTTTCGAGTAGGGCGCGAAGATCATCAGATGGGTGAGCAGCAGCACCACCAGAGCCATCATCGGCAGGTGGCTGTGGGTCACCTCGAGCATCGCGCCGGCGGTGCGCGGCGGGCGGAACTCCGCTTCGGAGCCGAGGTAGTGGGCCGCGACGGAAGAAGGCTTGAAGCCCAGGCGCGTGACGAAGAGGACGAGGTTCGTCACCCAGAAGCCGGCCAGAAGCACGAGCGTCCAGCCGAGGGTCGCGCGCATCAGCGCCTGGCTCTGGAACCCTCCCCGCTCCATGTATTTCATGGCGAAGCCGACGCGCCGATCACCCGGTGCACGGCGAGCACGCGCCGTACGGCCTCGGTCGTCGCGCGCACCGTCAGCGTCGCCCCCGCCACGGGCCGGATCGCGCGGCTGGAAGAGAGCTCGTCGTCGAGCGGCCGCCCGGCGAACAGACCGTACCAGCGGGGCAGCGGCAGGTAGTCCTCCGGCTCCAGGAACGAGAGCACCTCCACTCGGAGAACCGATCCGGCCGGATCGACGACGACCATGATCGTCTCGGGCTGGGTCCGGACCACGTGCGTGTCGAAGTAGGCCGTCGCGACCGTCCGGCCGTCCTTGACGCCGACGTAGTACGTCACCAGCGCCGCGGGCGGGCTCTCGCTGCGCGCCAGCTTTCGCGCCTCCTGCAGCTCGGCCTCGCTCAGGAAGGCCGTCCGGCGCTCGACCGAGACGCCGGCGGGAAACGCGAGCCGCAGCGCCTCCTGCTGGGTCAGAAAGACCTTTCCGGCGGCCGGCGCCGCCAGGATGAGGAGGAAGGCCAGCGCGGCGGCCGACGTCCGGCGGCGCCTTCGACTCGACCGCGTCGAGAGGCCCGTTCGCGACTTCAAAAGATGTATCCCAGAGCGATGTTCCACTGGTCGACGCCCGTGCGCGCGCGGTTGCGGCGCTGCTGCCAGTCCGCCTTCAGGACGAGCCGGTCGATCGGCAGGAACGAGATTCCCGCCGTCAGCTCGCGCGCGTCGTTGGCCGGGTTGCGCTCGTATCCGGCGGGAACGCTCTTCTGCGTGTCGTACTCCTCGTAGCGCAGGAACGCCCAGAGCGCGGAGCGGGAGCCCGCCTTGAGCGCCAGCAGGTCGTACCCGGCCTGCAGATACCAGCCTCCCTGCCGGCTTCCGACCGATTCGTCTCCCGTGAAGCCGTTGGCCTGATTGATCAAAGCGGCGTCGCCGACGCGGGTGCGCGCGTAGAGGCCCCGCAGCCAGACGCCGCGCCAGCGCCAGTCGGCATGAAGATCGAAGACCGTCGTGAGAGCCCCGATCGGCCGGCCCGACGGCGCAAGAAGGCCCTGCCCGGCGTTTCCCGAGAAGACCGAGGCTCCGACGAGAAGGCCCGGCACGGCCGTGTAGTCGAGGCGGCCCGTGAAGGCCCAGTTCCTCGCCAGCGCCTCGGAGCCCTCCTGTCTGCCCTCGCGGATGCCCTCCTCGGCGTCGTATCCGGCGGCCTTCAGGCCGTTGACGCCGTAGGCGCGGTAGGTCAGCGGCCCGGCGCTGCCGTACAGACCGAAGCCCAGCTCTCGCCAGGTGGTGGGAAGGATGAGGTCCTCGACGTCCGGGCGCCGCGCTCCGAGAAACGACGTCGGCTCGTGAAGCTCGTTGACGAGCCCCATCGGGATCAGAACCAATCCCGCCCTCGCGTTGAGGGCCCTCGTGCGCATGTAGTCGACGTAGGCGAACTCGACCTCGGCTTCGCCTCCCTTGTCGGAAGCGACCACGGCGTTCTCGTACTCGATCTCGGTGTTGAGCACGAAGTGCGGATCGAACTTGTAGCCGACGTAGAGAACGGCGCGAAGGAGCGTGACGTTGTCCTCGGCGCCCGACGGCGCGCCGCTCTGATCGCTCGCGGCGAAGTTCTGATACAGCGCCTCGCCGTAGCCGCCGATCGACAGGCCGTCCTTCCCGTAGACCTTCGCGGCGGCGGGGCCGACGCCATAAGACCCGGGCGATTCGGAGGGGCGCGCAGCGGCGGCCTCGCCGAGCTTCATCTTCTCGATCTCTCGAGTCAGGATCTCGATCTTGCGGTCGAGCTCCGCGAGCCGGGCCCGGGTCGCCGCGTCCGACGGCGCGGCCTTGAGAGCGGCGAGCTCGGCCCGCGTCTCCTCCAGGAGCTTCTCGAGCCGACTCAGCCGCTCCTCGACGGAAACGAATGCCTCGGGCGGCGGGGAAACCGGGGTCTGCGGCTCCGCGGCGCAAGGAAGGCATGCGAGCGCAAGCAGGGCGGCCGCGAGCGCGCGACCCGGCAAAAGAAGGGGGAGGAGGGATCCTTTCATCGAGAAGACCTCTCTGGCGGGCCGGCGGCGGAAAGGCCGCTCACACGCTCCGGATCGGACGACAGGACGAGATCGCGGAATCCCGGCGAGGAAAGCGCCTCGAGCCGCGATCCGCGGACGACGAGAAACAGCGCCTCGTTCGAAACCCCTTCCCGCCGAAGTTGCCTGGAAAGCTCGAGCCCGCCTCGCGGCCCGAGCACGAAGAATGCCGTGGACAGAACGTCCGCGACGAGCCCGGAGGAACAAATCACGCTTGCCGACCCGAAGTCGGCGGCCGGCGATCCGGTCCGGGGATCGAGCAGGTGTCCGATTGCCCGCCCGCCCACCCGGCGCACGCGCTCGGAATCGCCCGACGTCGAGACGGCGTGGCCGGCCGGCAGCGACAGCCGGAGCACCGGACGGCGGCGATGGCGCGGGTCGGCGATCGACACCGTCCACGCGGTCCCTTCGGGACTCCGGCCCAGCGCCAGCAATTCTCCGCCGAGATCGAGCAGCGCGTCGGAGACCCCCGCCCCCCGCAAGGCCTCCGCGGCCCGGTCGAGCGCGTAGCCCTTGCCCCAGGCGCCCTCGTCGATCCCCGCTCGGCCGTCCCGCCGCGCGACGGTTCGTCCGGCGGCGTCCAGGCGGAACCGATCCGTGCCCGTCGCCTCGCGCGCGGCGGCGAGCTCGGCCTCCGAAGCGATGCGCCCCGCGCCGCGCAGGTCCCAGGCCCGCACGAGGGGAAGCACGGACGGATCGAAGGCTTCGGCCGTTCTCGCGGACCAGTCGAAAACCTCGCGCAGAAGGGCGAACAGCTCCGCGTCGATGGCGACCGGCTCCCCGACCGGCGCGCGATTGATCCGGTCGAGCGGCCCGCCCTCCCGCCACGTCGTCAGGACGTTTTCCAGACGCGCCACCTCCGCGACGGCCTTTTCCGCCGCCCTGAGCGCCTCCTCCCGCCGAGGGAGACAGACCGTGACGTCCAGGACCGTTCCCATCGCGAGCACGCGCCTTGTCGCGGCCTCCGCCGCAAGCGGCGCCGTGCACGGCGCGGCGGCGAGTGTCGCCGCGAGCAGGCCGGCTCGCGCGGCCGCACGGGGGCGGCGGTGACAAGACAGAGACTCAGTCTCAGTCGCTCTCCGTCCCGTCCCGCCGCTCAAGACACTCTCCCTCGCCTAGTGGACGACCGGCCGTCGCGGCTCGCGCCGGGCCGACTCCGGCGCGGCGGTGCGCGACCGCACGGCGGTGCGTCCGCGGCGCGGACGGCACTGCCGGCAGATCCCGCGCATCTGGTGGCTGTGCGAAAGCGGGAGGAACCCGTAGCGCTCGCACACCTCGTCCTGAAGCTCCTCGATCCTCGGCTCGAGGAACTCGATCACGCGGCCGCACTCGTTGCAGATGAGGTGGTCGTGGTGCTCGCCCGCCCGCAGCCGCTCGTAGCGGTACCCCGCCTCTCGGATGCGAACCCGGCCGACGATTCCCGAGTCCACCAGCAGCTCGAGCGTGCGGTAGATCGTCGCCCTCGAGATCTTCTTGTGCTTCGTGCGCAGCCGCACCAGCAGCTCGTCCGCCTCGAAGTGCTCGTGCCGTGCGAAGAGCTCGTCGAACACCGCCTGACGCTCGGCCGTCAGCTTCAAGCCGCGCCGCTGCAGGTAGTTGCGGAAGATCCCGCGCTCGCGGTCGTTCATGCGATTGCGACTCAGTCTCAGTTGCGGTATTCTTCACGCCCCCGGCGGGAAGTCAAGCCCCCTCGGGCACGGGAGGTCGGGCCAATGTGGCAGGGATTCACGATCGCCTTGCGGGAAGGCATCGAGGCGTTCTTGATCGTCGCGTTGACGCTCTCCTACCTCAAGCGCACCGGCCGCGCGGCGCTGGCCAGGGCGGTCTACGCCGCCATCGCCGTCTCGGCCGTGGCGTGCTTCGGCGCCGGCCTGCTCTTCTCGAAGGCGGCCAACCACTCGCTCTGGGAGGGCGTCCTGGCCCTGGTGGCCGCGTCCCTGGTCGGCAGCTTCCTCGTCTACATGAAGCGCGTCGCGGCGAGATTGAAGAGCGACATCGAGCACCGGATCGAGACCGAAGCGGCGGCCGCCTCGCGCCGGCGCGCCTACTGGGGCGTGTTCGGGTTCACGCTGCTCATGATCACGCGAGAGGGCATGGAGACGGCGCTTCTCGTCGTGACCGCCTTTTTCCAGATGAAGTCTTCGGCCGTGGCGGCGGGGTTGGGGCTCGGGCTTCTCGGCGCGATTGCCATCGCCTTCCTGTGGACGCGGCTCGGCCGGGGAGTGGACGTGCGGGCGCTTTTGAACATCTCGGCCGTCTTCCTCGCGATCTTCCTCGTGCAGCTGCTGCTCTACGGCGTGCACGAGCTGGCGGAGGCCGGCGTCTTCCCCTCTTCCCAGGCGATCCACGACGCGACGGAAATCCTGGGGCCGGATGGCCGCATCGGCCACCTGCTCGCCTATCTGCTCGCGATCGTGCCAACCGCGTGGCTGACGGCGCACTGGTTCCGGCGCCGGGCCGGGCGCCGGTCGGACCGGCTCGCCGCGCGAAGCAACGCCGCCTGAGGCGAGCGGCTCTCCCGCGCCCGCCGCCTAGCGGCCCGAGCGGAGCATTGCCGCGACGACGGCCTCCGAGGCGCCGGCCGCCCGCAGCTTCAGGACGTCTTCGGTCGTCAGGTCGTAACGGCGGTTCTCGAAGCGAATCTTCGCCAGCAGCGCCTCCTCGGTGGCGCCCGTCCTCAAGAGTTCCAGGATCCCGTCATAGGACCGGTCGGACGATGCCTCGGGCGGCGGCTGGACGGGAACGGCGGCCGCCGGCGGAGGCTGCGCCGGCGGCGTCCGCGTCGGCTGCGGGGCCGCCGATGGAGGCGGAGCGGCCGGCTCCTTCGCGGGCGGCGCCGGGGCCGTGCGGCAGACGAGGGCGCAAAGGGACGCCGCGCCGACGGCCGCTCGAGCGATCCGTTTCACGCGACTTCTCCGCGCCGAGACGTCGGTGGCGCGCCGAGCCGCCCTGCCTGCCAACGCGGGACCGTCGCCTTCATGCGCGCGGCTACGCCCGGCTGTCCCAGAGCGCGTCGGGTATCCCGCGCTTCTTGTTCTCGTAGCGCGCCATCACGAAGAGCGCGTCGGAAAGACGGTTGACGTAACGGACGGTGTGCTCGCCGACCGGCTCCGCGCGTGACAGCGCGACGAGGATCCGCTCGGCCCGCCGGCAAACGGTGCGCGCGACATGGAGGGCGGCCGCGCCGGGAGAGCCGCCCGGAAGGACGAAGTTCTCGAGCGCCGGCAGCTCTTCCGAGAGCTCGTCCATCAGATTCTCGAGCGCCTCGACGTGCCGCGCCTCGATCCGCGGCACGGGCATCCTCGCCTTGTCTTCCTCCAGGATGCAGAGGTCCGAGCCCAGGTGGAAGAGATCGTTCTGGATCGCGGCAAGGGGAGCCGCGAGCCGCGAGTCGAGCCCCGCCGCCAGCGCGACTCCCAGGTGGCTGTTCAACTCGTCCACTGTCCCGTACGCCTCGATGCGCAGGGCGTCCTTCCCGACCCGCTGGCCGCCGCCGAGGGCGGTCGTGCCGTCGTCGCCGGTGCGGGTGTAGACGCGCGTGATTCGCGGCACGGGAACAGTGTAACGGCGTAGGGGTCAGGGGTCAGGGCCCGGGAGCCTTCCCTGGCCCCTGACCCCTGAATCCTGACCCCTCATCTCTTCAGAACCTCACTCCCATTCCCGCCGCGAAGCGGCGGCCCGGCGCGGGATAGCCCGAGGCCTCCTCGTACCGCCGGTCGAGCGCGTTCTCCAGATGGGCATAGGGCGCAAAGCGCCCGAGATCCCAGCGCGCGAGAAAATCGAGGCGCAGGTACGAGGGATCCTCGACGGGCGCGCCCGTCAGGGCATCGGCGTCCGGACGTCGGCCGACCAGGTAGCCGCGAGCCGCGATCTCGAGCGGCGTCACGGGATGGACCGCGATCCCGAGCGCTCCCCGGTGCCTGGGGCGCCGGATCAGCGGCAGGTCGGTCACGCGGTTCTGCGCATCCAGGTACGTGTACGAGGCATCGAGCGCCAGCCAGGCCGCGAGGGCCTGCCTCCAGGCGACCTCGACGCCGCGCGTGCGGGCGCGCCCCACGTTCTGGTTCTGGTTGCTCGGAAAGTCGTAGACGATCAGGTCCTTCAGGTCGTTCCAGAAGAGCGAGACCTCGGCTCGCCCCTTGCCGACGTACGCCTCGACGCCGACCTCCCAGGAAGCGGAGCGCTCGGGCTTCAAGTCCGGGTTCCCGCCGAAGGGGTAGTAGAGCTCCCCCACCGTCGGAGCGCGGAAGGCGCTTCCGCCCGCGGCGCGCAGCTTGAAGGGCGATCCGGGCAAGAGCCAGGCGAGAGTCAGCCGCGGGCTGACCGCGTCGCCGAAGGCGGAGTTGCGGTCGTAGCGCACGCCCCCGGTCGCCGTCAGGGAGCCGACCGTGACCGTGTCCTGCGCTCCCACGCCCCAGATCGTCGTGCGCTGGCCGTTCAAGTACGTCCCGAAGGTGTCCATGTTGTCCACCGTCCAGCGCTCCCAGGAGGCGACCGCGGTCACCGTGTGGGGCCCCAGGGTCGCCGTGTCCGAGACGCGCGCCTGGAGCGTGCGGGCGTCGGTGCGCGAGGAGTAGGCCGAAAGCGGGTCGTCGTAGGCGGGCTTGGACCAGACGTTCGCGACGAGCGCGGTCAGCCGGTTGTCCGGCGCCAGAGCGATCGTGGCCGGAAGGGCGAGGCGCTCCTCGCGAAACCGGCCGCGGGCGAGCGGGTTCTCGGCGCCGGACGGGCCGGGATTGCCTCCTTCGCCGTCCAGGATCGATCCCTCGAGAGCGAGACGGACGGAGGGGCTCGCTTCCCAGTCGATCCGCGCCGATCCGTTGTTCTGCCGGAAGTCGCTGTTGATCTGGTCGCCCTCCGTGCGCCCGTAGCGGTAAGCGGCCGAGATCCCGAGCGGGCCGCTTCCCGCCGACACGAAGGCGGTCGCGCGCGCGGTCGAGGCGTTGCCCCCTTCGGCCGAGGCCTGCCCCGAGAAGCCCTGCCGCGGCGCGCGGGTGAAGATCTGGATCACGCCGCCGATCGCGTCCGAGCCGTAGAGCGCGGAGAAGGGCCCGCGCACGATCTCGATGCGCTCGACGTTCTCCGTCGTGAGGTTGGAGAAGTCGTACCCGGGAAAGAAGGGAGAGTTCATCCGCGCGCCGTCGACGAGCACGAGCGCGTGCGTCGAGTTGGTTCCCCGCAGAAAGACCGACGTCACCGACCCGTCGCCGCCCGACCGGACCACGTCCAGGCCAGGAACTGCGCGCAGGAGCTCGAGCACGCTCGGGCGGCCGCTCCTCTCGATCTCCTCGCGCGTGATGACCGTCGCCGCGGATCCCAGGTCCTTCTCTTCCTCCGGATGCAGGGTCGCCGTCACGACCACGTCCTCGGATACCTGCGGCAGCTGCTGCGCATCGAGGCGCGCCGCCGGAAGCAGGGCGAGCGGAATCGCCGCAGCCACCCGCCATGCCGCCCGCCTTCTGGCGAGCGCGTCGAGGCCGAAGAGGACGAACGTGCCGAAGAGATCCGCCGCAACCGTGTTCCAGAGGAAGGGGATCCCGGCGGCAAGGCAGAGGGCGAGCCCGCCCGCGGTCCCGGGGTACAGCCCGCCCGAGAGCCATACGGCCGAGTTGCTCGCGAGAAAAAACGAAAGCGAGCCGCACACGGACAAGCCGGCCAGTGCGAGCGGGCGCGCCTTCCTCGCGTACGCCCGGCCGATCAGGACGATCCCCGCAAACGCGGCGTAGTCGACGGCGCGCACCACGCCGACGGCCGCGCGGCCCGTGCCGAAGTCGAGGAAGAAATCGGAGAGCGCCATCGCGGCGAGAGGGACCCACAGCGCGTACCGCCGCGGCAGCCGCGCGCCCGCGTAGAGCGCGAGGGCTCCGAGGGCGACGGCGTTGGGGGGATGGGGAAGGAGACGGGAAAAGGCGCCGAGCAAGACGAGCAGGACCGCGGTCGTCATTCGAACCTCCCGTTCGACGAGACGAGCTCTCGGGAGATCGAAGGGATCCCGCACCCGCGGGAATTCGCAGGCGCGCCCCTTCCGGTGCCCCGACCGAGAGCGTGGTCGCCCGGCAGGTCTCCTGGCTTCCGGATCCTCCGCCGCCGGGCTCCTTCCCAAACGCGTGACCGCTTCCGATCGGGCGCGTCCAGTGGTTGCTGCCCGGGGCGTCCCCGGTGACAGTGGCGGGGGCCGCGCGGGATTTTCACCCGCTTCCCTTGGCCGGACGGCTCAAAGAACGTCGAAGAGCGGAAACCATACTCCCAGGGACAACAGACTTTCAACCCGCCGGGCGCGGTTATGATCCGGGCAGATGAACGGCCCCGATTTCACGCTCGACTTCGACCGGCTGCGCCGCGTCGGGTTCCCGGAGATCGTGCTCGCCGAGGGCAAGACTCCCGAGCAGGTCGCGGAGATCTGCCGGCAGCTCGCCCGCGCCCACGACGTGCTCGTCACCCGGCTGCCGCCGGAGCGGTGGGAGGAGGTCGCGACGCAGCCCCTGCCCGGCCGGGCCGACTACGACGCGCGCTCGGCGACCCTCGAGCTTCGCGTGGGCAAGCCCATGCCTCGCGTCGAAGGCACCGTCGCGATCGTGACGGCGGGCACGACGGACATCGTCGTGGCCGAGGAGGCGCGGCGCACGCTCGCCTATCTGGGAGCCTCTTCCACGCTGGTTCTCGACGTCGGGGTGGCGGGGCTGCTGCGGCTGCTGTCGCGCCTGGAGGAGATCGAGCGCGCGCAGGTCGTGATCGCGGTGGCGGGAATGGAGGCCTCCCTCTTCTCGGTCATCGGGGGCCTGGTCGGCCGGCCGCTGATCGCCGTTCCCACTTCGCGCGGCTACGGCGCCGCCTTCGGCGGCCTCGCCTCGCTTCTGTCCGCCGTCAACTCGTGCGCCAACGGGGTCGCGGCGGTGAACATCGACTCCGGCTACGCCGCCGCGATGGCCGCGTTCCGGATTCTTTCGGGAGGACCTCGCCGATGGGATCGAAAGGCCGCGCCGGAAGCGCCCGAGAGTACATCCACGAAGCCGCGAAGGGCGTCGACCGCCGCCGCAAGAAAGCGCTCCTCCGCAAGCCGACGACGCCCGTAAGCGTCGGGCGCCGGACCACGGTCTCGCAGCTCCTGGACGCCTACCGCGAGGCGTCCTTCCAGGCCCGCGCGCTGGGCAAGTGCGCGGCCATCTTCGAGGCCATGCTCAGGGACCGCTCGCGCCCGACGATCTTCCTGGGGCTCGCGGGGTCGCTCATCGCCGCCGGGATGCGGCAGGTGATCACGGACCTGATCGAGAAGAACATGGTGGACGTCGTCGTCTCGACCGGCGCGATCATCTCGCAGGACTTCTACCAGGTGCGCGGCGGGCGCCACTACCACGGCCGTGTCGACGCGGACGACAAGGAGCTGCGCGACCTCTACATCGATCGCCTCTACGACACCTTCATCGACGAAGAGAAGTACTGGCTGACGGATCTCGCGGTCTCGCGGTTCGCCGACCGCCTCGCGCCCGGCAGCCTCTCCTCGCGCGCCTTTCTGGCGAAGCTCGGCGAGGCCGCGCGCCGGGACAGAGGCTCGATCCTCGGCGCCTGCGCGCGAAACGGCGTGCCCCTCTTCGTGCCGGCCTTGAACGACTCCTCGATTGGAATCGGGCTGACCGAGCACTACCACCGCCTCCGGTCGAGCGGGAAGGAGCCGTTCCAGATCTCCTCGATTCGAGACAACTACGAGCTGACACAGATCGTCGTCCAGAGCCCGGCCACCGCGGCCGTCTACGTCTCGGGAGGCGTGCCCAAGAACTACATCAACGACTCGATCGTGATGTCCTACATCTTCGGCATCGACACGGGCGGCCACAAGTACGCCCTCCAGATCACGACCGACGCGCCCCACTGGGGAGGCCTCGGCGGCTCGACCCTTTCCGAGGCGACCTCCTGGGGGAAGGTCTCGAAGCAGGCCACACACGAGATGGCGTTCATCGAAACCTCGGTGGCCCTGCCGATGCTCTACGGCTACGCCCTGCAGAAGGGCGCGGCGCAGGGGCGCAAGAGGCTCCGGTACACGTGGGAGGGGGACATTCTGAAGCGGGTGAGACGCGTGTAGAGATCCGGCGCCCTCGTCCCCGCCTTCGCTCCAGTTCCCCTCGCCCCCGCTTCGGGGGAGAGGGTCAGGGTGAGAGGGCGAAAGAGGACGCCCTCACCCCCCGCCCTCACTCCAGCTCCCCTCGCCCCCGTCTTCGGGGGAGAGGGTCAGGGTGAGGGGGCGGAAGAGGACGCCCTCACCCCCCGCCCTCTCCCGTCACCGGGAGAGGGAGTCAAAGCAAAAAACGCCCCGGCTCTCCTGGGCGTTTTCATCTCGTCGGAAACGAGTCGGCCTACAGAACCTCGCCCTTGAGCGGCAGCTCGATGACCGCCCTCTCCTTGTCGGTCGTGTAGAGCTTGACGGTCCCGTCGATTGCGCCCTTCTTGACCTTGTCGGAGGCCTTCACGACGACTGTGTAGGAGACCCCTTCCTGCGTCGGAACGACGTCGGTCAGGAAGCCGGGCACGCTGACCTCGGCCTTGGTGACCTTGATCGGCATGTTCGGCTTGTTGTTGGTGACGATGATGTTGCGGGTAATGGGATCCTTGCCGGCCGTGAAGTTGCCGAAGTTGACAAGGGCCGGCGTCACGGAGACGCGCGAGCGGATGTAGCCGGAGACCGGGATCTCGAGGGTCGGCTGCTGCGGCACGCCGGTCGAGATCCGGATCGGCGCGTTCAAGAGGCCCTCCGGAGCGTCGCCCGTGACCGAGACGTGAAGCTTGTACTGGTCGCCTGCCCGGCCGGCGATCTTGTCCTTCTCGCCCGCCGGGATCAGCTCCGCCTTCACGTAGGGCTGCGACATCTCCGCCACGGTCGGCTTGAAGGTCTTCTCCTCGGAAACCAGCACGACGTCCTGGGCCGCGGAATCGCCCTTGACCGCCGAGAAGCGCAGGTAGCCGGTCGGCATCACGTCGACGAACGGCTTGACGACCGCCTTGATGAAGAGGTTCAACTGCGGGCGGTCGGGGTCGTTGGAGACGAGCAGGATCGATTTCGAGATCGGCCCCGAGAAGTTCTTGGTGTCCACCGAAGAGACCACCTTGCCCTCGGCGCCCGGCTTGATCACCTTGTCGAAAGAGGCCACGGTGCAGCCGCATCCGGGCCGGGCGTCGGAGATGATCAGGTCCGATGCTCCGTTGTTCTTGACGACGAAGGTCGACTCGATCATCTGCCCCTTGGCGACGGTCCCGGCGTCCTTGGTCTCCGGGATGACCTCGATCTTCGGCCCCGCGACGGCGCTTCCCTTGGCGGGGGGCGCGGGCGCCTTCTGCTGCGCGACGGCCAGCGAGACGCCGGCGAGAAGGGCCGCGAGGGCCAGGCCGGCAGTTTTTCCAATGAGACGCATCTTCCGACTCCTCTCCTGTCTTAGAGTTGCACCGACGAATTCAAACTGCCGCGTCGCTTTCGATATTTCCACAAAAAGCGCGAAACGCCAATGAGTCCGGAGGTTGCGGTGCCCGAGCGATTCCACATGGTCCGAATCGGAGGCACCGCGATGTTGCCGCTGGCGGCCCTGCTCGTCGAGGCGGGGCACCGGGTCACGGGCAGCGATCTCGACTTCTACCCTCCGATGTCCACTCTGCTCGAGTCCCTGCAAGTACCCGTATTCAAGGGCTTTTCGCTCGACCACGTCCCCGCCGACTGCAGCGCCGTGATCGTCGGCAACGCCGCCACCCGCGACAACGTGGAGGCGGCCGAGGCCGGGCGCCGGAGGCTGCCTGTCCTCTCCATGCCACAGGCGATCCGCCAGTACCTGCTGCCGGGAAAGATCTCCGTCGTCATCACCGGCACGCACGGCAAGACGACCACCTCGGCGCTGACGGCCTGGCTGCTCTACGACTGCGGCAGGGACCCCGGGTTCCTGGTGGGCGGCGAGATGCGCAACTTCGGCCGGGGCTACCGCCGTGGCGCGGGTCCCCACTTCGTCCTCGAGGGAGACGAGTACAACGCCGCCTTCTTCGACCGAGGGCCGAAGTTCCTCCACTACGAACCCCGTCATCTCTTCCTCGGCAACATCGAGTATGACCACGCCGATCTCTACCCGGATCTCGAGTCGATTCTGGAGGCCTTTCGCAAGGTCGCCCGGATCGTGCCTCCCGAGGGAGTGATCGTCGTCAACCGCGACGATCCGCGATCCGTCGCCGTGACGGAAGGGACAACCGCGCGGCGCGTCTTCGTCTCGACGGAGGATCTCTCCGCCGACTTCGCCGCCGCGGACGTCGCCTTTCACCCGGAGGGGACCGACTTCACGCTGATCGAGGCGGGAACGCCGACCGCGCGTCTTCGCTCGCCGCTTCTGGGCCACCACAACGTCCGAAACGCGCTCGGCGCGATCGCGCTCGTGCGCGGGCTGGGGCTCTCCGCGAGCGAGATCGCGCGGGCCCTCCCGCGCTTTGCCGGAGTGCGGCGGCGCCTCGAGGTCAAGGGCGAGAAGAACGGCATCCTCGTCGTCGACGACTTCGCGCACCACCCGACGGCGGTCAAGGGGACCCTGGAGGCGGCCCGCGCGCGCTGGCCCGGGCGGAGGATCTGGGTTCTCTTCGAGCCGAGGTCCAACACCGCCGGGCGAAAGATCTTCGAGGAAGACTATGCGGACGCCTTCTCGGGCGCCGACGGCCTCGTGATCGCGCCCGTCTTCCACTCGAGCCGTCTCCCGCCCGAAGCGCGCATCGACCGGGCGACCCTCGTCGAGGGGTTCGAGCGCTCCGGCAAGCCGGCCTTCGCGCCGGAAACGATCGAGCAGATCCCCGACTACCTCCGGGGGCAGGCGAAACCGGGCGACGTCCTGCTCCTCATGTCCTCCGGCGCTTTCGGCGGGCTTCCCGAGAAGCTCTTCGGGCTGCTCTGAGCCCGCCCCCCATCCCTCCCTCAAGAGGGGCCGTGTCTACACAATACACTACACGAACCGCGGGATCAGGCGCGGTCCGCCGGGACCGGCGGCGCGACGCGGTTTCGCAGCACCCCGACCTTTTCGATCTCGACCTCCACGACGTCGCCCGGCGAGAGGGGGCCGATGCCGGCTGGCGTGCCGGTCAGGATCAGGTCCCCCGGCAGGAGCGTCATCATCCGCGAGACGTAGGCCACCAGGAACGCCGGCGAGAAGACGACGTTCGAAGTTCGGTTCTTCTGCTTGACGACGCCGTTGACCCGCGTCTCAATCGAGAGGTCCGACGGGTCGAGCCCGGCGACGATCTCGGGGCCGACCGGGCAGAAGCTGTCGAAGGACTTCGAGCGCGTGAACTGGCCGTCCTTCTTCTGGAGGTCGCGGGCCGTGACGTCGTTGGCGCAGCACACGCCGGCCAGCGCCTCGAGCCACCGCTCCTGCGGCCAGGACTTGATGCGCTTGCCGATGACCAGGGCGAGCTCCCCCTCGTAGTCGACGCGCTGCGACTCGGGAGGCAGATGAATGTCTCCGCCGTCGGTCACCAGGGCCGAGGGGGCCTTCAGGAAGAGCAGCGGCTCCTTCTCCGGCGCGACGTTTCCGAGCTCCGCGGCGTGCTCGCGGTAGTTTCTGCCGACGCAGACGATCTTGGAGGGATGGGGCGGCGCCTCCGGGGATCCGAACGGAATCCGTCTCATTCCTGCCAGGCCTCCTCGGTCAGCTCCGCCGTGAACACTTCCCGCGCGTCGCCCGTCAGAGTGGCGTCGGCGATTCGGCCCTTCGACGGCGTGAAGTCCACGGTGAAGTCGACGCCGCTCCGGGTCCCGCAGAGAACCGGCGGTGAGACTCTCCCCTGCCCGGCCGCGACGACGGCCGCCGCCACGACCCCCGAGCCGCAGGCGAGCGTCTCGCTTTCCACGCCGCGCTCGTAGCTTCGCACCGAGATCCGCCTGCCGCCCTCCACCTTCACGAAATGGACGTTGGCGCCTTCCGGAAGCTCCGGATGGCGGCGAAGCGGCGGCGCGAGCCGCTCGACCGGGAGCGCCGCGAGGTCCCCCTCGACGAAGACGACCAGGTGCGGCACGCCGACCCGCATGGGCGTCCCGGCGGGGGGAAGCCCGTCGCCGCAGACACGAACCTGCCCGTCCGGAGGCGGCAGAGCCGGCAGATGGAGCGTCACCCGGCCATCCTCCACCCGGGCGCGAATGGGGCCCCAGCCGGTCTCCAGAACCGGATCGCCGGCCGAGAGCCCGCTTCGGACCGCGTAGCGGGCCGCGCAGCGCGTGCCGTTGGCGCAAAAGGAGGCCGGGCCGCCGTCGGCGTTGAAGTAGTCGAGACGGATGCGGCCGCCGTCGCCGGGCGAGAGAAAGAGCGCGCCGTCGGCTCCGACGGAGAGGCCGCGGCGGCAAAGAAGAGACACGCGCCTGCGGTCCTCCTCCGCGAGCGAGCGCCCGTCCGCCTCGAAGACGAGAAAGTCGTTGCCGCCGCCTGCCATCTTGGTAAAGCGCGCCGGGAAAGACATCGCGCGGAGTCTAAGGCCGGTGTCGTTTCCGGGCCAGCGGGCGCGCCGGGTCAAGCGAGGCCGCCCTTCTCAAAACGGCTCGGCGACCGCCTCGGCGGAGGGAGCGCTGACGTTTCCGGCCGCGTCCACGGCGCGCACGGTGTAGCGGTAGCGCTTGCCGGCGGTGACCGAGGGGTCCGTGTAGAAGGTGTCCGCGAGCGGCTTTTCGGTCAGCTTGACCGGCGGACCGTCTCCCTCGGCCCGGAGGACGAGGTAGCCGACCACGTCGGGCGCCGGGGATGGATCCCAGACCAGGCGCACGAGCGTCGCTTCCGACAGGGCGTCGAGCCTCGCGGGCGCGGGCGGCGGATAGACGTCCCGGTAAGCGATCACGGCCTCTTCCGCCGGCGGACCCTCGATGCGGGGCTTGCCCGGCGCAATGGCGCGCACGGTGTAGAAGTACGTCGCTCCGTAGCCGACCGCCGTGTCGACGTACGAGGTCGCGGAGATCGGCACGGGGTTGAGCGGCGTCTCGTACTCCTCCTGAGGCAGCGCGCGGCGGTAGACGAAGTAGCCGCCGGCGGAGGCCGGCCGCCCCAGAAGATCCTTCTCGGGCGCCGCCCACTCGAGGCAGATTCGGCCCTCCTCGGCCAGGAGCTCTCCAATCACCGGAGCTTCCGGCGGCGCCTCGGGAGAAAGCGTCACGATGTTCGAGAGCGGGCTTCTCTGCCCGTCGCGGCGCGCCGAGACGACCGCGTAGGCGAGCGTCGGGACGCTTCCCCTGGCGAGAAGCGGCAGGAGCGGGTCGCGATAGACGATGCTCGCCCCGCGCGAGTGCTCTCCGAGCGAGGCCGCCGGAAGCTTCGCCACGGTCTTCGCCTCCCGGTAGAAGGCCTCCTCGGCCAGCCGGGCTGCCTCCGCCGCACGCCGCGCCGCGGCGACGGGAGCCTCGTCCGTGCGCCCGCCGGTCGCGCCGCCGCCTCGAGGCGCCGTCAGAGCGGGCGACGCGCCGACGACCCGGTGCACCTCGATCGAGGCGAGGTCCGTCAAGGGAGCTCCGGTCAGGAGCCGGTCCGGGTAGGAGAAGGTCAGGACGGCCTCGCCTCCCTCCTGCTCGACCGACAGATCCGAGACCGCCCGCGGCCCCCGCGGCAGCGGCGGCGTCGGGTCCCCCTTCTTTCCGCAGGCCAGACTGAAGGAAACGGCAAGGAGCGCGGCGGGAAGCGCCCGCCTCACAGCACGTAGCGCGACAGGTCCTCGTCCTTGACCAGATCGGAGAGCGCGGAGCGGACATCCTCGACTTCGATCGCGATCTTCCTTCCAGCGTTCTCCGGGCCCGCGAAGGAGATGTCCTCGAGGAGCCGCTCCAGGATCGTATGCAGGCGCCGCGCGCCGATGTTCTCGAGCGCGCGGTTGACGCGCTCCGCGTCGCGCGCGATCTCGCGGATGGCCTCGTCGGAGAAGGTCAGGTCCACCTCCTCGGCTCCGAGCAGCGCCCTGTACTGCTTCAGGAGCGCGTTCTCCGGCTCGGTCAGGATGCGGACGAAGTCCTCCTCGGTCAGCGAGTCGAGCTCGACCCGGATCGGGAAGCGCCCCTGGAGCTCCGGGATCAGGTCCGAGGGCTTGGAGACGTGGAACGCCCCGGCGGCGATGAAGAGAACGTGGTCGGTCTTGACGAAGCCGTACTTGGTGTTGACGGAAGTGCCCTCGACGATCGGCAGCAGGTCCCGCTGCACGCCCTCGCGCGAGACGTCGGGGCCCCGCCCGGACTCGCGCCCCGCCACCTTGTCGATCTCGTCCAGGAACACGATGCCGGAGGACTGCGCGCGCTCGACGGCCTCGCGCGCCACCTGGCCGGGATCGACCAGCCGCCCCTCCTCTTCCGCCTGAAGGATCTCGCGCGCCTCGGCGACCGAGGTCTTGCGCCGCTTCTTCTTGCCGCCGAAGAGGCCGGGGAGCATCTCCTTGACGTTGATGTCCATCTCCTCGACGCCCTGGTTGGTCACGATTTCGAAGGAGGGGAAGGTCTTGTCCGCGACTTCGACCTCGACCATGCGGTCCTCGAGCTTGCCTTCGCGCAGCATCGCCCTCAGCTTCGCGCGCGTCTCCTCCGCGTCCCGGTCGGGCAGGGCCGGCAGCAGGAGCTCCAACAGGCGCTGCTCGGTGCGCGCCCGGGCGCGGTCGCGGATCTCGAGCGTCTTCTCCTCGCGCACCATCTGCACGGCGACCTCGGTCAGGTCGCGCACGATCGATTCGACGTCGCGGCCGACGTAGCCGACCTCGGTGAACTTCGACGCCTCGACCTTCAGGAACGGCGCTCCCGCCAGGCGCGCGAGGCGCCGGGCGATTTCGGTCTTGCCGACGCCCGTCGGGCCGATCATCAGGATGTTCTTCGGGAGGATCTCGCGGGCCATCTCGGGGTCGAGCTGCTGGCGCCGCCAGCGGTTGCGCAGCGCCACCGCGACGGCCTTCTTCGCCTTTCGCTGGCCGACGATGAACTTGTCGAGCTCGGCGACGATCTCGCGCGGCGTCTGGGAGGCGGGGGCCTTGCGGGCCTCTTCCGCCGCCTTTTCTCCCGGCATCAAGAAGACCATGGGGAAATAGTAATCAGTTTTCAGTTCTCAGTTCTCGGTTTCGGTTCCGGAACTGAAAACTGAAGACTGAGAACTGACAACTCATCGTCAAATTTCCTCCAGCGTGATCCGGTCGTTGGTGTAGATGTCGATGCCGGCGGCGATCCCGAGCGCCTCGCGCGCGATGTCGGCGGCGGCCATGTCGGGGCGGTGCTTGAGAAGGGCGCGGGCGGCCGCCAGCGCGTACGGGCCTCCCGAGCCGACCGCGAGAACGCCCTCCTCGGGAGAGATGAGGTCGCCCGTCCCCGAGATCAGAAGCGACGTGTTCCTGTCCGCGACGATCAAGAGCGCCTCGAGCTGCCGCAGCATCTTGTCCGTGCGCCAGTCCTTGGCCAGCTCGATGGCCGAGCGGTCGAGGTTGCCCCGGAACTCGTCGAGCTTCGACTCGAAGCGCGAGAAGAGCGCGAAGGCATCCGCGGTCGAGCCGGCGAACCCCGCGAGCACGTCGCCGCCCTTCAGCCTGCGGATTTTCGCCGCGGTCTGCTTCATGACCGTCGTCCCGACCGTGACCTGGCCGTCCGAGGCCATGGCGACCCGGCCGTTGTGGCGCACGCAGAGCACCGTCGTGTGATGCCACCGCTCCATTCGGGGCGCAGGATACCGCAGGCCGCCGGGGCCCCTTTCCTATCGGCCCGGGAGGGCGCGGATGCCCGCCTCGACGATCGCGTCCTCCCGGCCGGGCCCGATCGGCGGCCGGTCGAGGACGGGGACGTCGGGAGCAACCCCCTCTCCCTCGTAGGACTTCCCCTCGAGATCCCGGATGGCCCGGCGGGAGAGCCAGAGGGTCGACCCGTCGGGAAGCTTTTCGGCGGCCGCGCCTCCCGACAGCATTCCCGCGGTCTGCTCCCCCACGATCGGGCCGATCGCGTGCGCCCGAAACTTCAAGGCCAGGGCCTCGCCCGCGCTCGCGGTGCCCGAGTTGACCAGGAGCGCCACCGCAAGCCGACGGTAGGCGGGGGGCACGATGCGGCTGCCGTCGCGCGTGACGACCTCGTAGTCGCCGGAGCTCCAACGCCCCGAGAGAAAGGTCGTCAGGATGTCGGGGTCGTAGCCGCCGCTGTTGCCGCGCACGTCGAGAAGCACGCCCTCGATCCACGGCCAGTCCTTCAGCTCCGGCTTGGCGCGCGAGGCCTCCTCGCGGTCGAGCAGGAGGTCCACGACCGCGAGGGCCGTCTCGGAGCTGATCCCCCAGAGGCGGATGTAGCCGTACTTCTTGCCGTCCCGCTCGATCACGCGCGCGCTCCTCCAAACGAGCGTGTCGCCCGGCTCCTCGGGATCGCGCGTGAGCCGCGACGTCTTCTCCGCGCCGGCTCCTTCGCCCTTCCACGTCACTTCGACGGAGGTTCCCGCCTGTCCCTCGAAGACGAAGAAGAGGTCACGGAAGTTGACGCGCTCCTCTCCGTACCGGCGGCCTCCCACGGCGAGCACGCGGTCTCCCACCCGGATGCCGGCCCGCTCGGCCGCGTGGCCCGGCAGGATCCCCTTGACGGCGTATCCGCCGCCGTCCCGGCCGATTCGAAGTCCCGCCGTGGCCCAGTTGCGCTCGGGAAACCCCGGCGGCATCCGGAAGGTGTGCGAGTCCGAAAGCGTCCCGAGAAGCCGGTCGTAGACCATGTCGCGCTCCGGCGCCGTCCGGGCCTTCGCAAGCTCCGCGGCGGCGCGCCGCACGGCCGAGTCCCAGTCCGGGCCGACTCTCTTCGCGTCCCAGAACTGCTCGCGCACGATCCGGTCGATCGCGTCGAGCACCGGCCCCGCGGGCGGCGCGGCGGCGGTTCGGCCTTCGGGAGACGCCGAGAAGAGCGCCAGCAGCAGGAACGCGATCAAGCCTCGCCTCACGCCTTGGGATGGGCGTTGCGGTACACCTCGGCCAGCCGCGCCGCGTCCAGGTGGGTGTACTTCTGGGTGGTCGAGAGCGAGGCATGTCCGAGCAGCTCCTGGATCGAGCGCAGGTCGGCGCCCGCCTGGAGCAGGTGCGTCGCGAAGGTATGCCGCAGCGCGTGGGGCGAGATGTCCTGCGGCAGCCCCGCCGCGGCCAGCCGACGCTTCAGGAGCCGCGCCATGGATCGGGTCGTGAGGCGGCCCCCGCGCCGGTTGACGAAGAGCGGCTCCCCGTCCTCGTCGGCCAGGTTCCCGCCGTGCCGCAGCGCCGCGCGCACCGGAAGGTAGGACCGCACGGCGTCCTCCGCCTCCTCGCCGAACGGAACGATGCGCTCCCTGGAGCCCTTGCCGACCACTCGCAGCAGCCGCGAGGAGAGATCCACGTCCTCCAGATCCAACCCCGCCGCCTCCGAGACGCGCAGGCCCGTCGCGTAGAGAAGCTCGAAGAGGGCGCGCTCCCGCTCGGGAACGGCGTCGTCCTGCGCCGTCGCGAGCAGGCTCTCGGTGTCCGAAAGCGTCATGGCCCGGGGCAGCGCGCGCGGCAGGCGCGGCGCCGGAAGCCCCCTGGCCGGATTCTTTTCCAGGTGCCCTTCGCGGCAAGCCCAGCGAAAGAAGGAGCGCAGGGTCGAGAGGTGCCGCGCGATGGAGCGGCTCTTCAGGCCCGCGCGGTGAAGGGACGCCAGATGGGAGCGCACGGCGAGCGTGTCGACTCCGGTCAGGCTCGCCTTCGCGGCCGCCTGCTCGCCGAACTCGCGCTGCCAGAAGTCGACGAAGCGCTCGAGGTCCTTTCGGTAGGCGAGAACCGTGCGCGGGGAGAAGCGGCGCTCGTCGGCGAGGTACGACTCGAAGTCCTCGATCGCGCGCGCGAGCGTGACCACCGAAGGACAGTGTAGCGCGGCGGTCGCCGGGACGCGCCGCCGTCGCCTAGAATCGGGGCCTCGATGGAGTTGCGGCCCTTCCGCTCCCTGCGTTTTTCCCCGCGCGTCATCGCCGAGCGCGGGCTCGCCGCCCTGATCGCCTGCCCGGCCAACCGCGCCTCCGGCGACCACGCGGCGAATCCGCCCGCGCCGGAAAACGTCCTCCATCTCGCCCTTCCGCCGAGCGGCGACCGCGGCCGCGCCTCGGCCGCGGCGCAGACCCTGCAGAGCTGGAAGCAGACCGGGGTTCTGCTTTCCGAGCGGCGGCCCGGTCTCTGGATCTACCGCCAGACGATCCCCGGGGAGCCGCAGCCGCTGGTCGCCACACTTCTCATCGGCCTCGTTCGCCTCGACGACGCGGGACCCGCCGGGCCGTTGGCGCCCGAGCCTCCCGATCCGCGAACCCCGGAGGAGCGGCTCGGGCTGCGGCGAGCCCTGCGCGCCGACTTCGAGCCGAGCCTCCTCGTCACGCGCGCGCCGCTTTCCGCAGCGCTGTCGACGACGCGCCGGCCGGATCTCTCGGCCGAGAACGGCGCGGGCGTGCGCCACGACGCCTACCGCATCCACGACTACGCGCAGCACGTGGAGCTCCAGGGCCTCGTCAAGAACGCGGAGGTCGCCCTGGCGGCGGGGAGGGAGCTGTGGGAGGCGGCCCGGGAATTCGAGAAGGACGCCGCCGCGGAAAAACTCCCGGGAGCGAAGTTCAAGCTCTGCGCGATCCTTGAGGATTCCTTCGTTCGGGAGCATCGCCAGGCCGCGCTGCCCGCCGTGGCGCTCGGTCTCTTCGGTGTGAGCCTGGAGGATCCGGTGTATTGAGGCAGGGATCAGGGGTCAGCGGTCAGGGATCAGGGGGCCGGGCCAGCTTCAATCGCTTTCCCTGACCCCGGACCCCTGAATCCCGACCCCTCTTCCTCATTTCCTCCCGAACCCCCGGACGTCGTTCTTCACGAGGCTCTCGATCTGTTCCTGCGTCAGCTTCTTGCCGAAGGCGGGCATGTCCATGCCGCCTTCCGTGACGATCTTGACCAGCTCCTTGTCCGACTTCTGCTGCTGCCATTCCTCGTCGGTGAAATTCTGGGCCTTCAATTGCTTTCCCTTCGGCGTTTGCGCCTTCCCGTCCTCTCCATGGCACTTTACGCAATACTGCCGGAACGTGTCCGAAGGATGCGGCTCGGCCGCAAAGAGGCCGATTCCCAGGGCGGCGATCGCGCCGAAGACGAGACCTCCGACGACCCGAGTCTTCTTCATCCCTTCCTCGCTTTCTCCATGTCGCGGAGCACGTGCTCCGGCTCCCAGTCCGAACCGTAGTAGACGTTGGCGACCCTGCCCTCCGCGTCGAGGACCGCCACGGCCTGCGTGTGCACGACCTGGCCGCGATCCGGGTAGTAGAGGACGCCGAAGCGCTCGGCCACGTCGGCCACCGCCTTCGGGTCCCCGGTCAGAAACTTCCACCGCCTGGCGTCCGCGCCCGCTCGTTTCGCGTATTCGGCCAGGACCCGCGGCGTGTCGTGCTCCGGGTCGACGGTGATCGTCAGCAGCTGCCCGAAGCCCTTCTCGGCGAGCGCGGCGTCGAGCTTGGAGAACCTGGCGGTCGTCATCGGGCAGGCGGTGGCGATCGGGCAGCGGGTGTAGAGGAACGTGACCGCGACGGGCTCTCCCCGAAACTGCGAGAGGCGCACGGGCCGGCCGGTCTGGTCGGTGAGGGTGAAGTCGGGCATCGCGTCGCCCAACGGCACGCCGCGGTTGGGCCGCGGGGTCACGACGGCCGGGACGGGCGTTTGCGCGGAGGCCACGGACTTTTCCTCCGCGGGCGCGATCCCCTCCAGCCAGTAGCGGTCGCCGTCCATGACGAGTGTGGCCGAGATGCGGTCGCCGACGTGGATTCCCGCGATGACCGAAGGCTCGGCGTGGACCGGGAACGGCATCGTCATGCCTCCCATCAGGCCCTCGACGGGGCCGTGCTCGAGCGTGATCTCGGGCTTGCCCGCGTCCACGCCCCGAACGACTCCCGAGATCGGATACCGCCTGGCGGCGGCCGAGGCTTTGCCGGCCGACTCTTCCGCCTGCCGGCAGGCCGCGACGGAAAGCAGGATCGCGAGCGTCAGGAGCGCAGTCTGGGCGCGTCGGTCCATCGAGAGCTTCTTAATGCGGCGGGGCGATCCGGGTATTTCCGGATTTAGGGGATCTGAAGAGTCAGCGAGGTCCAGACGCTCTCCCAATCGGCGCCGAGCCCCGGCGGCGCCGGGACCATGTGAACCGCCTTGACGAGCCATACGCCCGGGCGGGCGAGCTCGAGCATCGCCTCGCCGCGCGCGTCCGTGCGGGCCCGGATCTTCTCGCCGGACGCCGCCTGGCTCATCGCGACCACGAGCGCTCCCGGGAGCGGCCGGCCTTCGTAGAGAAGCGAAACGGGCAGCCGGCCGCCGGGAAAGATGCGCCGCGGATCCCTGCGCGGAACGATCTCGAGCGTCAGGCCGAGCGCGCGGTCGAAATCCCGGCCCGCCTCCGGCGCGTCGCCGGCGACGAGCATCGACTTGACCGAGCGGGAGAAGACCTCTCGCCCGGGCTTGCCGCTCTCGCCCCGCGCCGAGCGGACTTGCACGATCCCTTCGAGCCCTTCCTCGGCGAGGTACTTCTCGAACTTCTCCGCCTCCAGGGTCACCGGGCTGCGGCCGCTGCGGTAGGCGATCCAGAGGACTCCCGGCCCCGGCACGCGGAGCGAGCCCGCAGGGTCGGCGCCGGGAAGCCCCCCGATCGGGACCTCGCCGCCTGCCGTCACGAGCGCGAACCTCTGGACGAGCGCGGGATTGCGCGGCACGGGATCGCCCTGGAAGTCCTGGCCCACCCGCAGGGAAACGAAGAGCTCCGATCCGACGGCCGGACGAAAGCTCGACGGCTCGATCCAGAAATCGTGCGCGAAGGCCGCCGCCGCGAGGCCGAACAGAGCCGGCGCGACGCGGGCCGCAAGCCCGGTCCTCACGCCGTGCGTTCCAGAAACTGGGCGAGCCGGGCGCGGTCCACGTTGCCTCCCGAAAGGATCACACCCACGCGCTTCCCGGAGAAGTCCGCCTTCTTGAAGCGGACCGCGGCGGCCCCGACGACCCCCGAGGGCTCGACCAGGACCTTCATGCGCTCGAGGATCCAGCACAGCGTGTCGATCATCTCCTCGTCGGATACGACCAGGATGTCCCGGACGGTTTCCTTCACGATCGGGAAGGTCCGCTCCCCCGGGGAAGGCAGCCGGAGACCGTCGGCGACCGTCTGGGGAACGGGGATCTCGACGCGCTCCCCCTTTCGGAGAGACTGCCGGGTGTCGTCGGCCGTCTCGGGCTCCACGCCGTAGATCACGATCGAAGGCCGCAGGTGCTTTGCCGCCGAGGCGCAGCCGGCGATGAGCCCCCCGCCCGAGACCGGCAAGAGCAGCGCGTCCAGATCCGGGACGTCCTCGAGCAGCTCCGCCGCCGCCGTGCCCTGGCCGGCCATGGTCAGGGGGTCGTCGAAGGGCGGGACCAGCAGGGCGCCGCGCTCGCGCCGGAGCCGCTCGCCGATCTCCTCGCGATTCTCCGTGTATCGGTCGTAGGGGACGATCTCGGCGCCGTAGCCGCGCGTGGCCGCGAGCTTGGCGGCCGGAGCGTCCTTCGGCATGACGATGGTAGCCTTCAGCCCGAGCAGCTTCGCCACCAGCGCCACCGCCTGCGCGTGGTTGCCGGAGGAGTACGCGACGACTTCCCGGACGGGGCCGCGCTCGAGCTCCGCCTTGACCTTGTTGTAGGCGCCGCGGAACTTGAAGGCGCCCGCCCGCTGCAGGTTCTCGGCTTTGAAGAAGACGGAGGCGCCCGAGGCCTCGTCGAACTGGCGCGAGGTCAGGACCGGGGTGCGATGGGCGACTCCCGCCAGGCGCCGCCGCGCCGCCTCGATCTCGGAGTACGGGATCAAGGCGTTCCTCCTCTCCTGCCCGGAGAGGATCGGCGTGAGGATCTCCTCACCCGGCCACCCGCGACGCCGCCTCGAAGGCGTCCCGCCAATCCCGGATCGCGGCCATCGCCCGGTCCACCATCATCTGCCGGCGCTTCTGCTTGTCCCGAACGGGCGAGCGCGAGGAGTCCTCGATCAGGCCGAAGGTCACGTTCATCGGCTCGAACTTCTCGGATGCGGGCCTCTCGGAGCAGTGGCGCGCGAGCGAGCCGATCGCCGTCGTGTAGGGAATGGGCGCCGGATCGCGCCCCTCGAGCAACTGCGCGATCGTCAGGCCCACCGACAGTCCCGTCGCGGCACTTTCGACGTAACCCTCGACCCCCGTGATCTGGCCGGCGAAGAAGAGCCGGGGCTCGCGCCGCATTCGCCAGAAGCGGTCCAGATGCGCCGGCGCGTGGATGTAGGTGTTGCGGTGGAGCATCCCGTACCGCACGAAGACCGCGTTCTGGAGTCCCGGGATCGCCCGGAAGACGCGCTGCTGCGCGGGAATCTTCAGCTTCGTCTGGAAGCCCACCAGGTTGTAGTGCTCCCTGGCCAGGTCGTCCTGGCGAAGCTGCACGACGGCGTACGGAGGCCTTCCCGTGCGGGGATCGGGCAGCCCCATGGGCTTCATCGGCCCGTGGCGCAGGGTCTCCGGCCCCCGTTCGGCCATGACTTCGATCGGCAGGCATCCTTCGAAATAGATCCCCTTCTCGAAGTCCTTGACCGGGACGGTCTCGGCCGAGAGCAGGTCCACGACGAAACGTTCGTACTGCTCCCGGGAAAGCGGCGCGTTCCAGTAGTCCTCCCCCGCTCCCTTGCCGTAGCGCGAGAGCGCGTACATCTGCGAGAAGTCGAGCGAGGAGGCCGCGACGATCGGCGCGATCGAGTCGTAGAAGTAGAGATCTCCGGTGCCGAGCAGCTCCCCGATCGCGCGGTCGAGCGCCTCGGAGGTCAGCGGCCCGGTCGCGATGACGGCATAGCCCTCCGGCGGGATCCCGCGCACCTCCTGCCGCACGATCTCGATCTCGGGCGTCCCCGCGAGCGCCTCCGTGACCAGGCGGGAGAAAACCTCCCGGTCCATCGCCAGGGCGTCGCCGGCGGGCACGGCGGCCTGGCGCGCGCAGCGGATGACGAGCGAGTCCAGGGCCTCCATCTCGCGCTTGAGCAACCCGACGGCGTTGGAGGGGTTGTCGGAGCGGAAGGAGTTGGAGCAGACCAGCTCCGCGCACCGGTCCGTCTGGTGGGCGGCGGTCCGGACCCCCGGGCGCATCTCGTGCAGGCGCACGCGGTGGCCGCGCCGCGCGAGCTGCCAGGCGCACTCCGAGCCGGCCAGGCCGGCGCCGACGACCGTGACGGGGGCATCCACGGGCCGCATTCTATTCGCGGGGGCCGTCGGGCCGCAGGCCGGCAACTATATCAATTCTTATATAGTCGGTCGGACTCCGGCCGGCTCGAGCCGGAACACCGCGCGCAGCTTCGAAAGCCCCGACCCGGGAGGGCTCTCGACGGTCACCTCGACCTCTCCCGGCCGCGCGGAGAGCTCCGGCGCGACCACGACGGTCAAGAGCCGACTGTTGGCGAAATAGGTCTCGAGCGGATGGCCGTTCCAGGAGACGACGTCGCCGCGGGAGAAACCCGTGCCGAGAAGCGCCAGCCCCGACTTCCCGCCCGGCTGCGCCTGGAAGAGCTCGCCCGCTCGGGCGTGGTCGGGCACGAGCGCCATCAGGGACCTCGCCGCGTCCCGGCGCGCCCGGAGGATGCGTCCCGGTCCGACCGTCGGAGGAGGCTCTTCGCGGCAGGCGCAGGCCGCAAGCAGCAGCGCGACCGCGGCGGCCCGCTCAATCCGCACGCAGGATCCTCACGACACCCGGGGGAAGAAACGGAGGCGCCGGCGACGCCGACGCCGGCGCCGGCTCGAGAGACGGGGCGAGCGCCGGAGCCCCCTGAAGGTATCCGAGAGCGAGCAGCCGCGAGGCCAGCTCGCTCGAGACGTGCGCGGAGGCCGTGGCGGAGCGAGGCGCCGGAGGAGTCGTGAAGAGCGCCGCCTGGCCCGGAAGGGCGGCGGCGGCGCCCCAGCGCAGCTGCAACCAGCGGTACGAGCCGGGCGCGAGGCGCGCTCCTCCGGGCGCCGAGAGAGGAGGCAGACCCCTCGACTCGAGCTCCAGGGCGCGGGAGCCGTCCCGCGGCTCGAAGGCGATCCAGGCCGGAGCGGGGCCGAGCCGGAATCTCACCTCGGCCGTGGCCCCGCGCTGCTCGAGCTCGGGAGGCGATGCAAGCCCGAAGGTCCGAACGGCCGGAGCCGAGACTCGACCCTGCGCCCGCAACAGAGCCTGGCGACTCTCGCCCCCCGCGGGGCCGGCGGGAATCCGAATCACGAGCGCGTCGGGGAAGCCCGAGGCGACGTAACGGTCCGCCTGGTCCTCGAGACCGCGGCGGCACGGCAGCCGCCTGCGCTCCATGGGATCGAGCGCGAGGTCGTAGCATTCCTCGGCGGGCAGGGCGTAATAGAAAGTGCCCGGGTCGAAGACCGATCGCGGCGCTCCGCCCGTCCGCCGCACGAGTTTCGAGCGCGCCTTTCTCAACGTCAGGGCATCGAGCGGCGGCGCCTCCGTCACGACGACCCGGTCGGGCGCCGCGGCGCCCGACAGGAGCGACCGGCCCTCGAAGGACGCCGGCACGGAAGCCCCGACCGCCGCGAGCAGTGTCGGCGCGACGTCGAGCAGCGAGGCGTTTCCCCCGACGATCCCTCGCGCCTCGGGCCTCCACGGAATGCGCGCCTCGAGCGGCACGCGGAGCTCTTCCTCGTAGAGGTAGGGGCTGCCGTGGCCCCACTGAAGGCACTGCCCGCGATAGACGCGGTCACAGAGCCCCTCGCCGTGGTCCGAGGTGAAAAGGATCGCGGTCCGCTCGAGGCGCCCCTGTCGCCCGAGCCCCTCGAGCAGGCTCCCGAAGGCCGCGTCCACGCTCGCCAGCGCCGCGTCGTACCGGGAGCGGATCCAGAGAGGGAAGCGCGGGTCCGCCATCGCGCCGTTTGCGCGCAGCTTGCCGACGTCTTCGGGAAAATGCGGGCCCAGGACCCCGGGATCCGGAAAGAGCCGGCGCGCGACGTCCTCGTCCGGAGCGAAGTCGTGAACCTGGTACGTGTGCAGGAAGAGGAAGGCCGGCTCGCCGGAAGTTTCCTCGAGCATGGCGAGGGCCGTCGCGACGGCCTTGCGGGCCGGCCCCGGCACGACGGCGTAGCGATCGAATCCGCGCGCGAAGCCGAAGGACGGATCGACGTACCCGCCACCGACGACCGCGAGCGTGCGGAACCCGGCGCGGGCGAGGCTCTCGGACAAGGTCGGGAGCCCTTCGGGCAAGACATGCCCGTAGCGGCCCACGCGGTGCCGGGCCACCGAGACCGACGTGAAGAGCGAGGCGTGAGAAGGCAGCGTCCAGTTGGCGGACGGCAGGCAGGTCTCCGCGCGCAGCCAGCCGTCGAAATAACGGTCGAGGTGGGGCGTGGTCGGCAGGCGATATCCGTAGCCGGAGACATGGTCCGCCCGCAAGGTGTCCACGAGAAAGAGCACGACCGTGCGGCCCGGGGGCCCCTGCCCCGTCGAGAGAGACGGCTCCGTGAGGAAGATGGAATGCGCGGCGGCGGGGACCTCGCCGTTGTCCCATGCGAGCCGGAGGGTCGAGGGCTTCTCCCGCTCGGGGATCACGCCGGACCACGTCCGCCACCCGGACGTATCGGCGGAAAGCGCAACGCTCGAGGAGTGGACCGCGCGTCCCTTGCGCGAGGCGGACAGCATTTCCAGCCGGAGTTTTCCCGCGCTTGGCCCCATCAGGGTGCCGGAGTAGCTCCCTCCGACGCGCACGGGCGGGCCGGCCGACAGCTCCCATTCGATCGCGTCCCCGGGCGAAAGCCAGACTCCGGGGCGGGTTTCGGGGCCGATCGTCAGCGATTCGCTCTCCGGCAGCCGCAGGCGAGCCACCGGCCCCGAGGCCTCGCGGCGGCAGGCGAAGCCTCCGGCCAGCGCCAGGAAGACCGCCCCGAGAAGCCGCCCCCCGCGAAAGCGCGCGCGCCCGGTCACCTCGGGGATCCCGCGGCCATCCCCCTGCGCCGGGCCAGAGGAACGACGAATCGAATCGAGGTCAACCGCGTGGAAAAGGCGGCGATCTTGTTGTCGACCAGGCCCGCGTCGAGGCCCGCCTTCTGGACATCCGACCAGGCGAAGGGGAAGGAGAGCTCGCTCGAGAAGGGCTTCTTCGGAAACACGATCCAGAGAGATCCCGCGGGCTCGAGCCTCCCTTCGAGCTCCCGGAAGAAGCTCGAAAGCGAGCCTTCCGAGGGCGCCTCCGCCATCAGCCACGCGTGCTCCCCCGATGGCCAGTGCTCGACCCACTCGACCAGGGGACCGAAGATCTCGCGGACGCCGCGGCGATACTCCGTCGAGCGGCCCTTCGCGTAGGCAAAGCCGCTTGCCGGGAGCGAAAACCTGGCCCACGGGGCCGCGGGGCTCACCACCCGCCCCCGCCGCCTCCGCCCGAGCTGCCTCCACCGCCTCCCCCGCCCCCTCCCCCGCCGGAGGAAGACGGCGCGGAGACGCCGGCCGCCACGGCGCCGGCCGCGGCGGCCCACGAGGCCGAGGCTCCCGCGCCGCCGAACGATCCTCCTCCGCCGGTCCACGAGGAAGGCGACGAGGCGGTCTCGCCCGAGGACGAGGACGACGCGGATCGCGACCCGGAGCCCGAGGACGCCCCGGCGGCTCCGTAGGTGCGGGCCCAGCGATCGGACTCATGGGTCAACCCGAAAGCGACGATCCACGGGAACCACGCGTCCTCGAGCCTGGGGGCGGGAGTCGAGAGCTCGCGCGCGAAGAAGGCCCGGGCCGACGCGAGGGTCTTGCGGCGCGCGATCCGTTTCGGGCCCTCGCGGGTCTTCGCGGCGGCGAAGACGCCGAAGAGAATCGCCAGGCGGAGCAGGAAGACTCCCGCGACGAGCGCGGGGCTCGCCGGATCCGCCGCGCGCGACCCGAGCCACGCGAAGAGGAGCACGGCGAGCGGCACCCAGAGGAACACGAGCGAGAACGCCTCGGAGCGGTCCGCGCGACGGCGATAGAGGAGCGCGAACGCTCCGCCGATGCCCCAGAGAATCAGATTCACGAACCCGACGCCGAGCACCGTGCCGGGGTCCTCCTTGCCCAACGCGGCCGCCAGCGCGAGGGTGCCGGCGCCGAGCAGGAAGAGGACCGGCGCGGCCCAGACCGGCGGACCGCCCGGCCGGTCGCTCTCTTCGGCCAGCGCGGCAACGCGCTGCTCGAGGCCCGGGCGGATCTTCGCCGCCGGATCGAATCCGGTCGACCGGTAATGCTTGCGGATGGCCTCGACGTCGGTCTCCCGGCGGCCGCCGAAGAAGAGTCCCTTGACGAGCTCGCCGTCGTACCCGCTCAGATGCTCGGGCTCGGCGAGCAGGCGCATGACCAGGTTCTTGCCCTCGACGCGCGTCTCGATCTTCTTCTCGGCCGCCAGCCGCGCCAGAACGGCGGCGACCTCGGGCGCCCCGATCTTGCCGTCCCAGAGGCCGCCGGCCTCCTCGGGAGCGAGCGAGAAGAGGTTCGCCTCGAGCCAGCGCGCATCGATCGACTCGGGAGGAGGCCCGCTCGCGAACCGGCCCAGCGACTTTTCCCGCGCCCGAAACCATGCGTAGAGGGCGGCGGCCGCGGCCGCGAGGAGCAGAAACGCCGCCAGCCGCTGCGCGCGCCCCGCCACGATCCGGACGGCGCCCGGCCGGCCCGCTCCCGTGTACTGGAGGGGGATGCGCAAGACGAAGCTCTCGCCGGGCGGCAGAGGGCCGCGCGCAAAGGACGGCGGCAGGGGGCGCGCGGGGCGCCACGCGGAGTCGAGTTCGAGCGCGAGAGTGAACTTCTCGATCGATCCCGAGCGGTCGGGAAAGACGAAGTCGTGGTCGAGAAGGTAGCCGCTTCCCTCGCGGACCAGGATGCCGGAGAGCGCGTAGGCGATCTCGTAGACGATCTCGGTGCGATCGAAGGGCGGGTCCGAGGGCAGCCGGCTTCTCCAGCGCAGAGTCCGCGCGTCTTTCCACGCGTACTGGTCGACCGCGGAGAGATCCCCGGCGGAGAGCGGATGCTTCTGCCCGTCCGACCCGATGCGGGTCAGCCCCTCCAGGGCGAGGCTCTGGCCGGGCAGGATCCGAAAGATCCGCTCTCCCCCGTTCCAGTCGCCCGTGAAGACCATCGCCTGACGCTCGACGACGTGGAGGGCGCCCGCGGAATCGAGCCGCGCCCGAACGTCCACCGCGCGCCAGTGGAGCTCGCGCGCCGACGCCGGAGAGCCGGCTGCCGCCAGGCCGAGCAGGACGGCCGTCAAACGCAGCAGGACCGAAGGGGTCGGGCGCATCGCAATCTCCTCGTGGGCGGGGCGCAGCTCGCCTGCGGGAATCGTAACCGAGAGCCGGACGATCCGAGTCGCGGCAACACTCTGGTCTAGACTGGCTCCTTCATGCCGCGCCCGCGCGTTTGCCCGGACCGATGAGCCGCGACAAGAACGGCCTCAGGCTCAAGTCGCTCAAGTTCGCCCTCGAGCTGACCAGCCGCTGCAACCTGCGCTGCGGGATGTGCCCGATGGACGACCTGACGCGGCCCTACGAGGACGCGCCGTGGGACCTGGTGGAAGACGTCGCCCGGCAGATGCGGGAGCTCGGCCTGACGATGCGCTACCTGCACGAGATGGGCGAGCCCTTGATGTACAGGCGGCTGCCCGAGGCGATCGACCTCTTCCCCGGGGTCTGCGTCTCGACCAACGCGACGCTCTTGAACGAGAAGCTCGCGCGGGACCTGCTCGCGACCTCGCTCTCGCGCATCCGGCTCTGCATCGACACCTTGAAGCCCGAGGTCTATCCGATCGTTCGCAAGGGCGGCCGCTTCGAGACCGTGGTCGAGAACATCCGCCGCTTTCTCGAGATGTCCCGGGGCAAGCCGATCACCGTCGAAATCCAGCGGATGATCACGAAGATGACGCACGACGAGTCGGTGCGCGACTTCCGGCGGTTCTTCGAGCTCGACCGCTACCCGCAGGCGGCCGTCATCCAGAAGACGTGCGAGGGCCTGGACACCGCCGAGGTCACCGAGCTCCACCAGGCCTACTACGGGTGCTTTCAGGGAACGCCCTGGCAGTGGTTCGTCATCCTGTGCAACGGCGACGTGACGCATTGCTGCTACGACTACGACGGGACGCAGAAGCTCGGAAACATGCGCGAGAAGGGGATCGTCGAGATCGCCGGATCCCCCTTCCTCGCGACGATCGAGGAGGGCTTTCGCCGGCACGACTTCTCGCGGCTCCCGCGCTGCGCGGACTGCTTCAAGAATCCCGCCGCGCGGCCGCCGCTGTCCGACCGTGTCTGGAAGTGGGCGCAGCGGTTTCCCTTCAAGGACCCGCTTCGGCGGTTCTTGAACGCCCCGCCCGGCGACAACTGAGCGGGCGCGCCGCTCGCGCGCGTCGGACCGCGGCGGCGGCCCTTATCGGGCGGCGCGCCGGCGGGGCGGCTTCTTGCGCGCGGCGGCGGGCCCGGAGTCCCCGGCTTCCGGCGCGGCCTCCTTCGCCTTTCGGGGTCTCGCGGCCCGGGCCGGCCGGGTCTCGGCCGCGGGCGAGGAGAGCAGCGTCTCGGTCATCTCCGGAAGCTTGCCGGCCGGCTTCTCGAAGCCGCACCCGCCGCGGTCGCAGGCGAGGGCGTTGCCCGACTTGCGCTCGCGCAGGAGCAGATACGGATTTCCGCACTTCGGGCACGCCTCGGGAATCGGGCGCGCGGACAGCGTGAAGTCGCACTTGGGGTAGTTCACGCACCCGTAGAAGGGGCGAAACCGTCCCCGGCGCTCGGCGATGATCCCGCCGTCCTTGGGGCATCGCACTCCCGTGTCCCGGACCGGCTTGGGAGGCTTGTACTTGCACGCGGGGTAGCCGCTGCAGGCGATGTAGGCGCCGTAGCGCCCGTGGCGCCGCACGAGCGGGTGCCCGGACTCCGGGCACATCTGGCCGGTCGGCTCGTCGGGGCGCGCCTCGGCCTTGCCCCCGGCGATGTGGACGTTGATCACATTGCGGCACTTCGGGTACGCGCTGCAGCCCAGAAACGTTCCGCCGGCCCGGCTCTGACGCACCTTCATCGGAGAGCCGCACTCGTCGCACGTGGTCTTCTCCAGATCCGAGACGTCCACCGCGTCCTCTTCGGGATCGGGGATGTTCTCGGTGAAGGTGCAGCTCGGGTACCCGCTGCAGGCCACGAAGAGGCCGTTCTTGCCCATGCGCAGCTTCAGCTTCTTTCCGCAGCGTGGGCACTTCTCCGCGACCTCCGGCACGACCGGAAAGGAGAGCAGGTCGCGCGCCTGCCCGAGCGGGATGCCGGCCTTGCCCGACACCATGTCGCGCAGCGCGCGGTTGCGGTCGCTCGTGAACGTCTTGTCGAACCGGGAGAGCGCCTTGGTCCAGGAGAGCTTGCCCTCCTCGACCTCGTCCAGCGCCTCTTCCATGCGCGCGGTGTAGCCGGTCTCGAAGAAGTCGTCGAAGTACGGGATCAGAAGCTCGAGCACCGTTCGCCCGAGCGCAGTCGGGATGAAGCGGCGGTCCTTCTTGCGGACGTATTCGCGCTGCTCGAGCTTGCGCAGGATTTCGGCGTATGTCGAGGGGCGGCCGATGCCGTTTTCCTCGAGAAACTTGACCAGGGAAGCCTCGTTGAAGCGCGGCGGAGGCTGCGTCTGCTTGCGCTCGGGCTTCAACGCGAGCAGCTTCAAGACCTCCCCTTCCCGCAGGGACGGCAGTTTCGCGCCCCCTTCGGCCTCCGGCTCCTCCTCCTCGCCGACCTCGACGCCGTAGGCGGCCAGGTACCCCGCGAACTTCAGCGTGGAGCCCGAGGCGCGGTAGACGGCCGGCCCGGCCTCGATGTCGGCGCCGACGGTGTCGTAGACGGCCGGCGCCATCTGGGAAGCGACGAACCGCTCCCAGATCAGCCGGTACAGCCGCGCCTCCTCCGGCGCCAGGTGGGCCTGCACCTCTTCGGGGGGCAGATCGAGGTAGGTCGGGCGGATCGCCTCGTGCGCGTCCTGGGTGTCGCGCTTGCTCTTGAAGTAGCGCGGCGAGTCCGGCAGCGACTCGTCCCCGTAACGCCGCGCGATCAGCTCGCGCACGGCGGTCAGGGCCTCCGCGGAGACGCGCGTCGAGTCGGTGCGCATGTAGGTGATCAGGCCGACCGTCCCCCGTCCCGGGATCTCGCGCCCCTCGTACAGGCGCTGGGCGATCTGCATCGTGCGGCGAACCGCGAGGGAGAACCGGCGCGCGGCCGCCTGCTGGAGCTGCGAGGTGATGAAGGGCGGCGGCGGGGTCTTTCGCCGCTCGGCGGTCTCGACCTTCGCCACGCGCCAGACGGCGCCCTCGACCGCCTCGCGCACGCGTCGGGTCTTCTCTTCCGAGTCGAGGCGCGGATCGGAGCCGTCGAACTTGAGCTTCTCCCCCTCGAAGGAGAGAAGCCGCGCGACGAACGGCGGCGGAGCGGATGCCTCCAGATCGGCGTCGAGCGTCCAGTACTCGACGGGCCGGAAGGCCTCGATCTCCTTTTCCCGTTCGCAGATGATGCGCAGCGCGACCGTCTGGACCCGCCCGGCCGAGAGCCCCCTCCAGATCTTCTTCCACAGGAGGTCGGACACCTCGTAGCCGACCAGCCGGTCGATGATGCGGCGGGCCTGCTGGGCGTCGACCAGGCGCCCGTCGATCTCGCCCGCTTCCTTCATGGCGGCGAGCACCGCGTTCTTCGTGATCTCGTTGAAGCGCACGCGGCGGAAGGCGATCCCCTTCGTCCCGGGCTTGAGGGTCTCGTGCAGGTGCCAGGAGATGGCCTCTCCCTCGCGGTCCGGATCCGCGGCGAGATAGACGGCCGAGGCCGATTGGACGGCCTTCTTCAGCTCGGCAACCGTCTTCTCCTTTCCCTTCAGGATCTCGTAGGTCGGCTCGTACGCGTGGCTGCGATCGACGCCGAGGCCCTTCTTGGGCAGGTCGCGCACGTGGCCGTAGGAGGCCAGCACGCGGAAGTCCCGTCCGAGAAACTTCTCGAGCGTCTTCGCCTTGGCCGGCGACTCGACGATGACCAGAGACTTGCCGGATCGCTCCTTCATTGGGTGAGACCGCGGCGCCCGAGAGTCTTGCTCGGTTGCCGCGGGCTGCTCTCTGCCCTCTCCCGGCCGCGCCGAGCGGCCGACACCAACGTCACAGGGCGGTGGAAACTGCCACAACCCCGGCGAAAGCGCAAACCACGCTCCTTCCACCAACCGTCAACACGCGGCGATTCCCTCACCCCATCCTCTTGAGGCGAGGGACCTTCCTGCGCAACGGCGCGCGTCTTCAACGCCGCACCAGCCGGTATCGGCCGTCTGACTCCGCGGCAAGCCCCGCGGCCTCGAGCTCCATGAGGGCGGCCAGAACGACCGCCGCCGCCATCTCGGTCTGCCGGACCAGCTGCTCGGCCGACGCATCCGGCTCGCCCCGCAGCACTTCGAAGAGCCGGTGCGCTTCCGGCGAAAGCTCGGCCGGGGCCACCGGGGCCGCGGCGAGCGGAGCCGGCGCGCCGAGCGTGGGAAACAGCTCCGCGAAGATGTCTTCCACTCCGCGGCAGAGGATCGCTCCGTCGCGAAGCAGCTCGTGGGCTCCCGCGGAGGTCTCGGAGAAAACGCTGCCGGGGACGGCGAAGACGTCCCGCCCGAAGTCCGCGGCAAGACGCGCGGTGATCAGCGACCCGGACCGGCGCGAAGCCTCGACGATCACGACACCGGCGGCCAGGCCCGCGATGATCCGGTTGCGGATCGGAAAGTTCTGCGGCCGGGGCTCCGTGCCCGGCGGGAACTCGGTCAAGAGCAGCCCCCGACGCGCGATCTCCTGCTTGAGGCGCGCATTCTCGCGCGGGTAGTCGAAGTCGAGGCCGCATCCCAGAACGGCGAGGGTTCCGCCCGGCCCCTCGATCGCCGCCTCGTGGGCCGCCGCGTCGACCCCGCGGGCGAGCCCCGAGACGACACAGACGCCGACCGCCGAAAGCGCCTTTCCCAGGCTCGCGGCCACGTCCCGCCCGTATCGCGTCGCCTCGCGGGAGCCCACCACGGCCACCGCGGGCGAGCGGAGCCGCTCGAGGCTGCCCACCGCGAAGAGAACGAGGGGCGGGTCGGCGATCTCCGCGAGATGGCGGGGATACTCCTCGTCGAACGGCGTGAGCAGACGCGCCCCGGAGCGCTCGATCTCCGTGGCCCAGCGTTCGGCCCGGGCGTCCTCCGGAGCGCGCAGCGCGGCGCGCGCCCGTTCCGCGGATCCGAGCAGCCGGGAGAGATCCTCCTCGCCCGCGGCGAGCAACGCCTCGACACTGCCCCGCTCCCTCAGGGCGGGCCAGAGCCGCTGCGGGGTCAGCTCCCTTTCGCGGGACCAGGCGATGGCCGCGCGCCGGCCGAGGGCATCCTTCATCCTTCTCTAACCTTACATTTAGCGGGCCCGCGCGTCACCGCGCAGGACTGCCGGCGGCGCCGGGCCTCCGGCGGGAAGCCGGGAAGAATCGGCTCGCGGGAAGGCTTTCCTATAATGCGCACCGTTGGAGCCGCATTGAAGCACCGAGCCCTCGCCATCGCCCTTCTCTTTGCGCCGGTCGCGATCGGAGCCGGATGCGCTTCCGGCTCGGGCGACATGGGCACGCAGATCTCCTTTGGCGCCGACGTCGCGCGAAAGGGCCTCTGGCGCGAGGCCGCCTTCCGGTTCGAGAAGGCGATCGCCGCCAATCCGAAGAACGCCCGGGCGCACAACAACCTGGCCGTGGCGCTCGAGGCGACCGGGGACTTCGCGCGCGCCCTGGAGGAGTACAAGAAGGCTCTCGAGCTCGATCCGCAGGACAACTACATCCGCCGCAACTACGCCCGCTTCGCGGAGTTCTACACCTCGTACACCCGCACGACGGGGAAAGCCGCCGGTGCGTCCTAACCCGGCGCCTCCCCCGCGCCGCTTCCCGGCTCGCGGCGCCGTCCTGTTGCTCCTGGCGGCTTGCGCCGGTTGCTCCTCCGTCAGCCAGGTTCGCCTGCGACTGCCCCTCAAGCCCCGCCTGCCCCTCCGCGGAAACGAAAAAATCGTGCTCGCCCCCTTTCTCATTGTCACGGAGGCCGAGAAGGCCCGGGACAAGCGCCTCCAGAACGTCGACCTCCAGGCGGAGTTCCACCGGTTCCTGAAGCGCCAGATCGAGAAGAAGACCAAGCTCGAAGTGACCGAGGCCCCCGCGGACCTGAAGCTGCCGACACAGAGCCTGACCGAGCTCGGCCGCGCGACGGAATTCTGGCGCTCGCTTGGCAACACGACCGGCGGCGAAGTGCTGGTCTCGGGAAGCCTCGAGTTCAAGGTCGAAGACCGGTCCGGGTACAAGACGGAGGAGTACGTCTCTCCCATCAACGGCCAGACCTACTACCGGCAGGTCTACGTCGAGCAGAGCGGCTTCCTCTTCGACATCGTCTTCGTCGTCTTCGACGGGCGTTCGGGCGAAAAGCTGCTGCAGGACGAGTTCAAGGACTTCCGCCAGTCGGGCGGCAGCCAGCGCTCGGACGAGCTGCAGGGGCTCTTCGAGAATCTCTTCTCGCTCGAAAACCAGATCCTGAATCTCTTCGTCGCCCGCGAGCGGGAAGCCGACCGTTACCTCTTCACGAGCTGACGAACCGGAAGGAGGCGGGGAAAGCATGAAGCGAATCGTCCTGTCCCTCGCGGTCGCGGCGATGGCCGCTTCCCCCGCCGCGGCGCAGATCTACCTGGACAACCCGGAATGGGCCTTCGGCGAGAACAAGATCGTCTACGACAAGTTCGACTGGAAGACCTACCGGTCGACGCACTTCACGATCTACTTCTACGAGAGGGAGCAGACGTCGCTGCAGAAAGTGGCGTCCTTCGCCGAGAGCGCGTACGACGACATCTCGCGGGAGCTCAACTTCCAGATTCCCAAGCCGATCAACCTGATCTACTACGCGACGCACTCCGATTTCGAGCAGACGAACACGGAGCTGACGTTCATCCCGGAGGGCGTCGGGGCCTTCGCGCTGCCCTCTCGCAACCGGATGGTGCTGCCCGTCGACCTGCCCGACGAGAAGCTGCAGCAACTGATCGCGCACGAGCTGACCCACGTCTTCCAGTTCGAGATCCTGTTCGGGGGCAACTACCTGCGAGCCATGACGACCTCCGCGCCGCAGTGGCTGATGGAGGGGATGGCCTCCTATTTCGGAAAGGACGAGGACGACAAGGATCGGATGGTCCTGCGGGACGCCGTGCTGTCGGACCGCGTTCCCGAGATCGCCGAGCGCGGCATCTTCGGCTTCTTCGCCTACCGCTTCGGCCACGCGGTCTTCGACTTCATGAGCGCCGAATGGGGCAAGGACGCGGTTCGGGACTTCGTCTTCGAGTATCGAAACCAGCTCGGCCCGAGCGTCGAGAAAACCGTGAAGCGGACCTTCAACGAAACGGCGGAAGACTTCGACATCAAGTTCCGCCGCTATCTGCGGAAGCGTTACCTGAAGATCCTGACCGAGAAGGGAGAGCCGATCGACTACGGCGAGCGGTTCAAGATCGAGGACACGCCGTCGGCCGAGACCTCGCCGCGGTACTACCCCTCGGGGGACTTCGTCGTCGCCATCTCGACCTACAAGGAGGACGCCGACGTCGTCGTGATGTCCACGCGGGACCGAAAGCTCTTCAAGAACCTGACCAAGGGGCGCAAGACCGCCTACGAGTACATCGTGGCCCAGTGGATCACGACCGGCCCGCAGCAGGGGGTCGATCTGGCGGTGTCCTCCGACGGCAACTCCATCGCGGTCTTCGCCCGGCGCGAGCGCGGGCGGGACCTGCTGATCCTCGATGCTTTGACCGGCGACCTTCGCGAGCGCGTCGAGATGCCGGACGTCGACCAGCAGCTGAACCCGGCCTTCTCCCCCGACGGAAGCCTGATCGCCTTCCGCGCGATGAAGGCGGGGCGCGCGGACATCTACGCGTACAACACGGCGACCCGCTCCATCACGAATCTGACCGACGACGAGTCCTACGACTTCGGGCCGGTCTTCTCTCCCGACGGGCGCTGGATCTACTACTCCTCGGTGCGGGGGACGGTCTCGAAGATCTTCCGCTTCCACCCGGAGTCGCCCGAGTCCCGCGAGCAGGTGACCTACGGTGAGGGAAACGACGAGGACGCCTCGTTGTCTCCGGACGGCAAACGCCTCTACTTCACTTCCGACCGCGAAGGCGGCATCTACAACATCTACTCGGTCAACCTCGAGACGGGAGAGTCCCTCCTGCACACCGACGTGGTGGGCGGCGCCTTCGGGCCGACCGCCTTCATCGGCAAGGACAACGCCGAGAAGCTCGTCTTCACGGCCTACTACAAGGGGCGCTTCCAGCTTTACATCGCCGATCCCAAGAAGCCCGCGAAGAGGCTGCCGGACCTGGCTCCGGCGATCACCCCCGCCACGCCGATCCAGGTCACGCCCTATCAGCCGCCGATCGAGGTCTCGATCGACCCCGAGAAGGTGGCCGCGAAGCCCTCGAGAAAGCTCTACCTCGAGAACGCCCAGGTGCTGGCCGGGGTCAACACCGACCAGACGTTCTATTCGGACACCGTCCTGACCTTCGGCGACAACCTGGGCGACCGGCGTTTCATCGCGATCATTTCGTCGATCTCGAGTTTCACGCAGTTCGACTTCGCCTACTACAACCTGACGCGCCGCTTCCAGAAAGGCATCCGTCTCTTCGACTACCGGACTTACTACCTGGGCTACGGGACCCTCGGCGGACAGGTCATCCTCGAGCGCACCCGCCAGGCGGCCCGTTACACCGGCGGCTCCTTCCTCGGGACCTATCCCCTGTCCCGCTATTTCCGCATCGAGGGAGACCTCTCTTTCATCTCGCGAAACCTCGACTACAACTATCTCGTCGGGTCCTCGACGGGGGGTCTGCCAAACGTGGGCTTCGCTCCGGTGAAGAACAACTACCCCCAGATCAGCGCCCAGCTGATCGGCGACACGACGGAATACCAGTCCTGGGGACCCCGCGCCGGTTACCGGTTCCTCCTCGGTTACTCCTATGCTCCGGACTTCAAGAAGGACGAATCATTCCCACCGGGCTCGAACATCGGCTCGACGCTGACGGCGACGGGGACGGTCGACCTTCGAGAGTACCTGCCCATCAGCAAGCGGATGCTTTTCGCCTTCCGGGCGGCCGCAATGCAATCGAAAGGCAACGTCCCGGACATCTGCCAGTTCAGCGGCCTGGACACCTTCCGCGGCCTCGACTACGGGTTCATCTACGGCAACGCTTGCGCCTATGCGAACTTCGAGTTCCGGTTCCCGCTGGTGGATCTGCTGGCGCTTCCCTGGATCGGGTTCCGGGACGTGCGTGCGCACTTCTTCTTCGACATCGGAGGCGCGAAGTTGAAGGGAGGCCACTTCCAGCTCTGGAACTCGGATACGCAACAGTTCCAGGACGCCGTCGCCTCCTACGGGGGCGGCATCGACGTGACGATCCTGGGCCTGCCGGTCCACATCGACTTCTCCAAGCTGTTGAAATCGAACTACGTGGACTCGCTGATCTTCAACGGGCAGGTGAATCCCAACATCTACCAGGGCGTGAAGACGACCTGGTACATCGGCTACACCTTCTAGCGGGACGGCCTGAGGACGCGGCGCGCCGGGAGGGCTAGAATTCTTCCCGCGTGCCCCGCAAGAAATTTCTGGCTGTCCGCGTGCTCGGCCCGTACGGCGGCTCGGCGCCCGGCTACAGGCTGACCACGTTTCTCCTCAACGGCGAGTCGGCGCTGGACGCGGGCGCCCTGACCGACACGCTGCCTCTGGCCGCGCAGCGCCGCATCCGCCGGGTCTTCCTGACGCACGCGCACTTCGACCACATCACCTCATTGCCCTTCCTGGCGGCAAACCTGCACGGAAGTCTCCCCTCGCCGCTCGAGATCCTCGCCCCGGAGCCGGTGCTCGAGGCCGTGCGCCGCCACGTCTTCAACGACACGACCTGGCCGGACTTCACGCGCTTCCCCTCGATCGCGCGGCCGACCATCCGATACCGGCCGCTGACGGAGGGACGCGCCTTTCTCGCCGGAACGCTCTCGGTGACGCCCTACCTGGTCAACCACGTCGTGCCGACCTACGGGTACCTGGTGTCGGCCAACGGCGGCGCGGTCGTCTTTTCCGGAGATACCGGACCGACGGAGCGGCTCTGGGTCGCCGCGCGAAGGATTCGCCACGTCAAGGCGATCTTTCTCGAGTGCTCCTTCTCGGATCGGGAGGAACGCCTCGCGGCGGACTCCTTGCACCTGACACCGCGTCTGGTTTCTCAGGAGCTGCCCAAGCTGCCGCCGCGCGTTCCGATCTTCCTCTATCACCTGAAGCCGTTCTCCCTGCCCCGCATCCGGCGCGAGCTCGAGGCGCTCGAGGAGCCGAGGCTGCATTTGCTCGACGAAGAGAGAAGCTTTCGTTTTTGAAGGCCGGGGTGGCCAGTTCCTGGTCCTTAGTCCTTGGTCCCTAGTCCTTAGTCGGGATTCGAACGAGCGACTTCCCGACCAGGGACCAGGGACTAAGGACTGATCTTCCTCTCCCACGCCAACAGATCCACCGCGAGCCCCGCCGCCAGGCGGCCGCGCAGCGAGTCGTTGCGCAGCAGGTCCTCCCGGGGGCCCTGCAGCCGCGCGCCGCGCAGCAGGTAGGACTTCTCCCCGCGCCGTTCGGCTCGAAAGAAGGACTCGAACCGCGTCTGCCCGGCGAGCCGCGTGACTTCGAGACGGCGCCTGGCCGCATCGAGCCGGACGCGCTCCTCGAAGCCGCCGTCGTTCCCGGCCGGCCCGGGCGCGGGAGGAGACAGCCTCAGCGTCCAGCCGTCTTCGGTCGCCTCCTCGCTCGAGACGGCCGCCACCCCCTCGAGCAGGCGCCGGTAGCCGGCAGGGCTCGCGATCGCGGAGAAGGCCTGCCCGGGATCGCATTGGGTCTCCAGGTAGGCCGTGAGCGACGCGTCGCCGCTCGACGGACCAGGATCGCCGACCCGCTCGAAGGCCCGCGCGAGCAAGCCGGCATCGACGCCGAAGATCTCGGAAAGCCGCGCCGGCCGCGCGGTCCGAAGCGGCACGGTCAGGCGCGAATGAGCGTCGTCCACGCGCACCTCCCCCGCGGCGAACGAGACGGCGCGGTTCTCCCGTTGCAGCCGCAGCGAGACGGAGCTCAGAAACTTCGAGCCGGGCCGGTAGGTCTCCCGCCACCGCCGCGCGAAGGTCTCCTCGGCGACGGGCTCCAGGAAGAGCTCGGCCCGCCGCGGCCCCTCCGGCACGCCGCCCAGATCCACGGACAGCCCTCGCTCCGTGGGACGGACGCGGATCGGACCGGCCGACGTGTCGACCTGCCCCGCTTCGGCCGGCAGCAGCGCCGGGAACGGAAACCCCACGTCGCAGATCCACGAGCGTCCCGCCAGCTCGATGATCTGGGCCGCGTGGTCGAAGTCTCGCTGGACGCGCCCGAGGATCTTGCGCGTCGGGAAACCAAGCGCCGCGAGCAACGCGTCGAAGGCCGCGACCCTCGCGAAGCACGTTCCGCCCGATCCCGACTGCAGATGCTCCCTCCAGAAGAGATCCGGCCGCCGCGGTTTCTCCTCCGGGTCGGCGACCTCCGCGTCGCGCTCGATCTTCGAAGCGGTCTCGAAGGGGACACGCGCGTTGAACCGCGCGAAGAGAGCCTCGAGAAGGCCCGGGCCGGGCTCGGCGCGGGACAGGTCGAGCGCCTCGAGGATCTCGTCGATCGGGAGATGGGGATTCACTGCGCCGTCCCGCTGTCGGACCGCCCGGTGCCCGGCCGGCGGCCGTTCACCAGGAGCCGTTCACCGTTTCTTCAACTTCTCCACGAGCGCTCGAATCCGCCCCTGGGCGTCCTCGGAGTTCCAGAAATCCGCGAAGGGATCGCCGTTGCGAGCCTGGTCGAATCGCGCGAGGGCGGCCGCCCGGCAACGCAGCTTGATCGAGGCATAGGCCCGCCCGGGGCGCCCGGCCAGCAGCCGCGCGCGGGCCGTGGCCTCCTCGAGCAGGCTCTCCGCAGGCACGACGCGATCGACCAGCCCGACCGCGAGCGCGCCCTCGACGGAGAGGTTCTCGCCGGTCGCGGCCAGCCGCTCCATGGCGCGCGGGCCGACGGCATGGCGAAAGACTTCGAGAAGGCACGCCGGGACGGGGACCGCGAGCAGCACCTCGGAAAGGCCGAGCTCTGCCCGGCCTTCCGCGGCGATGCGCTCGTCCGCGGCCGCAGCCACGATCAGGCCGCCGGCGATCGCGTGACCCGAGAGCGCCGCCACGACCGGACGCTCGAAGGCGAAGATCTGCCGCACGAGGTCACAATAGGCCGAGACGAACCTCTCGAAGCCCCGCCGGTCCTGCGTCAAGAGATAAGGCAGATCCCAGCCTGCCGAGAACATTCCGGGAGTCGAGGAAGCGACCACAACGCTACCGGCGTCGGCGCTCCCGGCGAAGGCCTTCGAGAGATCGCCCACCATCTCGGGCGAGAAGGCGTTGGCCCGCGGGTGGTCGAGCGTCACGACGGCGACTTCGTCGCGGCGCTCGACTCGAACGAGGCTCAAGCCCGCGCCCCGACTCGCGCCCCGGCCGGACCGGCTGCTCCCCCGCCCGCCTCGCGCGGCGCAAAAGCCAGCTCGTGCACCCGGTCGTCCTCGGTCAGCTCCGGATGAAACGTCGCCGCGACCACGTTGCGCTGCCGCACGAGGACCGGCTCGCCGCGAAGCGTCGCGAGCACCTCGACGCCCTCTCCCACGCGCCGGATCCGGGGCGCCCGGATGAAGACGGCCGGAAGGCTCCCCCCGAGCGCCGGCGCCTCGACCTCGCCGGCGAAGGAGTCGATCTGCCGCCCGTAGGCGTTTCGCTCGACGGAAATGTCAATGATCCCGAGCCCCTTCTGGGCCGGATGGGTCACCTCGCGGGCGAGGAGGATCGTGCCCGCGCAAGTCCCGAGAATCGGCCGGAGGCTCGCGGCAAAACGCGAGAGGGCCTCTTCCCAGGGCTCCGCCTCGAAGAACTTCCAGAGCGTCGTCGACTCGCCGCCGGGAAGGACCAGGCCCGCCGCGCCCGACAGCTCCTCCGGACGCCGAGCCTCGAACGAGTCGAGGCCCATCCGGGCGAGCTTTCGCCGATGCGCCTCGAAGTCGCCCTGAAGGGCCAGGACCGCGATCGCGTCTCCCCCGCCTCCTTCGCGATGCTCCGGCCGTGCGACCATGCGATCACCCGAGCGCCCGATCATCCGATGCCCTCACCAGCCGCGCGTCTGAAGCTGGGACTCCGCCGGCAGGCTCGCCGCCTCGATGCCCTTCATTCCGGCGCCGAGCGACTCCTCCGCCTCGACCAGAGCCTGCGCATCCCGCCAGTGCGTGGTCGCCTTGACGATCGCGCGCGCCCGGCGCTCGGGGTCGTCCGACTTGAAGATGCCCGAGCCCACGAAAACCGATTCGGCGCCGAGCGACATGCACAGGGCCGCGTCGGCGGGCGTCGCGATTCCTCCCGCGGCGAAATTCGGGACGGGAAGTTTCCCGGTCTCCGCGACCTCGACGACCAGCTCATAGGGCGCCTGGAGGCGCTTGGCCTCCGCCATCCGCTCGTCGCGCGAAAGCAGCGTCAGGTTGCGAATCTGGCGCTGGACCTCCCGCAGGTGCTTGACGGCGTGGACCACATCGCCCGTCCCGGCCTCCCCCTTCGTGCGGATCATCGCCGCTCCCTCGCCGATACGGCGCAGCGCCTCGCCCAGGTTCCGGCATCCGCAGACGAAGGGCGCCTTGAAGTCGTGCTTGTAGACGTGGTTCTCCTCGTCGGCCGGTGTGAGGACCTCCGATTCGTCGATGAAGTCCACCTTCAGCGCCTCCAGAATCCTCGCCTCGGCGGAGTGCCCGATGCGGCACTTGGCCATCACCGGAATCGACACCGCCGCCTGAATCTCGCGAATCTTCGACACCGGCGACATGCGCGCGACACCGCCCTCGCGGCGGATGTCGGCCGGCACGCGCTCGAGGGCCATGACGGCCGCGGCCCCGGCCTGCTCGGCGATCTTCGCCTGCTCGGCGTTGACGACGTCCATGATGACGCCGCCTTTGAGCATTTCCGCCAATCCAACCTTGACCCGAAAACTCTCGCTGATGCTCACGGCTCCCTCCCGCTGAAAGTTGCGCCTCATACCACCGGCATTCCCCGCGCCCCCGCGGAGGCGATGACGACGTTCACCGCTTCCGCGAGCACCGCGATTCCCCGATCCACGTCCCGCTTGTCCACCCGCGAGACCGACAGGCGCAGGTTCGGACGATCCTCCCCCTTCGGATCGAAATCCGCGCCGGCCGCAACGCCCACACCGCGGGCAGCCGCCGCCTCGGACACCCGCCGGCCGGAAACGCCCGGCGGCAGGTGAAGCCAGAAGAGCGGATTGCCGATCTCTCCGCCCCACCAGGAAACCTGGGGCAGGTGCGCCCGCAGGGCCCGGGCTGCCGAGAGCCGCCGCATTTCCACCTCGAAGGCGCGCTTCTGTCGCGCCTTGCGGTCCGCGCCGGCCCGCAGAAAATCGGCGACCGCGGCCTGCAGCGGCAGGGGCGTCTGGAAGTCGGCGGTGCGCTTGACCAGAGCCAGCCGCTCGATGATCGCGGCCGGTCCCGCGAGCCAGCCGATTCGAAACCCCGGCACCAGGTCCTTGGACAGCGTCCCCAGCCAGATTGTCCGCTCGGGCCTTCTCGCGGCCAACGGGCGGTGGCCCGATTCCGGCTCCTCGTAACCGTCCTCGACGACGAGCGCTCCGGCGGCGAGCGCGGCCTCGAGGACCTCGTCCCGGCGCGCCTCGGGGGTCGTCACGCCGGTCGGGTTCTGCCGTTCCGGCATCAGGTAGACGAGCTTCACCCGACGGCCCAGCAGGGGAGCGGGATCCGGCCCTTGCTCGCTCATGGGCAGGGGCACGGCCTCGACACCGGAAAAACGGGCGAGCGCGAGGGCTCCGGAGTACGTCGGCGATTCCATCGCGACGGCGTCTCCCGGGTCCGTGAACGTGCGCAGGAGCAGGTCCAGACCCTGCTGCGCGCCGCTGGTGACGAGGATCTCCTCGGGGGAGCGCTCGACCCCGTGCTCGCAGAGGCGCCGGGCGATCTCCTCGCGCAACTCGGCCAGGCCGAGCGGCGGAGCGTACTGCCACAGGTCGCGCCGCCCGCTCCAGACACTGGAAAGCGTGCGGGTAAATTCCTCCAGCGGGAAGAAGCGCTCGTCGGGCGTCAGGCGCGAGAAGTCGGCCACTACCGGCTCGGCCGGCGTCACCGCGGACTCCTCTCCGGTGCCTCGCACCCGGCGCGAGAGCAGAGCAGACACGTCGAAGTCAGAGGCTTCCGCCGGAACAGCCCGAACGACCGTCCCGCTTCCCACGCGGCCTTCGACCAGGCGCCGCTCGCTCAAGCGCCGATAGGCCGCCTGGATCGTGCCGCGGTTGACGCCGAGGCTCGAGGCGAGCTCGCGCGTGGTCGGCAGGCGGTCGCCCGATCGCAGCTGGCCCGTCGCAATCCGCGCCTCGATCGCCGCCGCAAGCTGATTGGCCAGGGGCTCTCTCGCCGCACGATTCAGAGAGAAATGGTCTATATCCAATTGGCTCATTGGCCAGCCAATTGTACTCTCGCGAACGATGGAGTCAACGGGGGCGGCGGCGGAGGCCGCTACGGAATCAAACTACTGTAGATATATTGCAAATAACTGTCAACAAAGACATTATAATCAAAAAATGCCACTAGCAGAAGTTTTCGGCCAGAAAAGGATCTAGGCGCCGTGCTTCCGGAGCTCCTCCCCCAGCCTCTGGTTGAACAAATACTCCTGGTCTCTCGGCGAGATGTTCCGGCGCCTGGCAAGCGCCGCCTGGACCTTCTCCTCGATCGCCTCGAGCTCCTTGTAGCTGTCGGCCAGGACCCGCATGACGGCGCGCCGGATCGTCTCCTCGTCCGCGCGCTGAATCAGGTTGTGGCTGTCCTTGAGCTTGCGCGTCAAGACGCGGGACAGATAGAGAAGCCGGTCCGAGGAGACTTTCATGGCTCTCTCGAGGCCAGCAGCCGGTCCGTCAGAGGGTGGCGAAAGAGCTGCTCGAGCACGGCCGGGGGGATGACCGCGACGTCCGCTCCCATCACCGCCGCGTCGAGAACGTGCACCGGGTTGCGCAGCGCCGAGACGACGATCTGGGTCTGGAACCCGTAGTTGTCGTAGATCCGGATGATCTGCTCGACCAGATCCATCCCGATCGAGCCCGCGTCGTCGAGCGGTCCGACTGCTGGAGCCACGTAAGCGACGCTCGACTTGGCGGCGATCAGCGCCTGCGCGGCGGAATAGCACGCCGAGGCGCACACGGCGATCTGATCCTGCGAAAGCAGGCGCGCCACCCGCATCCCCTCCGGATGCGTCGGCAACTGCACGACGACATCCTTTCCGAGCTTGGCGAGCTCGCGGGCCTCCTTGTACATTCCCTTGGCGTCGTCGGCGGAAAGCTCGACGCAGACCGGGCCGTCCGCCAGGCCCGAGAGCTCCCGCACCGCGCGGCGGTACTCGAGCCCGGCCTCCTCGGCCGCCTGCAACGAGAGCCAGACGCCGTCGAGCAGGCCCCAGTCCCGGGCCTTTTTCGCGTCGTCCGGGCCGGCACTGTCCAGAAAAAATCGCACTCGGCGGCGGATTCTATCTTGAGGCGCCGGGAGACCGACGCGAAGAGAGCGCCGACTCGACGTGCTCGGCGACCGCCTCGACCCAGGAGACGTCAGGAATCGCCGTGGTTCGGACGACGCCGGTGTGCCGCGGGTCGGCGCGAAACATCGCCGCCTCTTCCGGTCGGGAAGTCTGCCGGGCGCCCGCGGCGGCCGCGATGGACAGGGCGGCGGCCGAGAAAAACAGGGGGTGTTTCATGCCGCCTTGCTACGAGGCGCCCCGGGGCGCGGCCCTCTCCCGGTCCGGGAAGAGGCCCCGTTCGTCCTCGATTTCCGGCGGCCGGGAAATTCCGCCCGGGCCGACGGGAAGACCTCGGGCTCTTAGTCTTCGTCGCCCTCGTCGTCTTCGGCGAGGAACGGGGCTCCCGACTTGTCCCGAACGGGTTTCGAGCGGGTTGAGGCGGGCTCGGGCGCGGCGGGCAGGGCCGCCTGCGGCTCCTCGTCGCCCTCGTCGGTCTCGGCGAGCTTGGCGACCGCGACGACCCGGTCGCCCGCCTCGAGGTTGATCAGCCTCACGCCCTGGGCCGCGCGGCCGGTCTCCCGGATGTCCTTGACCTTGATGCGGATGAGCATTCCGCTCTGGGTGATCAGCAGGAGCTGGTCGGCGTCGGTGACGGACTTGATGCCCACGACCGGCCCGTTCTTGTCGGTCACCTTGATGTTGATGACTCCCGAGCCCCCGCGCCCCTGGAACCGGTACTCGGAGACCTCGGAGCGCTTGCCGTAGCCTTTTTCCGTGACCGTGAGAAGGTGGCCGCTCTCTTCCACGACGTCCATCTCGACGACCGCGTCGTGGTCCTTCTTCAAGGTCACGCCGATCACGCCCGTCGTGTCCCGGCCCATCGGGCGGACGTCCTTCTCGGAGAAGCGGATCCCCTGTCCCTGGCTGGTCCCGATGAAGATCTGGCGCTCGCCGTCGGTGATGCGCACGGACAGCAGCTCGTCCTTGTCCTCGAGGTTGATCGCGATGATGCCGCCCGACCGGACGTTCGCATACGCGGAAAGGGCCGTCTTCTTAACCAGGCCGTTCCTCGTCGCGAACACCACGTAGCGGTCTTCGGGAAAGTCCTTGGTGGCCGCCATCGCGACGATCCGCTCGTTCGGGCCGAGGTTGAGCAGGTTGACGATCGCCTTGCCGCGCGTCGCCGGCCCGAGCTGGGGCAGGTCGTACACCTTGATCCAGTGCATCCGGCCCTTGGAGGTAAAGGCCAGGACGTAGGCGTGGGTCGAGGCGACGAACAGATGCTCGACGACGTCTTCTTCCTTGGTCGTCGCGCCGATGCGCCCCTTGCCGCCGCGCCGCTGCGCGCGGTAGAGCGAGAGGGGAGAGCGCTTGATGTAGCCCCCGCGCGATACCGTGATGACCATGTCCTCTTCGACGATCAGGTCCTCGATGTCGATCTCGGAGGCCTCGGCGACGATCTGGGTGCGCCGCTCGTCGGCAAACTGCTTCTTGATCTCCTGGAGCTCGCCGACGATGATGTCGAGCACCAGCTTCTCCGAGCCGAGGATCTCGCGCAGCTTCGCGATGAGCGCGAGGACCTCCTTGAACTCGGCGACGATCTTCTCGCGCTCGAGCCCGGTCAGCCGCTGCAGGCGCATGTCGAGGATGGCCTGCGCCTGCACGTCGTCGAGGCGCAGGACGTCCTTGTCCTTGGCCTTTCCGGGCGAATCCGAGAGCGGCGTGCCCACGAACTTCTCGAGGGCTCCCCGTGTCATCGAGACCTCCGCGGTCAGGCGGTCCTTCGCCTCCTTCGGGTCCTTCGAGGCCCGGATGATCTTGATGACCTGGTCGAGGTTGGCCAGCGCCAGGGCGAGGCCGCGCAGCAGGTGCGCCCGCTCCTCGGCCTTCTTCAGGTCGAACTGCGTGCGCCGGATGACGACGGACTTGCGGTGGTCGATGAAATGCCGCAGCAGGTCGTGCAGCGGCAGGATGCGCGGCTGGTTGTCGACGATCGCGAGGAAGATGATCCCGAAGGTGGACTGCATCGGCGTCAGGGCGTAGAGCTTGTTGAGAATGACCTGGGCGTTCTCGCCGCGCTTCAACTCCACGACCACCCGGATGCCGTCCCGGTCCGACTCGTCGCGCAGGTCGGCGATCCCCTCCAGCTTCTTCTCGTTGACCAGCTCGGCGATGCGCTCGATCAGCTTCGCCTTGTTGACCTGGTAGGGGATTTCGGTGACGACGATCGACTCCTTGTCGCCGCGGGCCGCCTTCTCGACCATCGCCTTGGCGCGAACCTGCACGATCCCGCGGCCCGTCTTGTAGGCATCCTTGATCCCCTGCGCGCCGTGGATGAACCCGGCGGTGGGGAAGTCGGGCCCCGGCAGCCTCCTCATGAGGTGCGCGAGCGTGGCGTCGGGATTGCGGATCAGCTCAACGGTCGCGTCCACGACCTCGGCCAGGTTGTGCGGCGGGATGTTGGTGGCCATGCCGACCGCGATGCCGGCCGAGCCGTTGACCAGCAGGTTGGGGAACTTGGCCGGCAGCACCGTCGGCTCGACGAGCGATCCGTCGTAGTTGGGCGTCCAGTCGACCGTCTCCTTGTCGATGTCGTCGCCGATCATCTCGGCGGCGAGCCGCGTCAGCCGCACTTCCGTGTACCGCATCGCGGCGGCGTTGTCGCCGTCGATCGAGCCGAAGTTGCCCTGCCCGTCGACGAGGGGGTAGCGGAGCGAGAAGTCCTGCGCCATGCGCACGACGGAGTCGTACACGGCGCCCTCCCCGTGGGGATGGTACTTGCCGAGCACGTCGCCGACGATGCGCGCCGATTTGCGGTACGGCTTGTTGTGCAGGTTCCCCTGCTCCCACATCCCGTACAGGCAGCGCCGGTGGACCGGCTTCAAGCCGTCGCGCACGTCGGGCAGCGCGCGGCCGATGATGACCGACATGGCGTAGTCGAGGTACGACCGGCGGACCTCGTCCTCGATCGTGACGGGGAACTTTTCCTCGGGTGTGAGCAGGTTGGTGGTCATGACGAGTTGTCAGTTTTCAGTCCTCAGTTCTCGGTTCTGGAACTGAAAACTGAGAATTGAAAACCTGTGAACTAGATATCCAGATTCCTCACGTTCAAGGCGTTCTTCTCGATGAATTCCCGCCGCGGCTCGACCGCGTCGCCCATCAGGATCGAAAAGACCTCGTTGGCCTCGACGGCGTCCTCGATCGCGACCTGGAGAAGCCGCCGCGTCTCGGGATCCATCGTCGTGTCCCAGAGCTGCTCCGGGTTCATCTCGCCCAACCCCTTGTAGCGGTTGATGAGGAGCCCCTTCTTGGCCGCCTCGTAGATCGCGTCCACGACGCCGGGCAGCGTCTGATGCCGCTCGGTTTCCCCGTTTCGGGTGACGATGTAGGGTCCGTCCAGGAACCCGCCGATCGATCGGGCCGTCTCGCGGATCCGCTTGATCTCGTAGCTGCCCGCAAACTCCGCGTCGATCCGGGCCGACCGCGGCACCCCGTTGACGCGCCGCACCATCTCGAGCGCCCAGCCCGAGTGCTCCTCGTCGGCGACCACCTCGAGCTTCTCCGTGTCGAAGGCGCGGCAGGCCCGGGCCAGCTCCTCGACCTTCTTCTTGTCGTCGAAGTCGCGCGCCGCGAGCATGCCGCGGTCGAGCAGGGCCCGCACGAGGCCCTCGGGCACGCCGCGCGCCGCGAGCTTGGCGATGTGGCCCCGATACTCCTCCATCTTCTCGAGAAGGCCGACCAGCTTCGCGCCCGAGGCCGAGGCCCCCGACATCTCGGAAGAAAGCGAGCGGTCGTCCCCGATTCGGGCGAGCAGGAACTTGGACATCTCCTTCTCGTCCTTCAGGTAGGTCTCCTTCTTGCCCTCCGTCACTTTGAACAGGGGAGGCTGCGCGATGTAGAGGAACCCCTTCTCGATGACCGGAAGCATGTGCCGGTAGAAGAAGGTCAGGAGCAGCGTCCGGATGTGGGAGCCGTCCACGTCCGCGTCGGTCATGACGATGATCTTGTGGTAGCGGACCTTCGTGGCGTCGAAGTCCTGCGCGATTCCCGTCCCCAGCGCCGTGATCAGGGTTCGGATCTCCGCCGAGGCGAGCATCTTGTCGAGTCTCGCCTTCTCGACGTTCAAGATCTTGCCCCGCAGCGGCAGGATCGCCTGGAAGCGGCGGTCGCGCCCCTGCTTGGCGCTTCCGCCGGCCGAGTCTCCTTCCACGATGAAGAGCTCGGAGAAGGCGGGATCCTTTTCCTGGCAGTCGGCGAGCTTGCCGGGAAGCGCGCCGCTGTCGAGAGCGCCCTTGCGCCGCACGAGTTCGCGGGCCTTGCGCGCCGCTTCCCGCGCCCGGGCCGACTCGACGATCTTCTCGACGATCTTGCGCGCGACCCGGGGGTTCTCCTCGAGGTAGGAGCCGAGCTTCTCGTAGACGACCTGCTGAACCCAGGTCTTGACCTCGGAGGAGACGAGCTTGTCCTTCGTCTGCGAGGAGAACTTGGGGTCGCGCACCTTCACGGAGACGACCGCGGTCAGGCCCTCGCGGCAGTCGTCTCCCGAGAGGCTGGTCTCCTTGAGCGCCCTGGTCAGGGCGTTGGCGTCGGCGTACTTCTGGATCGCCCGCGTCAACGCGGTCTTGAACCCTTCCAGGTGCGTTCCCCCGTCGCGGTTGTTGATCGTGTTGGTGAACGTGAAGATCGTCTCGGCGTACCCGTCGTTCCACTGGAGGGCGACCTCGATGCGCTCCTTGTCGGCGTCCCGCTTGGGATCCCCGGTGCCGCCCTTGATTTCCTGGAAGTAGATGACCTTGTCGTGGATGGGCTGCTTGGTCTTGTTCAGGTGCTCGACGAAGGAGCGGATGCCGCCCTCGTAGGCGAAGTCGTGCTTCTTCTCGGTGCGCTCGTCGCGGATCGAGATCGCCACACCGGGATTGAGGAACGAGAGCTCGCGCAGGCGCTGCGAGAGGCTGTCGAAGTGGAACTCCGTGACCGAGAAGATCTCCGGGTCGGGCCAGAAGGTGACCTTGGTCCCCGTCTTCTTGGCGGTGCCGACCGCCTTGATCGGCGCCACGGGCCGCCCGCGCTCGTAGGCCTGCTGCCAGACCTTGCCTTCGCGGCGAACTTCGACCTCGAGCCGCTTGGAGAGCGCGTTGACGACGGAGACGCCGACGCCGTGGAGGCCTCCCGAGACCTTGTAGGAGTTGTCGTCGAACTTCCCTCCCGAGTGGAGGTCCGTCATGATGATCTCGAGCGTCTCGCGCTTGTGCTCCTTGTGCATTCCGACCGGGATGCCGCGCCCGTTGTCCTCGACGGTGACGGAGTTGTCGGCGTGGATGACCACCGAGACGTGGTCGCAGTAGCCGACCTGCGCCTCGTCGATCGAGTTGTCCACGAGCTCGAAGACCATGTGATGGAGCCCCGAGATGTCGTCGGTGTCGCCGATGTACATGCCGGGCCGCTTGCGGACGGCCTCCAGGCCCTTCAGCAGCTTGATCGAGTCGGTGGTGTAGGCGGTGCTCATGGGCGCTTCACGCTCCCGAGGCCGAGAGGGCCGCGGGGGGCGCCTGCCGCAGGGCCCGGCCGGCGCGCATCCAGACGACGGCCGCCCGGCCCTTCCAGCGGCCCGGGTCCGACGCCGTGGTCAAAATCGTCTGCGCCCCGGCGGGGAGGGCCGCCAGGAAGGCCTCGACGGAGGCCCGCGAGAGCCCGGCGTCGAAATCGTCGGCGCCAAACAGGGCCGCCTCGGACCGCGCCCGCGACACGGCGTGCCACTCGGCGAGCTTGACGAGAGCGACCAGACGCTGCGTTTCTCCGGAAGAAGCCTCGGCCGCGAGCGCGCGGCCGCCGCGGGCCAGGAGGATGTCGTCCCGGTGGGGGCCGCAGAGGGAGTGCCCGCGGCGCCGCTCGACCGGCAGCATCCGCTCGCAGGCGGTCCGCAGTCGCTCGACGGTCTCCTCTCCGGCCGGGTAATCGACCCGGATGCTCGCGAATTGCGCCCCCGCCTGGCGCGCGAGCGGCTCGAAAAACACCCTCCACTCGTCGAGCGCGTCGGCGCGGTGCCTGCGCAAGGCCGCTCCCGATCGAACGAGTTCCTCTGTCCAGGTTTCCAGCTCCTCGGCTCCCGGCGCGCCGGCGCGGCCGCTTGCGAGCAGCGCGTTTCTCTCGGCGAGCGCGCGCTCGTAGCGCGCGAGATCCTCTCCCGCCGCCGGCCTCAAGCCGAGCACGAGCCGGTCGAGGAAGCGGCGCCGCGCGTCGGGGGAGCCGGCGACCAGGTCCCGGTGCTCGGGCGCCAGGAAGACGGCCGGGGCGAGCGCGGAGACCTCTCGAAAAGTCGCCGCCTTGTCGCCGCGAAGGAACCGCCGCCCGGCCAGGCGCGACCACTCGACCTTCAGCCGCTCGGGGGAGCCTTGCCGGTCGAGGCATCCCGAGATCGCGAAGGACTCGCCTGCCGGGGCGCAGGCCGACGGCTTCGCCCGCCGAAACGAGCGCTGGCCGCACAAGAGCGCGGCCGCCTCGAGAAGGTTCGTCTTTCCCTGGCCGTTTTCCCCCGCCACCACGTGCAGACCCTCGCCGAAGAAAACGGGGTCCGGGGAAAGATTTCGGAAGCTGTGGGGGGTGATCCGGGAGAAGCGCAAGGCGTCCTTTTTGATCTCGCTCAGAGCCGCATCGGCATCACGACGTAGAGGTATCGGGAGGCCGACTCGATCGATCCCTCTGGCTTGCAGACGCACTGGGTGTTCTCGTCCTTGACCTCGAGGCGCACGTTCTCGGTCTCCGCCTCGTCCAGAAAGTCGAGCAGGTACTGCGCATTCAAGCCGATCGAGACCGGCTCGCCGTCGAACTGCACGTCGAGCGTCTCCTTGCCTTCGCCCAGTTCCTGGCTCGCCGAGGCGACCGTCAAGAGGTTCTTCTCGAAGGTGAGCTTGACGCCCCGCGACCGCTCGGAGGAGAAGAGCGCGACGCGGCGGATCGCTCCCTGGCAGGCCGAGCGCGACGCGATGGCCACCCGGTCGTTCTCCTTGGAGAGGATCTTTTCGTAAGGGGGAAAGTTGACGTCGAGCAGCCGGGCGATCAACTGACGGTTGCCGACGCTGAAGAGTAGGTGGTTCTCCGAGTGGCGGATCTCGAGGTCTTCCCCTTCGGAACCGTCCATCTTCAGGATCTCGGAAAGCGCCTTCTTGGGAATCAGGACGTTGGGCAGGCTTCCCTTCGCCTCGGCCTTCGGAAAGTTGATCAGGGCGAGCCGGTGTCCGTCGGTCGCGACCAACTCGAACTCCTTCCCCTTGTCCGTCAGGAGGGCGCCCATGAGCTGAAACCGCGTCTCCTCCGCGGACACGGCGTATAAGACCTTCCGTGTCAATCGCTTCCAGAGACCGAGCGGGAAGCTGACGTGACCCTTGCCTTCCACACGGGGCACCGTCGGGAAGTCCTCGGCAGGCTGGGCGACCAGACGAAAGGTCGATCGCTCGCAGGTGACGCCGAGGTAGTGGTTGTCGAGCAGCTTCAGCGCGACTTCCGCCTCGGGCAGGTTGCGGATCAAGTCGAAGAGTTTGCGCGCCGGGACCGTGACGCTGCCCGGGCGGGACACGGCCGCGCTCGCCCGGGAGAGCAGGGTCAGATCCAGGTCGGTCGAGGTGAAATCGAGGTGGCCGTCGGAGGCCTTCAGGAGGATGTTCGAGAGGATCGGAATGGTGTTCTTCCTCTCGACGACCCCCTGCATGAGCGTGAGCTCATTCAAGAAGTCCCCCCTTCGCAACGTCAATTCCATGGGATCAGACCACCTCCGGAAGAGAAAAAAGTCTATCACACGTAGACCCATTCGTAGAGCTGCGGATCGTTTCCGCGACAGCGAAAAAAGGCCGATAAAACGGGCTCAAAATGCATGTCGCGCCTGTCGAAGGCGGAGCCTGGAATCCGCAGAAGGGGGCCTTCTCGCGAGCGGCTTGCAGCCTACGGAAAACGCCGCGGCGGAAAACCGCGGCAGGCGAGCCCGCGAGTCAACGGTAGGGCTGGAGGAAGGACTCGATGACCTTGCGGAAATTCGGATCGTCCTCGACCAGGTGCTCGATCTTTTCGACCGAGTGCATCACCGTCGAGTGGTGCTTGTCGTTGAAGAGCCGTCCGATCTCGGGGTAGGAAAGTCCGGTCAGCTTGCGGCAGAGATACATGGCGACCTGGCGGGGAAAGGCGATCGGCTTGGCGTTGGACCGCGCCTTCAGATCGGAGACCCGCAGGCCGTAATGGGCGGCGACCGTCTTGACGATTTCCGAGGGAATGGCGCGGGTTTCCTCGGTCCCGACGATGTCTTTCAGGGTCTCCCGGGCGAGCTCGACGGAGAGCCGCTTGCCGGTCAGTGAGGAGAAGGCGAGGACGCGGTTCAAGCGACCCTCGAGCTCGCGGATGTTGGACTTGACCGTTCCGGCGATGAAGAGGGCGACGTCGTTGGGGATCTCCATCTTTTCCGCCGACGCCTTCTTGCGGATGATTGCGACCTTCATCTCGAGATCCGGCGGCTGGATGTCGGCGATCAGCCCCCACTCGAACCGCGAGCGAAGCCGCTCTTCGAGGGTTGGAATCTCCTTGGGCAGCGCGTCGGAGGTGACGACGATCTGCTTCTGCGCCTCGTGGAGCGCGTTGAAGGTGTGGAAGAACTCCTCCTGGGTCGAGTCCTTGCCCGCGATGAACTGGACGTCGTCCATCAGGAGAACGTCGAGCTCCCGGTAGCGCCGCTTGAACTCGTGCATCTTCTCGAAACGCAGCGCGTTGATCAGCTCGTTCAGGAACCGCTCGGCCGACAGGTACGCCACGTGCGCGCCGGGGGAGCGCCGCAGGATCTCGTGCGCGATGGCGTGCATCAGGTGCGTCTTTCCGAGCCCCACCCCGCCGTAGAGAAAGAGCGGGTTGTAGGAGCGCGAGGGGGACTCGGCCACCGCGCGCGCCGCCGCGTGCGCGAACTGGTTGGAGGAGCCGACGACGAACGTCTCGAAGGTGAACCGGGGGTTCAAAACGAGCAGGCCCCGCGAGGCGGGGGGAGCGGGGGAGGCCGCTTCGGTCTGCGGGGGAAGCGCGATCGCCGGCTCGAAACGAAACGCCAGGCCGGGAAGGCCGGCCGCCGCCGCCTCCTGGGAGAGCAGATCGCCATGCCGGGTCTCGATCCACTCGGCGAAGACGCGGCTTGGCACCGCGACGGTCAGGCTCGGGGCTTCCGAGCCGCCCTGGAAGGCGACCTGGCGCGTCGGGGCGAACCAGGTCTTCAGCTCCTTCGGGTCGAGCTTGTCTTCCAGGCGCTTGAGGATGGAGGTCCAGATCTCGGTCATCGAAAACCCCTCGTTATCCGCAAAGTTTTCCACAGCTGTGGAAAGCTTTCGGCCAGGTCGGGGGGCGCGAGTATACGCCCGGGGCGAGCCGTCAGCTCTCAGCTCTCAGCCGTCAGCCAAAAGGCTTCCGGGGAAGGCCAACGACCCAGGGGCGGATCGGCTTGCTTCACCTTGACTTCCCGGGTGCCTGAACCTAGGATTCCCCCTCCCTATGAAGCGCACGTATCAGCCGAACAATCGCCGCCGCAAGCGCACCCACGGCTTCCTCGTGCGCATGCGGACGCGGTCGGGGCGCGCCGTTCTCTCCGCGCGCCGCCGCAAGGGACGCAAAAGACTCGCGGTGTGAACTCGGGCTCGGCCGCCCGGGAGACGTTCTCCCGCGACGACCGCCTTCGAAAACGAAGGGAATTCGAAGAGTGCTACGCCTCCGGCGTCCGCGTTTCGGGACGCCTTCTCCAGGTTTTCTTGCGGCCAGGCAAAAAGAGATTGCGAATCGGAATCTCCGTGCCCCGGCGCGTCGGCAACGCGGCAAGGCGCAATCGGCTGCGCCGGCGGATCCGCGAGATCTTTCGAAGGAATCGCGACCTGTTCGAGCAGGGTTGCGCAACACTGGTGGTCCACGTGCGCCCGGCCGCCGCGGCGGCAAGCTTCGCGGAGCTCTCCGAGGAGTATCGGAAGTCGGTCGGGCGCGGCCTGTCGAAAACCCGGTGAACCCCGAAACCAGCGGCCCGGGACACGCCCCGGGCGTCCCGGTGCGCCTGGCGGTCGCCGCTCTCGCCTTCTACAAGCGGGCGATCTCCCCGTGGCTGCCCCGGGCTTGCCGCTATGAGCCGACCTGCTCGGTCTATGCCCGCGAGGCGATCGAGCGGTATGGTCTGGCTCGCGGTGGCTGGCTCGCGATCCGCCGCCTGGGTCGCTGTCATCCGCTGCGCCGGGGCGGCTTCGACCCGGTGCCCTAGAGGGAAGAGTCTTGGAAAAGCGTCTGCTGCTCGCGGCGGGGCTCTCGCTCGCCGTCCTTCTCCTCTGGGAGCTCGTCGTTCCCAAGCCAAAACCCGTCCCGGCCTCCGCCGCGCCGGCCAGGAGCCCTCGCGCGGCCGTCTCGCCGGTGGCGACCGCGGCGCCGCCGGCCCCGGCTCCGGGCGCGGCGACCGCCCCGGTGGCGGCTGCCGAGGAGACGGCGACGGTCCTCGAAAACGGCCTTCTGCGGCTGACCCTCTCCAACCGCGGCGCCGTGATCTCTTCCGTCGTCCTGCCCAGGTATCAGGACGAGCAGAGGCGCCCCCTGGAGCTCGTGCGGCAGCTTCCGCCGCCCGCGCCCCGTCCGCTCGCGCTCGATTTTCCGGGCCACCCGGAGGTTGCGGCGCGTGCATCGGGCGCGCTTTACGCGGTCGAAAAGCTTTCGGATCGCGCCGCGCGGCTGCGCTACTCGGACGGGCAGTTCCAGGTGGTCAAGGAAGTGCGGCTTGCCGACGGATACCTCTTCGACGTGGCGGTTTCCGTCGTCGGCCCCGCCTACCGGCTCTTCGTGGGCTCGGGGCTGCGCAACCCGACCGAGCGCGAGCTCGCCAACCGCTACGTGATGCCGGCGACGGCGGTCGTGGCCTCGGGCGGCGGGCTCGAGAAGATCCGCGCCGACAAGCTGGAGAAGCAGGTCGGGGGAGTCTCCTCTTCGCTGCCGGCGGGGGGCTTCGCCGGCATCGAGGACAACTATTTCCTGACCGTTTTTCTCCCGTCGCGGCCGGCCGAATCGGTCGTCGCGCCGGTGCGGGTCGCGCCCGCGGAGCCGGCGGGCAAGCCTCAGGCGACGGTTTCGGCGGCGCTCTCGGGAAGCGGCGATCTCGCGGTGCGCGCCTACTTCGGGCCCAAGGACGTCGAGGTTCTCGAGAGCCTGCACGCGGGTCTCGAGCGCACCGTCGACTTCGGCTGGTACGGCATCCTGGCGAGGCCGCTGCTGTGGCTCTTGAAGCGCACGTACGCCCTGGTCGGAAACTACGGCCTGGCCATCCTGCTCGTGACGCTCCTGATCCGGATCGCCCTCTTTCCGCTCATGCACAAGAGCTATGCGTCGATGAAGAAGATGCAGAAACTCGCTCCGAAGATGAACGCGATCCGGGACAAGTACAAGAAGGCGAAGACGGACGCGGCGCAGCGCGCCAAGATGAACCAGGAGCTGATGGCGCTCTACCAGGCGGAGGGGTACAACCCGATGAGCGGCTGTCTGCCGATCCTCCTGCAGCTGCCGATCCTGGTCGCCTTCTACAACGTGCTCTCCCGCACGATCGAGCTGCGCCACGCGCCTTTCGCCCTCTGGATCAAGGACCTGTCGTCGATGGATCAGACCTACGTGCTGCTGATTCTGATGATCGTCTCGATGTACGTGCAGCAGGCCATGACGCCTTCCACCGCCGATCCAACGCAGAAGAAGATCTTCATGGCCATGCCGCTCTTGTGGGGATTCTTCCTGAAGGACATGCCGTCGGGCCTGGTGCTCTACTGGCTCTTCTCCAACGTCCTGACGATTCTCCAGCAGCTGCTCATCAACAAGATCGTGAAGGACGAGCCGGCGTCGGAGACGGCGCCGGCGAGGTCCGATCGGCGCAAGGGTAGAGTCGCCCCGGCCAAGGGCGCGGGGCGGTAGCCTTCAGCCTGCGAGCGAGGCATTCGATGCGATACGAGGGCAAGAGCGAGGCGGAAGCGGTCGAGGCGGCGGCGCGCGAGCGGGGCGTTTCCCCCGGGCAGCTGCGGTACCGCATCATCCGGGACGAGAAGTCCTTCTGGGGGGGACGCATCGTCGAGATCGAGGTGGAGGAGAACGGGGGCCCGGCAGCCGCCGCGGCCGCGCCGCCGCCGGGTGTCGAGAAGGGCTCCGGCGCCGACGAAGCCGCGCCCGCCGCGCAGCGCCCCGCGCCGCCGGTCGCCCTGGACGGAGAGGCCTGGGCGGCGGTCGAGACGACCCTGACGGAGCTGCTCTCCGCGGCCGGCTTCCTGGTCGAGACCCGCCGGCGCGCGTCTTCCGAGGAGATGGTCTTCGAGCTGATCGGCGATGACGTCGAGCCGCTGCTCGCCAATCGCGGCGAGGGCTTGAACGGCCTCGAAGTCCTGACCGGGCGCATCGCGGGCCGCCGACTCGGCCGCCCCGTGCACCCTCGCCTGGACGCGGAGGGCTTCCGTAGCCACCAGAAGGAGACCCTCGAGGAGCTGGCGCATCGCTCCGCCGAGGATGCCAAGAGGACGCGGCGGCCGCAGCTTCTGCCCCCGCTGTCGCCCGCCGAAAGGCGACTGGTGCATCTCGCGCTGGCCGAGGACCCGGAAGTGGAGACCGAGAGCGAGGGCAGCGGGTTCTTGAAGCGCGTCGCCGTGCGGTTGAAGTCGAGCTAGTCCGGAGGCCGGTCGGCGGCGAACGACCGGATCGTTTCCATGGGGCTCCACTCGGATTCGAGGCTCGACACCATCGTGGCGCTGGCGACGCCGCCCGGTCGCTCCGCGATCGCGGTGGTGCGCCTCTCGGGCGAGGATGTCCGCGCGGCGATCGCCCGGGTCGCGCCGCGCCTCTGCCGGCCGCTCGAGCCGCGGCGGGCGACGCTGGCGTCGATCGCGGACGCTCAGGGCGAGACGATCGACCGGGCAATGGTGACGTTCTTTCCGGCGCCCTCTTCCTACACGGGCGAGGACGTGGCGGAGATCTGCGTGCACGGCAGCCCCGTGGTCGTCGAAAGGCTGCTCGCGGCGTTGAATCGAGCCGGCGCTCGCCTGGCGAGGCCCGGGGAGTTCACCGAGCGCGCCTTCGCCAACGGCAAGATGGATCTGCCGCGGGCCGAGGCGGTCCGGGAGCTGATCGAAGCTCGAACGGCGGCAGCGGCGCGCCTTTCGGCCCGGCGGCTGGAAGGGGACCTGTCGCGGCGCCTGACCGCCGTGCGGGAAGACCTGATGGCGGCGGCGGCGAGCCTTGGCGCGGCGATCGACTTCGCCGAGGACGTCGGCGAGGCAATCCCCGACGAGGTCGGGAAGAGCCTCGCCTCGGCGGCGGCCGAGCTGGCGCGGCTGATCCGGAGTTACGAGACGGGGCGGCTTCTCTCCGCCGGGTGCCGCGTCGCCGTCCTAGGCCGACCCAATGCCGGCAAGTCCACGCTCTTCAACGCGCTGGCCGGCAGCGCGCGCGCCATCGTGACGGAGGTTCCCGGCACGACCCGGGACACGCTGGAAGCGATGATCGATGTCGGCGGGATCCCGGTCACCGTCGTGGATACCGCCGGACTGCGCCGGACCGAGGATCCGGTCGAGCGAATCGGAGTCGAGCGGGCGCGCGCGGAGGCGGAGAAAGCCGACGCGATCCTCTACGTGCTCGACGCCGCGCAGGGCACGGCGGCGGAGGACCACGAAGCGCTCGAAGCGATGAGCGGCAAGAAAGTGCTGCGGATCGCCAACAAGATCGATCGGGCCGCGCCGGAGCGGATCGCCGCGGCCGGCGACGTCGCCCTGGCCCTCTGCGGCCTCGCGCCGGACGCCGGCGAGAGGCTGCGGGCCCTGCTCGCCGGCGAGATCGGCTCCCGCGTGGACACGGAATCGAGCTGCGAGGTGCTCTTCTCTCTTCGCCAGCGGGACCTTGCGGAGCGCGCGCGCGCGGCGGCCGCCCGCGCGGGCGAGTCGCTCGGACGGGGCGAGTCCCCCGAGTACGCCGCCTCCCACGTCCACGAGGCGATCGACGCGATGGCGGACCTCTTCGGCGAAACGACCGCGGAAGACGTACTGCAGCGCATCTTCGCGACGTTCTGCATCGGAAAGTAGTAGTCAGTTGTCAGTTCTCAGTTTCCGAACTGAAAACTGAAAACCAACAACTGATGACTTCAGTCTTCAGTGATCAGTGATCAGTTGATCAGTTCGCGGTTCCGGAACTGAAAACTGTTAACTGACAACTGATAACTTCCTCTCCAATGTTCGACGTCCTGGTCATCGGCGGCGGCCACGCGGGCATCGAGGCGGCGCATGCCGCGGCCCGAATGGGACGCCGCACGGCGCTCTTGACGGGTGATCTGTCCGCCATCGGCCGCATGTCCTGCAACCCCGCCATCGGCGGCCTCGCCAAGGGCCAGCTCGTGCGCGAGATCGACGCGCTGGGCGGCTTGATGGGGACCCTCGCCGACCGCGCCGGCATCCAGTTCAAGATCCTCAACCGTTCGCGCGGCCCGGCCGTGTGGGGACCGCGGGCCCAATGCGACAAGGCGCTCTATTCGCGGCTGGCGCGCGAGGCGCTCGCGTCGACGCCGAATCTGACGCTGCTCGAAGGGATGGCAGAGGAGCTCCTCGACGGGCACGGCCGCGCCGCCGGCGCCGCGACGGGCGACGGCCGGCGGATCGGCGCGCGCGCCGTCGTCGTCACGACGGGGACCTTTCTGCGCGGCGTCATGCACACGGGAACCCGGCAGACCGAGGGGGGGCGCGTGGGGGAGGCCGCCGCGAAGGGTCTTTCCCTTTCTCTCTCGCGTCTGGGGCTGAAGCTCGGACGTTTCAAGACGGGCACCCCGCCTCGCGTCCACCGCGACACCGTCGACTATGCCGCCTGCCAGCCGCAGCGGGGTGATGAGCCCCCCGTTCCGTTTTCGTTTCGCACGGGCGGGCTTCGCCTCGAGCAGGCGCTTTGCTGGCTGACCTCGACCAACGAGCGCGTCCACCAGCTCATCCGCGAGAACCTGCATGCAAGCCCGCTCTACTCCGGGCAAATCAAAGGGATTGGCCCGCGCTATTGCCCGTCGGTCGAGGACAAGGTCGTCAAGTTCGCTGACAAGCCGAAACACTCGCTCTTCCTCGAGCCCGAGGGGTGGGAGGCGCCGGAGATCTACATCAACGGCCTGTCGACTTCGCTTCCGGAAGAAGTGCAGCGGCGCATCCTGCGGCTGATCCCGGGACTCGAGAACGCGCGGATGATCCGTCCGGGCTACGCCGTCGAGTACGACTACTGCCTCCCCGTGCAGCTGCGCTCGACCCTGGAGACGCAGCCGGTTGCCGGCCTCTTTCTCGCGGGCCAGATCAACGGCACGTCGGGCTACGAGGAGGCGGCCGCGCAAGGACTCTGGGCGGGAATCAACGCGGCGCTCTCGGTCGAGGACCGGGAGCCGTTCCTGCTCGAGCGAAGCGAGGCCTACGCCGCCGTCATGGTGGACGACCTGATCAGCAAGGGGCTCGAGGAGCCGTACCGGCTCTTCACGTCGCGGGCGGAGTATCGGTTGCTTCTCGGAGTCGACTCGGTCCTGCCCCGCCTGCTGCCTCATGGCCGGCGTCTGGGTCTGATCGGGGAGGAAGAGCAAGCCCGCGCCATGCGAAGCGAGCAGCGCCTGGCGCGAGCCCGAAAGAGCCTCTCGCAGAGGGCGGTCAAGCCGGACGCCCGGACGCGGCAGGAGCTCCTGGAAGTTCTCGGCATCCGAGTCGACGCGCCGACGACGTTATACAATCTATTGAAAAGAAACGACTTATCTGTAGAGCGGCTCGCTTCCTATGCCCCCGAGATTCTCGGCGAGCTGACGGCCGAGGAGCGAAGCGTGCTCGAGAGTCGCGTGCGGTACGAGGGTTACATCCGCCGCGAGCAGGAGCGGGTCGAGCGCCTGAAACCGCTCGTGACGCGTCCCATACCCGAGAACTTCCAGTACCGGGGCATTCCGGGTCTTTCGCGCGAGGTGGTCGAGAAGTGCCAGAGCCGCCGGCCGCGCACGCTGGGCGAGGCCTCCCGGATCCCCGGCATCACCCCCGCCGCGGTGGCGATAATCTCGGCGCATGTCTCCCGCGGCCGCGCCGCTGCCGGCTGAGCAATTCGCGCGGCTGCTCGAGAAGGCGTCCGCAGGGATCGAGCCGCCCGTCTCCCCCGCTGCCCTCTCGGGCCTCGCGACCTACCTCGCCGAGCTCGACCGGTGGCGGCGCAGAGTCAATCTGACCGGCGACCTCTCCCCGGAGGATCTCGTCGAGCACGCCCTCGAGTCGCTCGCCGGTCGGTCCTTAATTCCTCATGGGGCTAGAGTTATTGACATCGGCTCCGGCGGCGGGTTCCCGGCGGTTCCCCTGGCGATCGTTCGGCCGGACATCCGGATGACGATGCTCGAGCCCCGGGCGCGGCGCGCGGCGTTTCTGCGGCACGTGTGTCGAAGCCTCGCCCTCGAGGGCGCGCAGGTTCTCGAGTCCCGCGTCGAGGATCTCGAGAGTCCCGCCTGGAGCGTCGCGACCACGCGCGCCGTGGGAGAGCTCGGCCGTCTGGTCGGCGCGGCGCGGTTTCTGGAGCGCCCCGGCTTGCTGCTCGCCTGGACGACCGAGCCGGAGGGCATCGCCGAGCAGCTCGCGTCCCATTTCGTTCTGCACCGGGTCGAGCCTCATTCCGGCGCCGGGCGGCGCGTCCTCGCCGTCTTGCGGACGCGATGAACCGGTCACGTTCCACGTGGAACGTCAGCCTCCGGGCCCGACCTGCTACTCTCCCGCCGCGTGGGAAGCGTCATCGCGGTCGCCAACCAGAAGGGGGGCGTCGGAAAAACGACGACGGCGATCAACCTGGCGGCGGCGCTCGCCGCGTTGGACCGCAAGGTTCTGCTGGTCGATCTGGATCCTCAGGCCAACGCCACCTCGGGGCTTGGCTTTCCCCGCTCCGAGGCCGGCTCGGCAAGCTACCAGGCGCTGCTGTCGGGCGAGATGGCTTCGATGATCCGGCCGACGCTGTTCCCGAATCTGTCCCTTCTGCCTTCCGGCCGCGACCTGGTCGGAGCCGAAGTCGAGCTCGTCGAAATGCCGGATCGGGAGCATCGGCTCCGAGCGGCCCTCGCCTCGGCGCGCGACAACTACGAATTCGTCCTCGTGGACTGTCCGCCGTCTCTCTCTCTTCTGACGGTCAACGCCCTTTCTGCGGCCGACTCGGTCCTGATCCCGATCCAGACCGAGTATTTCGCGCTCGAGGGGTTGAGCGAGCTTCTGAAGACGATCGAGCGGGTGCGCAACTCCCTGAATCCCGCCGTCGAGCTCGAGGGAGTCGTATTGACGATGTTCGACGAGCGGACTAACCTCGGTCGGCAGGTCATCGAGGACATCCGAAAGCACCTGGGGAGGCGCGTGTACGAGACCGTGATTCCGCGCAACGTTCGTCTGGCCGAGGCGCCCTCCCACGGCAAGCCCGTCTTCTCCTACGACGTCAAGTCCAAGGGGGCCGAGTCGTACCTCGCGCTCGCGAGGGAGTTCCTCAGGCGCCGGGGGGGCCGTTGACCCGAAAACAGGCGCTGGGACGGGGCCTGTCGGCGCTTCTTCCCGGAGGCGAGGACGTTCCACGTGGAACACCCCTTCAGGAAGTCGAGGTCGAGCGGCTGGTGACCGGGCGGTTTCAACCGCGCAAGGGTTTCCCCGAGGCGGGGCTCTCCGAGCTTGCCGCCTCGATCCGGGAGCACGGAGTCGTGCAGCCCCTGGTCGTCGTGCCACGGGGCGACAACTTCGAAGTCGTGGCCGGGGAGAGGCGCCTGCGCGCGGCGAGGCTCGCCGGGCTCTCCACGGTTCCCGTCGTCGTGCGCGAGAAGCCGTCGGACCGGGACCTGCTCGAGCTGGCGCTGGTCGAGAACCTCCAGCGGGAGGACCTGAACCCGATGGAGGAAGCCGAAGCCTATGGCCGTCTTCGGGAGGAGTTCTCCCTGACGCAGGAGCAGATCGCCGGGGCCGTCGGAAAAGACCGCGCCACAGTCGCCAACTCCTTGCGCATCTTACGTTTACCGCTATCTGTTAAGAATCTGGTGCGCGAAGGGCTGCTCTCGGGCGGCCATGCCCGGGCGCTTTCGAGCCTCGGATCTCCCGATGAACAACAGGGCCTGGCCGAAGAGGTGATTCGCCGGGGCCTCTCGGTTCGCCAGACGGAGGCCCGGGTGGCGGCCGCCACGGCCGGGCCCAGGATCAAGCGCGAGAAGAGGCGCGACCCCTTCACGCGCGATGCCGAGGAAAAGCTCGCTCGCCGCCTGCGCACGAGGGTGCGAATCGTGCGCCGCAGGAGGGGAGGCCGGATCGAGCTTGGATTCTCGTCGGAGGAGGAGTTGATCGGTCTCTACGAGCGGCTCATGGGGAAAGCTTGAGGTGCGGCTGCTGAGGCCGAAGGTGGAAGGCGGTCTGCGGCGGGAGGAGTCCGACATCCCGCTTTCGAGCGCCGGCCGCCTGCGACCTCCCGCCGCGGGAGGAACGGCGTGAAGATGAAACCCGAAGGCACGACCTTGAACGGCTTCCTCGACAAGGGAAGCCATTTCAGCGGCGACCTCGAGTTCGAGGAGACCTTTCGCATCGACGGCAAGTTCGAGGGAAAGATCCGCTCGGGAAGCGAATTGATCCTGGGCGACACGGCCGAGGTGACCGGCGAGATCGAGGTCGGCAGGCTGTCGGTCAACGGCAGGCTCAAGGGGACCGTGCGCGCCAGGGAGCGCGTCGAGCTTCATGCCCGCGCCCGCGTCGAGGCGGACCTGACGACGCCCGTTCTCAAGATCGAGGAGGGCGCCCTCTTCGAGGGATCCTGTCGGATGGGAGAAGAGGCGAGGTCGAACGTCGTGGATCTTCCGGCCTGATCGCTGAAGCCGTAAATAATTGAATATAAACGACTTGCGTTAGTACTGGCGGATCGGCAGTTCGCTCGGCCCGCTTTGACGCGAGCGCTGATCCATTGTGCTCTCGACTCTCGACCTCCCCTGTGTTATTTCTCCGCGCTCTCGATCTTCGCAGGCGAGATGAGGCAAGGGCTCGCGCCTCCGTCCGGCGCGGGCGAAAAGGTCCGGTAATCCATGATCAAGCTGCCCGACGTCACGAGTCTCTACGTGATCATCTGCTTCACGATCGCCTACGCGATCCTGAAGCGGTATCTGTTCGGGCCCCTGGGCGCGATCCTGGACGAGCGCGATCGCGAAGAAAAGGAAGCCGCGGCGCTGCACGCGGAGACGCTGGCCCGCCTGCAGAAGGCGATGACGGAGGCGGAGCAGAAGCTCTCCCTCGCCCGGCGAGAGGCCTTGAAGACCCGGGAGAGCCTGCGCGCGGAGGGCCGCAGCCGGCTCGAGGCGCGACTGGCCGAGGCCAGCGCGGCGGCGGCAGCCTCGATCGAGACCGCCAGCGGCCGAATTCAGAGAATCGCGGGGCAGCTCGGGGACCTGATCGGCGACCGCGCGCGGAGCCTCGCGCGCGACCTGGCTGAAAAGATCCTCGGACGGAAGCTCGCGGCGTGAGACCGCCGCCGCGACACGTCGCCTCAGGGCCGGCGGGAACGGCCCGGCTCCTGCTGCCGGCGCCGCTCGCCCTGCTCGCCGAGGAAGGCGCCGAGCACGCCGGCAAGGTGCTCGGTATCCCGCAATGGATCTGGCAGCTCGCCAATCTCGCGCTCTTCATCGCCGTGCTCGTCTACTTCGTCGCCCGGCCGCTGACCGAGGCCTTCCGCAAGCGCCAGATCGAGGTCGACAAGCGTCTCCAGGAGGCGCGGGAAAGGCGAGGCGAGGCCGCGCGCTTCGAGGGGCAGATCCGGGAGCGGATGGAGAGGCTCGAGCGGGAGATCGAGGAGATCCGCAAGCAGGGGCTCGCGGACGGCGAGAGCGCCCGGTCCGCGCTCGACCTGCGCGCGAAGGAGGAAGCCGAGCGCATCCGCAAGGAGTCGGAAGACGAGATCGAGCGCCGGGTTTCCGCCGCAAAGGAGGAGCTGCGCCAGACGGCCACGAACCTGATGGCATCGGCGGCAAGAGACATCGTCTCGAGTGAGATCAACGAGGAAGACCGCCGGCGATTGCTGGCCGAGAGCGTCTCCCGGCTGAAGGAAGCGCGGTGAGCTCTTTCACCCACCCCTACGCGCGGGCGTTTCTGGAGAGCGCCCCGGCCGGGTACGACTTCGGGGCTTTCCTCGAGGCCGCGGAGACGCTGGCCGCGGCGCTCGAAGCGAGCCCGCCGCTGCGCGCGTTTCTGCGGGCGCCGGCCGTGCCCTACGAAGCCAAGAGCAAGGCGCTCGGGGAGCTCACGGCCCGGGCCCGGCTCGACGCCTACGGGTCCCGATTCCTCCAGGTCCTGCTCAAGAACCACCGGCTGCTCGAGGCCGGACAGGTGCTCAGGGCGGTGCGCGAGGCGCACGATGCCCAGCAGGGGATCGTGCGGGCGCGGATCACGGTCGCCGCGCCGATCGCCGAGCAGGAAAAGAAAATGATCGAAGAGGCGATCGCCGCGCGCACCGGCAAGAAGGTGCGGCTGCACGTGGATCAGGATTCGAAGATCCTGGCCGGTTTCATTGCCCGGGTGGGATCCAACGTCTTCGACGGCTCGGCGGCGGCCGCGATCCGGAAGTTCCAGGAGCAAGTCAAAGAAAGAACGGGAGCCTGAGATGGAAATCAAAGCGGACGAAATCACGGCGATCCTGAAGCAGCAGCTCGCCGACTACGAGAAGGCGATCGACGTCGCCGAGGTCGGAACGGTCCTTTCGGTCGGCGACGGCATCGCGCGCATCTATGGCCTCGACAAGGTCATGGCCGGCGAGCTGGTGGATTTCGGGCACGACATCTACGGCCTCGCGCTGAACCTCGAGCAGGACCAGGTCGGCGTCGTCTTGCTCGGCGAGGCTGCGGAAGTCAAGGAGGGGCAGGAGGTGCGCCGGACCCGGCGCATCATCCAGGTGCCCGTCGGGGCCGCGCTCGTCGGGCGGGTCGTCGACGCGCTCGGGCGCCCGATCGACGACAAGGGCCCGATCAAGACGACCGAGTCGTACCCGACCGAGCGCATCGCGCCGGGAGTCATCGACCGCCAGCCGGTCAAGGAGCCCGTGCAGACGGGCATCAAGGCGATCGACGCCATGATCCCCATCGGACGGGGCCAGCGGGAGCTGATCATCGGCGACCGGCAGACCGGAAAGACCGCCATCGTGCTCGACACGATCATCAACCAGAAGGGCAAGGGGCTGGTCTGCATCTACGTCGCCATCGGCCAGAAGAAATCGACGGTGGCCCAGGTCGCCAAGACCCTCGAGGAAAACGGCGCGATGGAGCACACCATCATCGTGTGCGCGACGGCCTCCGACCCGGCCCCGATGCTCTACATCGCTCCGTACGCCGGCTGCGCCATGGGGGAGTGGTTTCTCTACAACAAGCGCCATGCCCTGACGATCTACGACGACCTCTCCAAGCACGCGGCGGCGTATCGCGAGATTTCGCTGCTCCTGCGGCGGCCTCCGGGCCGCGAGGCCTATCCCGGCGACGTCTTCTATCTCCACTCGCGCCTGCTCGAGCGCGCGGCCAAGCTCTCGGAGAAAAACGGGGGAGGCTCGCTGACGTCGCTCCCGATCATCGAGACGCAGGCCGGGGACGTCTCGGCCTACATTCCGACCAACGTCATCTCGATCACCGACGGGCAGATCTACCTCGAGAACGACCTCTTCTACTCGGGCGTGCGTCCCGCGGTCAACGTCGGCATCTCGGTCTCGCGCGTCGGCGGCAACGCGCAGATCAAGGCGATGAAGCAGGTCGCCGGAACGCTGCGCCTGGATCTGGCCCAGTACCGCAATCTGGCCGCCTTCGCGCAGTTCGGCTCCGACCTCGACAAGGCCTCGCAGGCGCAGCTGGCGCGCGGCCAGAGGATGGTCGAGCTCTTGAAGCAGCCGCAGTTCCAGCCGATGGACGTCGCGCTGCAGATCGCCTCGATCTACGCGGGCACCAAGGGCTACATGGACTCGCTCAAGCTCGAGTCCGTGCGCGATTTCGAAGTAGGCCTGCACGAGTACTTGAAGAGCCAGAAGGGGGAGATTCTCTCGGCGATCGTCTCGACCGGAAAGCTCGAGAAGGCGACCGAGGAGGCCCTCGGCAAGGCGATCGACGAGTTCAAGGAGCGTTTCGTCAGGGAGGCCGCCGCGCCGGCCCCGGCGGCCGTCGAAGCCGGCAAGACCGCCGCTTGAAGCGGATCGCTGAGAGCTGATCGCTGACAGCTGATACCCGATGGCTTCCTTAATCGACATCCGGCGGCGCCTGCGCTCGGTCACGAGCACGCAACAGATCACCCGGGCCATGAAGATGGTCGCCGCGGCCAAGCTCCGCCGCGCCCAGGAGCGGGTGATCGGCGCGCGGCCCTACGCGAAGACGATCGCCGGCCTTCTCGCGGGGATGATGAGGCGCTCCGGCGCGATCTCGCATCCCCTGCTCGAGGCGCGCGAGGAGAAGCGGGTCGTGGTCGTCGTGGTGGCGGGAGACCGGGGCCTGTGCGGCGCCTTCAACACCAATGTCCACCGCGCGACGGCCAGCCTCCTGTCCGCGCACCCGGAGTGGAAGGAGATCCGGATCCTTCCCGTGGGCAAGAAGGCCGTCGACTTCTGGCGGCGCCGGAAGTATCCGTTCACCGAGAAGACCTATCCGGGCATCCTCGGGAACCTGCGATACGCGCACGCCAGGGAGATCGCGGCGTTTCTTTCCGGGGAGTTCCTGGCCGACCGCCTGGACGCGGCCTACATCGTCGTCAACGTGTTTCGCTCGATCCTGTCGCAGGTCGTCCACACCGCCAAGCTCCTGCCGCTCGCGCCCGAGACGGTGGCCGCGCTTTCGGCGCCGCCGTCCGGCCCCGCGGCCGAGTACCTGTACGAGCCCGGCCGCGACCCGATCCTCGAGTGGCTCTTGCCCCGCTACCTCGAGTTCACCGTCTACCGGGCGCTCGCGGAGTCGGCGGCCGCCGAGATGGGCGCCCGCATGACTGCGATGGACTCCGCCGCGAAGAACGCGGGAGAGTTGATCGACTCTCTGACGCTGACCTACAACCGCGCCCGCCAGGCGCGAATCACCAAGGAGCTGATCGAAATCGTTTCGGGCGCCGCGGCGTTGAAGTAGCAGTGATCAGTGATCAGTTGTCAGTTGTCGGTTCCGGAACTGAGAACTGAGAACCGAGAACTGACAACTGAAAACTGGGAAGGGCTTATGGCCGAACAAAACATCGGAAAAGTCGTCGCGATCATCGGACCGGTCCTCGACGTCGAATTTCCGCCGGGCAAGCTTCCGGCGATCTACAACGCCGTTCACGTCCAGGACGACGGGAAGCAGACCGGCGTGCCTCTCGACGTCATCGCCGAGGTCGCGCAGCAGCTGGGCGAGAGCGTCGTTCGCTGCGTCTCGATGAAGCCGACCGACGGCATGGTTCGGGGAATGACGGCCGTGGATACGGGCGCGCCGATCTCCGTTCCGGTCGGCCGCGAGACGCTCGGCCGGATCTTGAACGTCATCGGCGAACCGGTCGACGGTCTCGGTCCCGTCCAGTCCAAGGAGCGCTGGCCGATCCACCGGGAACCGCCGCCGTACGACGAGCAATCGACGTCGGTCGAGATGTTCGAGACGGGAATCAAGGTCATCGATCTGCTCGAGCCCTACACGAAAGGAGGCAAGACGGGCCTCTTCGGGGGCGCCGGCGTCGGCAAGACGGTCATCATCCAGGAGCTGATCAACAACGTCGCGATGCACCACGGCGGCTACTCCGTGTTTTCGGGGGTGGGCGAGCGCACGCGCGAGGGAAACGACCTGTACCTCGAGATGACCGAGTCGGGCGTCATCACGCCGGGCGACCCGTCCAAGTCGAAGTGCTCGCTGATCTACGGGCAGATGACCGAGCCGCCGGGCGCGAGGCTGCGCGTGGGGCTCGCGGGTCTCACGGTCGCCGAGTACTTCCGCGACACCGAAGGCAAGGACGTCCTGCTCTTCATCGACAACATCTTCCGCTTCACCCAGGCGGGCTCGGAGGTGTCGGCGCTGCTCGGGCGGATGCCCTCGGCCGTCGGCTACCAGCCCAACCTCGCCACCGAGATGGGCGAGCTGCAGGAGCGCATCACGTCGACCAAGAAGGGATCGATCACTTCGGTCCAGGCGATCTACGTTCCCGCCGACGACATCACGGATCCGGCGCCGGCCGCCGCCTTCGCCCACCTCGACGCGACGACGGTTCTCTCCCGCTCGATCTCCGAGATGGGCATCTACCCGGCGGTCGATCCGCTCGCCTCGACCTCGACGATCCTCTCGGCGCGCGTGGTCGGGGAGGAACACTACAAGTGCGCCCGCGACGTGCAGGCCGTGCTCCAGAAGTACAAGGATCTCCAGGACATCATCGCGATCCTCGGGATCGACGAGCTCTCCGAGGAGGACAAGCTGACCGTCGCGCGCGCGCGCAAGATCCAGCGCTTCCTGTCGCAGCCCTTCTTCGTCGCGACCCAGTTCACGGGACTGGAGGGGCGCTACGTCAAGATCGCCGACACGATCAAGGGCTTCCGCGAGATCGTGGACGGCAAGTGCGACGACATGCCGGAGCAGGCCTTCTTCATGGTCGGGACGATCGAGGAGGCCAGGGAAAAGGCGGCCCAGCTCGCGAAGGCGGCGGCGTAGGACCGATGGCCGTCCTGCAGCTTCACGTCGTGACCCCCGAGCGCGAGGTCGTCGAGACCGAGGCCGACGCGGTCGAGCTTCCGGGATCCGAAGGGTACCTCGGAGTCCTTCCCGGGCACGCGCCGCTCGCGACGCTCTTGAAGACGGGGGTCTTGACCTACCGGCGCGCCGGCGCGGAGCAGGCTCTGGCGGTGTCGACGGGTTTTGCCGAGATTGCCAGCGACCGCATCTCGGTCCTGGCCGATTCCGCCGAGGGTCCCGGCCAGATCGACGCGGCCGCCGCGGAGCGCGAGCGGGCAAAGTCCGAGAAGGAGATGGAGAGCGCGAGCGCCGAGACGCTGCCGGAGATCCAGGCGCGCTTCGAGCTCGCGCAGGCCCGTCTCGCCGTCGCGCGGAAGGGGTAAAGCCCGGCCTCCTGCTACGATCCCGGCGTGGCGGAGGAAAAAGAGCGGCCGGTCATCGTCCCGGCGGAAAGCCCGGCCGGCCCGGGACCCGAGCCCGAGGAGCACTGGTTTCTCGAAGGGCCGCGCTCTCGAAGAAGCGAGCTCCTCTCCGTCGCCAGGATCGCGCTCGAGGTCATCCGGGGGTTCCGCACGCTCCACTTCGTCGGCCCCTGCGTGACGGTCTTCGGGTCGGCCCGGTTCAAGGCCGAGCACCCGTATTACGCGCTCGCCCGCGAGGTCGGCGGACGCCTGGCGAGGCTCGGCTTTACCGTCATGACCGGAGCCGGCCCGGGCCTCATGGAGGCCGCCAACCGCGGCGCCAGGGAGGCGGGCGGGCGCTCGGTCGGCTGCAACATCGTCCTGCCCGTGGAGCAGCAGATCAATCCGTACGTGGATGTCTGCGTCACCTTCAAGCACTTCTTCGTGCGCAAGGTGATGCTCGTCAAGTACTCCTACGCCTTCGTCGTGATGCCGGGAGGCCTCGGCACCATGGACGAGCTCTTCGAGGCCGCGGTCCTGATCCAGACCGGCAAGATCGACAGCTTTCCGGTGGTGATTTTCGGAAAAAATTACTGGCGGCCGCTTTTCGATTTGCTCGACGAGATGGTCCGGGTCGGGACGATCGGGCCCGGGGACATGGACCACTTGCTCCTGACCGACTCGCCGGACGAGGCCATGGCCCACATCCAGAAGCACGCCGTCGAAGAGTTCGGCCTCGTGCGCCGCGCGGTGCCGAGGGGATCGCGGATCCTGGGCGAGCGGCTGGACCTGAAGACCCCCCGGTCCTGACGGGCCTTGCCCCGCATGGGTGCGGCGCAGGGCATCCCGGATCGTGCAATATGATGTCGCAAGAGGCAGGCGAGATCCTGCGGCCGATTCACGCCGCGATTCAAGCATGATGAGCTCAAGTTCCCGATATCCGGAGGAGAAGCTTCTCTTCCGCCGCCAGTTCATCCTGGGGCCCCGATTCCTGGAATCGCTTCCCGGCTGGAAGCGCGTGGAGGTTAGGGAGTCGATTCGCGCGACGGTTCATCCTGACCTCCCGGTGACGAAAATTTCAGAGGGGCCGCGATCTCTGACATTGCTTGGGTTCCTCCTCGATCCCTCGGATCCGGAGGCTCGGGATCGAGAGATTCTCTCGCGGCTTATGCAGGGGCTTGCCGAAACCTCGCGAGCGGACTCGTTGGTCGAAAAGACCTACGATCTGGGCGGCCGATGGATTCTGATCGCGGACGACGGGGCGTCGGTCAGGTTGCTACACGACGCGATGGGGCTGCGAACCGTCTTCTACACGGACCGATCTCTGCTCTCGGAAACGTGGTGCGCCTCTCAGCCGGGTCTCATCGCCGAGACCCTGGGGTTGGCGAGGGATCCGGAGGCCGAGACCGAGTTCGTCCAATCGAGCATCCATCGGGAATGGCCGGAGTTCGCATGGCCTGGAGACCGGTGTGTCTATCGGGAGGTGCGGCATCTGCTGCCCAACCACCTGCTCGATCTGACCCTCGGCACGTGCCGACGATACTGGCCAGATCGACTGATCGGTCGGATGAAGCTTCAGGAAGCGGCCGAGGAGTCCTCCCGGCTCCTGCAACAGCTGATTCGGGCAGCCGCAAACCGCTTCCCGCTGGCGCTCGCGACGACGGCCGGCTGGGACACGCGGTTGATCCTGGCCGCTTCGCGCGAATTCAGCGGGCAAATGCACTTCTTTACGCGCCGCAAGGCCAATGCGGCAGACGTGACCCTGGTCCCGAGACTGCTGGCCCGGCTCGGGCTACCACACCAAATGATCGACTTTCCGGAACGCATGGACCCCGAGTTCGAGAAACTCTACATGCGGAACGTGACGGACGCTCATGATTACTGGGGAAGGATGGCTCAGGGGATGTACGAGAGCTACCCCCAGGATCGCGTCTGTGTGACGGCGAACGCGGCCGAGATCACGCGAACGCGTATCCGTCTTCCGGAGGGTCAAGCCGTGACTGCTCGGGCGCTTGCGCGCTGGCACTGGCTCGCGACCCAATTTCAGGACCGGTTCGAATCGAATCCCTTCATCCTGAGGGCCTGGGAGGACTGGCTCGCTGGCCTCGGGACTCTGCACGACGTTCACGTTCTGGATCTCTTCTACTGGGAGCACTATTCCGGGAATTTTGCGGCCATTGGCGAGACCGAATACGGGATTGCCACCGAATTCTTTACGCCTCTGGATTGCCGGCGGCTGCTGGTCATGATGCTCGCGGTCGAAGAAAAGCACAGGGACCACGATCGGCCACGTCTCTACGTGGAGATGATTCGCAGGCTGTGGCCCGAGGTCTTGCGAGAGCCCGTGAACAAGCCTTACGAAGGACCGCTCACTCCGATGCTGCGTGCTTTCCGCGCGGCCGGCCTGAACCGGCTCATCCCCCCTCGCGCGAAGACGTCCCTGCGTCGTCTACTGCGTCGTTAGCGACCCCTCGCGACGAACAAAGCTGGCCGCCGACAGGAGTCCTCCCTGGATACGTCGGCCCAAGCGAGGACGGCTCACCGCACTTGCGCGAGGGCCTTCTCCGTCGCCTGGAGGAGCGCCTCGGGGCCCACGGGAGCCCCGGTCGCCTGCTTCATCCAGATGTCCGGAGCGACGTTGCCGATCTTCGCCATCCGCTCGAACTCCGGGCCGATCGCGCCCGCCTTCTCCATCTGCCGCTCGATCTGGAAGGCGATCAGGTGCCCGATCGGGTAGTCCGGCAGATAGAGGAACGAATCGATCATGTGGGAGTAGATGCCGAGAAGGACGACGTCCCGCTTGCCGAAGACCGGCGCGTAGTAGCGGTTCCAGACGTCCTTGCAGATGCCGAGCGTCGCCTCCTTCAACTGCGCCGCGGTCGCTTCCGGATGGTCGTACATCCAGTGCCACACGGCCATGTCGACGAGCGCCACGCCCGAGATCTCGTAGGTTCCCCAGAAGTCGTTCAGCGTCTTCAAGGCCTCGCTCTGGGCGTCCGGCTTCGACAAGCCCAGAAGCTCCAGGTCGTGCGCCTGGAAGACGAATGCCAGCGCCTCGGTGAAGGCCGTGTTGGGCACGCCCTGCAGCAGGGTCGAGTCGACGTCGTTCAAGGAAAACGTCTGCTCGACGTTGTGCCCCATCTCGTGGACGGCGATGTTGAAGCCCTTGTAGTTCATGCCGTCCTTCTCGACGCGCGTTCGCAGGTGCGCGTGGTCGGCGCGCCGGGCGGCGCCGAGCGCGTGACCGGAGCCGCGCGCGGGATCGACCTCGATGTGGTCGGCCAGATACTGCGCGCGCTCCCGGGAGAATCCGAGGCCGACGAGCAGGTTGGGAATGTCCTTCTTGTACGCTTCCGGGGTCGGGTATCGCGCTTTGGTGATCCGGTCGAGCTCCTCCTCCGTGTGGGAGCCCCGGGGCTTGAAGCCGGCATACCAGATGTCGAAGGGCTCGAGCTTGCGGCCGAGGCGCTTCTCGATCCGTTTCGCCACGCGCGGAGCCAGGGGCGAGGTGACGACGGCCTCGAGCATCCCGCGCACGCGCGGCTCGGGAATCTGGCGGTTCTCGTCGAAGCGGCGGGCGATCAGGGTCGGCGCGGTGGGCGAGTACGGGTCGGCCTTGCGCGCGGCCTGGAAGCATTTCAAGAGCATCGCGTACCGCGTGTCGGGCTCGGGGTCGCTCGACGCCGCGACGGCCTTGACCTGCGACGGCTCGGAGTCCTTGACGGGGGAGGCGGAGACCGCGTTGGTGGCCGGGTTCCAGTCCACCCCCGGGTTGTCCACGACGGCCCTGGGAATCGTCTGCGTGACGATGCGCTCCATGACGAGCGCCATCTGCCGCTGCTTCGCAAGGCCTTTGGACGCGTCGCCGTAGTCGGCCTTCAGCTGGTCGCGCAGGTTCCAGTGCGACAGCAGGCGCATCTTCGCGGGGTAGAGGCGGTTGCCCTTGCCGTCCACCAGGTGGTGCATCCAGACGTTGTACTGGGCGATGTACTGCGCCGACTCCGCGGCCGCCTGCGAGATCGCCTGGTTGACGTCGGCCGGAATGCGCTTGGAGAACCGGTCCGACAGACGCGCCTCGGCCCACTGGCGGCGCGACCAGGACTCGCCTTCCTTCAGCCGGTCGGCGAGCGTCGTGATCGGGAAATTGAGCAGGACGGCAAACGCCAGCCGATTCTCAAACGAGTCCTCCACGAAGTGCGCGCTCGGGTCGTACCCGGCGAGGATCTCGTCGAAGGGATAGATCGGCCCCAGGTCCAGATCCGACTGGCGGCGGAAGTCGCGCCCGATCTCGTTGACGTGGCCGTCGTAGGACTCCAGGGCGAACTCCATGCGGGCGAAGAGCGCCTGGCGGGTCTTCGCGTCGCCCGCGAAATGCGTCCGCGCGACCTCCTCGAAGGCCTTCGCGTCGCCGTCCTCGGCGCGCCAGAATTCCGCCGCCTGCGAGAGGCCGCGCTGGATGCGCGGGCGCTCGGACTCTCCGTACTTCGAGACGAGCTCCGCTTCGAGCTTCGTGACCGTTTCCTTCATGGCTCCTCTCGGAGGTTCGGGCGCGGCGCCGAGGCTCCCAAGGACGAGGATCGCCGCGACGCCGGCGGTTGCGCGCGAGGCCGCGGGCCGGCTCATCGGACCCGCTCCCGGCCGGCGCCCGCGTATCCCGGCCCGCGCACGGGCTTGCCCGGCCGCGCGTCGGTGATCTTCCCGCCGTCGACGACGAGGACACCGTTGACCGCGACGTAGGGAATCCCTTCGCTGTACTGGTTCGGCTTCTCGAAGGTCGCCCGGGCGTTGACCGTTTTGGGGTCGAAGGCCGCGAGGTCGGCCCAGAATCCGACCTTGACGAGGCCGCGGTCGGGAATCCCGGCCGCCTCGGCGGCAAACGAGGTCATCTTGCGCACGGCCTCCTCGAGCGGGAGCACCTTCTGGTCGCGCACATAGTAGCCGAGGATCCGGGAAGCCGAGCCCCAGCCCCGCGGGTGCGAAGTCTCCCGCGCGAACGGCCCGTCGGTCGCCTTGGCCTGGGAGTCGGTGCCGAAGGAGACGAGGCGGTGGGCCAGGGCCGCGCGCACGTCCTGCTCGTCCATGATCGAGATGATGCAGGCGGCGTTGGCGCGGTCGGCGATGACGAGGTCGATGACGACGTCGCGCGGATCCTTCTTCTCCGCCGCGGCGATCTCGGCGATCGTCTTGCCCTCGTAGGGCTTCAGCTTCTCCGAGAGGACCTCGGCCACCATGACGCCCTGCGCCCCCCCAGAACCCAGCCACTGGTTCTCCCAGTCGGCCGACTCCTTGGCCATATCCGACTTGACGCGCTCGCGCGTGGCCGGGTCGGCGAGCCTCTTCAAGAGCGCCTCGCGCCCGCCCTCCCGCACCCACGGCGGCAGGCAGGCGTCCAGGCCGTTGGAGGCCCGGCTCCACGGGTACTGGTTGGCCGCAACGTCGATGCCGCCGGCGCGCGCGGCCTCGAGCTTGCCGAGCATCGCGGGCATCTTCCCGAAGTTCGGCGCGTAGGCGGTCTTGAAATGCCAGATCTGCGCGCGGATGCCCGCCTCGCGGGCGATCCGGAAGACTTCGTCCATCGAGGCCTCGATGCGGTTGGACTCCGAGCGCTGGTGGGTGAAGTAGGCGCCGCCATACCGGGCGGCGACTTTCGCCATCGCGATCAGCTCCTCGGTCGAGTTGTACATGTCGGGCACGTACTGGAGGGACGAAGAGAGGCCGAGAGCCCCTTCCTTCATGGCCTCCTCCACGACCGCGCCCATGCGCGCGAGCTCCTGCGGCGTCGCCCTCCGGTCTTCCTTGCCGATGACGAAGTCGCGCACGCCTCCGGCCCCGACGAAGGTCCCGAGGTTGATCGAAGCGCCCCGCTTCTCGAAGGTCTCGAAGTAGCCCTCGAGCGTTCGGAAGTCCGGGGTATAGCCGTACTTCTCGTACTGGTCGCGATTGTCGGCGAGCATCCGGTCGTTGAGCGGCGCGATCGAGTACCCCTCGCCCGTGACTTCGGTCGTGATCCCCTGCGTGATCTTGGAGGCCGCCCGGCCGTCCACGAGCACGTTGTATTCCGACTGGCCGAGCAAGTCGATGAATCCCGGAGCGACGATGAGGCCGGTCGCGTCCACGACGCGCCGGGCCCTGGCGGCGTCGAGCTTGCCGACGGCGGCGATCCGGCCGCCACGCACGGCGACGTCCGCGGCGAACCACGGGGCACCGCTGCCGTCCACGACGCGGCCGCCGCGAAAGAGCAGGTCGTATTCCTCGGAAGCGGCGGGCCCGGCCGCCGCGAGCCCGAGCGCGAGAGCGGGTAACGTCAGCAGAGCGTGAAGCGTCTTTTTCATGGGCGCAGTCTATGATCGCCGGACCCTGTTCACGCAGCGTTCACCCGTCGGCCGATAGTCTGCGGCCGAAAGGAGCGGGTTCGATGAGGGCATTGCTGACGCTTTCCGCGGGCCTCCTCCTGGCGGCCGGCGTCGCTTCCGCCGCGGCTCCCAACGGGAAGAGCCACGCCAACACGCTGCTGGGCACCGTCACCGTCGTGGACACCGCTGCGAGGACCCTCGTCGTCAAGGATTCCCGGGGCAAGGAGACCCGCCTGGTCTGGACGAGCGCGACACACGTCACGGGAGGCGAGCTCAAGCAGGGCGAGAAGGTGACCGTCCGCTGGCTTTCGCGGGAAGGCAAGAAGATCGCGACCGTCGTGAAGGTCCACGCGGAGGAGGCCGAGAAAAACGCCTCCGGCACTCCGCCGGCCTCCCTCAGCCCGACGCCGAAGACCCCGTAAGGGCGGCCGGCTCCCTTTCCTGGGCCCCGGGGGGCGCGGCGGGGAGAACGACCCGGAAGACCGCGCCGCCTCCCTCCCTCTCGTCGACCTCGACCTCCCCGCCGTGCGCCCGCACGACCTGGTCCACGATCGCAAGCCCCAGCCCGGAGCCCTCCGGATATCGCGCGCGCGCCGGCTCGAGCCGGACGAACCGCTCGAAGATGCGCCGCCGGTTCTCGGGAGCGACGCCCGGGCCGCGGTCTCGCACCTCCAGGAAGATCCGGCCGTCCCGGCGCGCGACCTCGACTTCCACCTCGCTTCCCGGCTCCGTGTACTCCAGCGCGTTGGACACGAGATTCGACGCGACCCGCAGCAGTCCCGCCCGATCTCCCGAGACGAACGCGCCTTCGGCGGCCTCGAGCCGGCAACGCACGCCGCGCCCCGCGCCCAGGGGCTCCGCCGCCGCGACGGCCTCGGCCGCGACCGGGGCCAGGTCGACCGGCTCCCGGCGCATGGGCCGGGCCGAGTCGCCCCGCGCCAGGAGCAGCAGGCTGTCGACTTCCTTCGCGAGCCCGCGGGCCGCGCGCTCGATCGTCTCGAGCGACTGCCGCACTTCTTCGGGCCCGGCATCGGGGCGCCGCGCCTCCTGGGATTCCCCGAGCAGCACCGCGGTCGGGGTCTTCAGCTCGTGCGCCGCGTCGGAGACGAGCCGCCGCTGGGCGCGGAAGGCGTTCTCGAGCCGGTCGAGCAGCGAGTTGATCACGGCGGCGAGGCGCACGAACTCCTCGCCGCCCGAGGAGACGCGCACGCGCCGGGACAGGTCCGTCGCCTCGAGCTCTTCGGCGAGCCGCGTGACTTCCTCGACGGGCCGGATCGCCCGCGACACGGCGAAGGCGAGGATCGCCGCCGTGCCGAGAAAACCGATCAGCACGATGCCGGCGAGCGCGCGGTCGAGGCGCGCCAGCGCGGCGAGGCTCGGGCCGATCCAGCGGAAGAGCACCAGGGTCGCTCCCTTCGCGTTTCCGTTCAGGCGCGTGACGAGGAACCGGCACCGGCGGTTCTGGCCGCTGTAGGGCTCGACATCCGTGTACGGGATCTCGGGCTTGTCCCGGTACGGGCCGATCCCGCCGGGAAGGCGCGTCCGAAGGAGGTTGCCCGACAGGGCGACCGGCGTGTCCCCCTTGAAGAGGATCGCCGAGTGGTTCGCGAGGCGAAACTCGAAGGCGTTGGCCTCGAGCCCGGCCCGCAGGGAGTCCCGCCGGGCCTCCTCGAGCCCCTCGAGCTCGAAGCTCGAGCCGAGCGCCGCCGCGAGCGTGTAGAGCTCCTCGTCGATGTCCGAGAACGTCATGCTGCGGATCACGGCCCGGGTCCCGAGCGCCAGAAGCAGCAGGAACGCCGCCGACATCGCCGCGCCGGCGAGCGCGATGCGGGTGCGGGACTTTCGCAGAGAAGGCAGCCTCATGGGCTTCTTGATTATCTCCGGAGGGCGAGAAAGAGGCCGGCTCCGGCGCCGCGCGGTCAGACCAGCCGGTACCCCATTCCGCGGACCGTCTCGATGCGGGAGGGCTTCTTCGGCGCATCGATCTTCTTTCGCAGGCGCGCGATCAGGACGTCCACGGTGTTGGACATCGGCTCTTCCCGCTCGCCCCACGCCTGCTCCAGGATCTCCTCGCGCGTGATGGCGGCGCCCGGGCGGCGCATCAGGGCCTCCAGGATCGCGAACTCCCGAGCGGTCAGCACGAGTGTCTCGCCCCCCTTCCAGGCGGCGCGCTTGCCTGGATCGAGCCGCAGGTCGCCGGAGACGAGCTCCGTCGTCGGTCGCCGGTCGTTTCGGCGAAGGAGGGCCCGCGCTCTCGCGGTCAGCACCTCGAGGTCGAAGGGCTTGCCGAGATAGTCGTCGGCGCCCTCCGAGAGGCCCTCGACGGTCGACTCGGCGTCGTCGAGCGCCGTCAACATCAGGATCGATTGGGTGAAGCCCCTCTTGCGGGCGCGCTTGCAGACGTCCAGGCCGTCTCCGTCGGGAAGCATGCGGTCGAGGACCAGCAGGTCGTACGCGTGCAAGTCCATCAGCTCCTCGGCCGGCGCGATCCTTTCCGCCTCGTCGCAGGCGAGCCCCGCCCGCGAGAGCGTTCGCACGACGAGCGAGCGCACGCGCCCGTCGTCCTCGAGAACCAGGGCTCTCACGGAAGCAGGATCTCCACGGCCTCATCTTAGCGTCGCTTCGGCGTTTCGTTAGGATGGGCCCCGTGCTGAGCGCGCTGCTTCTCGCCGCGGCGACGGCCGCGGCCCCTGCCAGGGAGCGTCCGTCCGAGCTCGTCTCGGCTTACATCGAGAAATATTTCGAAACGTATCCCACCCGCGCGACCGAGGCCGGCCGGCACGATCGGGACCGGCAGCTCGAGGATCTGACGCCCGAGCGCCTGCGCGCCTGGACGGACTTCAACCGCCGCGCCGTCGAGCGGGCGGCCACGGCGCTTTCCTCGCGGGCGACTCCGTGGGAGGACCGGCTGGATCTCGAGCTTCTCGAGGCGCGCGCCGAGTGGGAGCTTCACGAGCTCGTGACCCGCCGGCGCCCCTCCCGCGATCCGCTCTTCTGGACCGGGATCGCCGGCAACGCGACCGTCTTCCTTCTCGTTCGCGACGACCTTCCCCTTGCCGAGAGACTGTCCGCCGCGAGAGCGAGGTTGTCGCGCCTTCCCGCTTTCTGCCGACAGGCGCAGGCCGCCCTGTTGCGAACCGCCCCGGATCAGATCGCCCCCGACTTCGCGCGCATCGCCTCCGATCAGGCTCGGGCGTCGGCGCTCTTCTATCGGAAGGGTTTTGCCGGCCTCTTCCCGGAAGCCGAGAGGCCTGCCGCGGCCCGGGAGGCCGCGCAAGCCGCCATCGCGCTCGAGAGGCTGGCAGCATACCTGGAGGGGCTGGTACGGCGGGTCTCGGCTTCCCCGCGGCTGCGAGCCGATTACAAGGAGGCGCTTCGCATCGCGACGGGGGAAAGGGACCCCGACGCGTTGCTTGCGCGGGCGACGGCGGATCTTGCGGAGAAGAGGAAGGAAGCGGCGGCCTACGGCCGGTCGGTCTGGAAGGAGATTTTCCCGGGCGAAGAGCCTCCGGAAGCCGACCGGGACGTCCTCTCGAAGCTCTTCACCCGGGTCTCGGCCGACCGGGCGAAGTCAACCGAGGAGTTCGTCGAGGACTACCGCAAGCAGGTCGCGGACTTGAACGCCTTCCTCCACGCGCACGAGGTCGTCACGCTGCCCGACCCGCTGACCCTCTTCGTCGACCGCTCTCCCGGCTACTTCGTCGGCCAGAGTGTCGGCGGCGTCTACGCGGCCGGGCCCTACGCACCCGACGCCAGGACGCTCTGGTTCCTGCCGACTCCGCCCGACAGGGCGACCGCCGCCGAGCGCGACGCCTTCTTCCGCGACTTCAACCACCACTTCAACGTCATGATCACTCCGCACGAGATCCTGCCGGGGCATTACCTGCAGTTGAAGGTCGCCGCCCGCCAGCCGCGCAAAGTGCGGGCTCTGTTCGCCGACGGCGTCTATGTCGAGGGCTGGGGGACCTTCTGCGAGCGGCTGATGCTCGACCTCGGCTGGGGAGGGCCGCTCGACCGCCTCGCGCACCTGAAGAAGCAGATGGAAAACATCGCGCGGGTGATCGTGGACGTGCGCGTCCATACGAAAGAGATGCCGCGCGAGGACGTGATCCGCCTCGTCAAGGAAGACGCGCTCCAGGACGAGCAGTTCGCCTCGAACATGTGGACGCGAGCCATCACGACGCCCACTCAGATCACGACCTACGACATCGGCTACCGGCAGGTCACCGGCCTCTACGAGGACGTCAAGGCCGCCCGCGGCGCCTCCTTTCGCCTCAAGGACTTCATGGACGCGATGCTGGCGATGGGCCCCGTGCCCGTCGCCCGTTACCGGGAGAAGCTGCTGCCCCGGGAGCGGTAGGCGCTGCCCGAATTCCCGTTCGGGCCCGTGGTCCTCGCCGAAAAAGGTTGAAGACCGGCGCGGAATCGCCAATGCTTCTTCGGTGGCTCTGGAGCGTTTTGCCGGAGAGGCCCCCGCGCGGCGGGAGAGCCGCTTTCTCTACTTCTCGGACCTCTTGTCCCGGCAGATCGTCGACTGCGACGGCAACCCGATCGGACGGTTGCGGGACCTCTCGATCCGTCTGGGAGAGCCGTTTCCCCCGATCCAGAACGTCTACATTCATCCGGCCGGCCAGGCCGCGTTCGCGCTCATCGCCGCCGGCAAGCAAGTGAAGTCCTGGACCTCGGATCCGATCGCGCTTTCGGCGAAGCTCTCGGAGCTGCGGCCGGGCCGCCGACAGGACGAGACGCAGATCCTCCTCGCCGAGGCCTTGCTCGACAAACAGGTCGTCGACGTTTCCGGCGCCAAGGTCGAACGCGTCAACGACCTGTCGCTTCTCCTGGCCGATGGCGGCGAGCTCGTCCTGGCGCACATCGACGTGGGGCTTCGGGGCCTGTTGCGCCGGCTGGGATGGGAGAAGGCCGTGGACGCCTCGATTCGGGCCGTGCGCCCGAACGCCCCGTATCTGCGGTTCGAGCAGCTGATCGGCTGGAAGTACGTGCTTCCCACCGTCGCCGACCCGGCGGGCCTGCGCCTGGTGCTCTCGCAAGAGTCGATTTCGCGGATTCACCCGGCGGACCTCGCCGAGATCCTCGAGGACCTACCGGCCGGCTCCCGAAAGCCAATCTTCGAGGCGCTGGAGACGGCGACTGCCGCGCGCGTGCTCTCGGAGCTGGACGACCCGAAGATCAAACAGAACCTGCTCGCCGAGCAAAGCGATCCCGAGCGGGCGGCGGACCTGCTGGAAACGATGCCGCCCGACGCGGCCGCCGACGTCCTCTCGGATCTGCCCCAGGAGAAGGCGCAGGAGCTGCTCGCGCACATGCAGCCCGAGGACGCGCGGACCGTCTCGACTCTGATGGGCCACGAGGAGGACACCGCCGGCGCCCTGATGACGACCGAGATGGTCACCTTCCCCCGGACCCTGACCGTGGCCGAGGCCTTCCAGCGCCTGCGCGAGCTCGCGCCCGATCTCGAGTTCCTCTATCAGTTCTACGTCGTGGACGAGAAGCGGCGGCTGATCGGGTCGGGCAACGTGCGGCGTCTCTTCCTCGGCAAGGAGACCGACCGGCTCGAGCAGGTCATGGCGCCCTGGACCATCTGCGTGCACCCGGAGGATTCCGCCTCCGAGGTCGCCTCGGTGATCGAGAAGTACAACCTCGCCGCGGTCCCGGTCGTCGACGCGGGGGGGGTGCTCGTCGGCATGATCACGGTGGACGACGTCCTGACCGAAGTGCTGCCGCTCGCATGGAAGAAGAAGCTGCGGCTCTGAGGGGGGCCGCGTTCCGGCGCCGCGTCGCCTGGCGGGAAGCGCTCCTGTTCCTGGCCGTCATCGGCCCGGGCATCATCACGGCCAACGTCGACAACGACGCCGGCGGCATCACGACCTATTCGCTGGCGGGCGCCCGGTACGGGACGACGCTGCTCTGGACTCTCGTCCCGATCACGCTGGCTCTGATCGTCGTTCAGGAGATGTCCGCCCGCATGGGCGCGGCGACGGGCAAGGGACTGGCGGATCTCATCCGGGAGAACTACGGGGTGAAGCTCACCTTCTACCTGATGATCACGCTGCTCGTGGCCAACTACGGCAACACGGTGTCGGAGTTCGCCGGGGTGGCGGCGAGCATGGAGCTCTTCGGCGTCTCGAAGCTCGTCTCGGTGCCGCTCGCCGCGGCCGCGATCTGGCTGCTCGTCGTGCGCGGCACGTACCGGATCGTCGAGCGGATCTTCCTCGTCGCGTGCGTCTTCTACTTCGTTTACCCGATCTCGGCCTTCCTCGCGCGCCCCGCTTGGGGATCGGTCCTGCGTGACACGGTGGTGCCCTCCCGGATCCAATTCGACGCCGGCTATCTCGGCATGCTCATCGGCCTGGTGGGAACCACGATCGCGCCGTGGATGCAGTTCTATCTGCAATCCTCCGTGGTCGAGAAGGGGATCCAGAGGGACCGCTACTGGATCACGCGGTGGGACGTGATCGTCGGGTGTCTGGTCACGGACATCGTGGCCTTCTTCATCATCGTGGCTTGCGCGAGTACGCTCCACCGGCACGGGGTGGCCATTCAGGACGCCGCCGACGCCGCGCGCTCGCTCGAGCCGCTGGCGGGCCGCTACGCCTCGGGTCTGTTCGCCTTCGGACTCCTGAACGCGTCGCTCTTCTCCGCGGCGATCCTGCCGCTCTCGACGGTCTACTACGTCTGCGAAGCCTTCGGGTGGGAGGCCGGAGTGGACAAGAAGTGGGACGAGGCGAAGGCGTTCTACGGCATCTACACGGCCATGATCGTGCTCGGTGCGGCCGTCGTGCTGCTGCCGCGCTTCCCGCTCATCCGGGTCATGTTTCTCTCGCAGGTCGCCAACGGCGTCGCGCTGCCGTTCGTGCTCGTCTTCATGCTGCTCCTGGTCAACCGGCGGTCGCTGATGGGGGACGCGGTCAACGGACGCTTCTTCAACGCGGTGGCCTGGGTGACGACGGGCGTCATGATCGTCCTGACCCTGCTTCTTCTGGCCAACGGCTTCGGCCTGCGGATCGGAAAGGCGTAGCGCTCGGGATGACGGGGCCTCGCCTCGTCACAGCAGGAACATCCCCGCCGCGGCGGCGAACATCAGGACGGCGGTCGCCGCGACGGCCCACCGCCCGAGGCGCGAGCTCGGCTGGCCCTTCATCAGCGCGCGGTCGGAGGCCGCCGCGAGGATGCCGACCAGCAGGAACGGCGCGAGCAAGCCGTTCAAGACGGCGCTCCAGTAGAGCGCGCGCACCGGGTTGACGTTCGCGAAATCGAGCGCCACGCCGGCGGCCGTCGAGAGCGCCATCACGGCGTAGAAATAGCGCGCGCCGCGCAGCTTCTGATCGAGCCCCTGTCGCCAGCCGAAGGTCTCGGCGAAGGCGTAGGCGGCCGAGCCGGAGAGCGTCGGGATCGCGAGCAGCCCGACGCCGACCAGGCCCAGCGTGTAGAGGGTCTCGGCGAACGGACCGGCCAGCGGACGCAGCGCCTGCGCGACCTGCCTTGAAGTCTCGATCTGCGTCAGGCCGTGGCGGTGGAGAGTCAGGGCCGTCGTCAGGATGATGAAGAACATGACGAGGTTCGAGAACGCGGTGCCCAGGCCGACGTCGAGCTTGCGGTTGCGGATCTGCTCCCGCGTCGCGCCGTAGCGCTGGACCAGCATTCGCCGTCCCATCGCCTTCTCCTCCTCGACCTCCTGCGAGGCCTGCCAGAAGAAGAGATAGGGAGAGATCGTCGTGCCCAGGATCGCGACCAGCGTCGCCCACCCCGCTCTGGCGCGGGGCAGAGACGGAAGGAAGGCGTCCCGCAGCACCTCCCCCCAGTCGGGACCGATGTGAAATGCGGCGATGACGTAGGCGAAGAGCGTCACGGCCAGCCACTTCAGGATCGCCGCGATCTGGTAATAGCGAAAACGGATGACCGCCCACGAGATGCCGGCGCCGAAAAGCACGACGAAGAAGTGCGAGTTCCAGCCCGTGAGCATCTCGGCCGCGTCCGCCATCCCCGCCAGGTCCGCCGCGATGTTGATCGTGTTAGCGGCGAGCAGCGCGACGCAGACCGCGAGGAGAAGCCAGCGCGGGTATTTCTTGCGCAGCGCGCCGGCGAGCCCTCGGCCCGTCACCATTCCGATGCGGGCGCACATCATTTGCACGGCCGCCATCAGGGGCCAGGTCAGCAGGGCGGTCCACAGCAGCGACGTTCCGAGCTGCGCGCCCGCGACCGAGTAGGTCGCGATGCCCGAGGGATCGTCGTCGGCCGCGCCGGTGATGACGCCGGGGCCGAGCGCGGAGAAGAGGCGCCGCGCCTTCCCGCGGCCGTCTCCCTGCGGCGATTCGGGTTCGCTGCGGTCGGCACCCACGTCCACGCCTTCTACACCCGGAGGAGACGTCCGGAGCTCCCTTGATACGATCGCGCGGAATTGTTTGGAGGTCGGACATGAGGTGGAACCGCCGCCGCTTCCTCGCCGCCTCGGGAGCCGCCGCGGTCGGCTCGCTCGCGTCGGCGTCCGCCGGCGGCAGGCCCCGGAAAGCGGGGCACGGCCTACGCCCGCCCCAACCAGTTCCACCACAACCGGATTCAGAAGGGGCAGGCGCTCCAGATCGCCGGGGGCGTTTCGATCGTGGAGGGGCACCAGCCGCCGTACGTGGCCCTGGGCGACTACACGATGCTCGAGCCCGGGATGGTCTTCTCGGTCGAGCCCGGGCTCTACGATCCGGACTCGGGCTTCGGCGTAAACTTCTCCGACGGCTTCTGCGTTCGGCCGGGAGGCAAGCCGGCGCGGCAGATGTCGCGCCTGCCGTGGTCGGAGGACTGGTGCCTGGTGAAGCTGTAGCGAGGGGTGCGCGGTGGTCAAGAAGATCCTGATCGGGCTCGGCCTGCTGATCGCGGCGGGCGTGGGCTTCTTCATCGTCTCCTTCGGGCCTCGCAACGTCATCGGCATGCTGCGCTACGACCAGCGCCGCGAAGGGAATCTGAAGGTCGGCGACCGGGCTCCCGACGTCGCGCTGCTCGCGCTCGACGGCGCGACGCCCGTCCGCCTGAAGGACGCGGTCGGCGGCAAGCCGCTGGTCGTCCTCTTCGGCAGCTTCACCTGACCTCCCTTCCGCCGCTCGGTCGAGCGCGTCAAGGCGATGCACCGCAAGTACGAGGACCGCGTGCGGTTCCTGACGCTCTACATCAAGGAGGCGCATCCGCTGGACGAATGGCAGATGGACTCCAACGAGAAGGAGAACGTCTGCTACCCGCAGCCGAAGACGACCGCGCAGCGCATCGCGATCGCCAACGACTTCGTCAAGCGCTTCCACTACGACGTGCCGCTCGCCGTCGATCCGATCGAGAACCGCGCCAACGCGGTCTACGCGGGATGGCCGGAGCGCTTCTACATCGTGGACGAGCGGGGCGTCATCGTCTACAAGGGCAAGCCCGGGCCCTTCGGGTTCCACCCCGAAGAGGTGGAGCAGTGGCTGGCGAAGCGGTTCCCGGAGCCGGCCTCTACGAACGCTCTCGGGAAATCCTGAACTCGTTTCGCTTCGCCCAGACGTAGGCCAGGATCGCGAGGTTGATCGCGAGCAGGACGTAGAGCCGGGGCCTGCCCGGCGACTTCAAGATTTCCCGCACCTCGATCGGAATGCCGAGCGCCGTCAGGAAGATCGTGAAGTAGGTCGCCCACCAGAGGCGCAGCAGGAGGAACGTGCCCTCGGCGGCGAAGACGAGCCCGATCAGGATCGACGCCGTCCCGAGCGCCTCGACCTCTCCCGGCGTGACGTGCGAGAGGAACGCCGAGAGCCTCTGCACGCTCTCCCGTTCGGGCCGGATCTGCAGCAGCCGCGCGAGCTGCATCGGCTCGGAGTGGCTGGGCAGCCGCGCGATTCGCAGGACGACGATGCCGACGAGAATGAAGGCCGCGGCCTTCAGGTACTTGAAGACGATGACGGCGACAAAGCCGGCCGACAGCGGCGGCCGATGCCGCGGGTGCGCCGGGTCGGGATCGGCGGGGTCCGTCATCGGGCGGAGTTTCCCACATACAATTTCCGCACCGCGCCGGCTCGCCGGCGGGTCGGGATGGACGGAAAGGAGCCTGCGATGAAGGCGATCGGAATCGGTCCGCTGCTTCTCGCCTCGGCCGCTCTGGCCGCCGAGCAGCCGGTGCTGCATTACGTCCCGAAGCACGAGGAGCTGAAGTACACCTTCGGCGGCGTGGCGCCGGCGCACCGCATCAAGCCGGGGACGCGGATCGTTTCGTGGACGGAGGACTGCTTCGACGGCGCCCTGACGAAGGCGGGCCAGAAGCCCTCCGAAGTTCTCGTGCCCGGGCACGACAATCCGCAGACGGGACCCTTCTACGTCGAGGGGGCGGAGCCCGGCGACACGCTCGCGATCCGGATCGAGAGGCTCGAGCCGGCCCGCAACCGCGGGTTCTCCGTCGCGTTTCCGGGTTTCGGGGCGCTGAAGGGCACGGACAAGACCGCGATGCTCAACCCGGACTTGCCGGAGACGCTCTGGTATTACGAGGTGGACAGCGCGAGAGGAGTCGCCCGCACGCGCTCTCAGGACGGGAAGTATTCCTGGGAAGTCCCGCTCGCGCCCTTTCTGGGCTGCCTGGGCGTCTCGCCCGCGTGGGGCGAGGCCCGCTCGACGATCGTGCCCGGCGACTTCGGCGGCAACATGGATTGCCCGGAGGTTCGCGCCGGCAACACCGTATACCTCGGCGTCCGGGTCCCGGGGGCGCTCCTCTCCTTCGGGGACGGCCACTTCGCCATGGGAGACGGCGAGATCATGGGAACGGCCATCGAGGGCGCGATGAACGTGGAGCTGACGGTCGATCTCGTCAAGAAGAGGGAGACGCCCTGGCCGCGCATCGAGAACGCCGAGTGGATGATGTCGCTCGGCGCCGCGCGCCCCCTCGAAGACGCGGCCCGCATCGCCTTCAAGGACATGGTGCGATGGGTCGAGGAGAAGACGGGCCTTTCCGAGATGGACGCCTACGAGTTCGTCTCGCAGAATGCGCGCGCGCCGATCGTCGAGATGGTCGATCCCGAGTACACGGTGCTCGTCAAGATTCCCAAGAGCCGGCTGCCCGCCGCGAGGTAGCGGACTATATCAATACTGATATAGACCGTCTTCCCCCCGGGCGGGCTCCTCGAAACACCGGGGCCGGTCAGCCCTCGATCGTCACCTTCCGCGCCAGGACCGTCCCGTCTCCCTGCAGCGTGCCGTTGACGTCGACCATCGCGCCGGGCACGACGTCGGCGAAGCTGGCGCTGCCCCCGTGGCGCTTGAACGATGTCGAGGGGCCGGTCTTGACGGTGACCGTCCCGGCGCCGCTCTGGACCACGAAGGTCCCGGTGCCCGAGTCGACCGACTGGACGGTGCCCGAGACCTCGCGGTTGCCCCCGACCTTGTCGCTCTGGAGCAGGACCTCCGTGGCGAGGTAGCTCTGATCGGGCTGCTGGAGCGCCTTGACGTGCACGCGATTGCCCACGGCGATCTGGGAGAGGGGAATCGCCGAGCCGCCGGTGCGGACGACGGTCGATCCGTCGGTGTGGACGATCACGGCGCCGAGGCGCTGGTCGAGGACGGTCAGGGTCGTTCCGTCGTTGGCGGAGACCAGGCCCTCGATCTCCTCGCCGGCATGGCCCGCCGGGACGACGACGGCCTGCGAGCCGACGACCGAGATCGTGACCCGGTTGGTCGCCCCCGCGGCGACCGTGACGTGAGCGTGGGCGTGGATGTCGGCGCGCTCGAGCGAGAGGTCGACCGGACCGCCCGGAACGCCCGTGAGCGTGAAGTTGCCCGAGCCGTCCGTCTGGGCGGACTTGCCCGTGCTCGTGACCTTGACGGTGACGCCGGCGAGCCCGATCTCCATGCCGAGCGCCCGCATGCCGGCCGGGCTCGTCCCGCTGATGACCGTGCCGGAGAGGGTGGCCTGACCGGGTGAGGTCGGCGAACTGGCGTCGCTGCAGCGCAGCGTCAGCAGGAGCAGAGGAGAGAGAAACAGGGACAGGCAGCGGAGCCGGGGAGCCCGGAAGAAAGCGGACATGAGCCCTCCTTGGTGGTTCCTCGGAGGACTCCCGATCCTCCTCCCGCGCGGGAGGAAGCGGATCGGGAGCCCCACGACGTCCGACAATTTTGAACCCTTCGGCGAGGCGGCGCTACTGTCCAGAAGGCCGGGGTGCCCCCCTGTCCTCCCGGCGGCGAGGATCTTCAGTCGCTCGGGGCGCCGGGCCGGATGACCGCCTTGACGACGGCGAAGCGCTCCATGTCGGAGAGGGCCTGGCCGACCTCGCGAAGCCCGTAAGAGCGGGTGACGAGATCCCGCCATCGGAAGCGTTCTCGGTGCTTCGCCATCAGCGCGATCGCGCGGTAGAGGTGCGTGAACTCATAGCCCCAGCATCCCAGGATCTCGGCATGGCGCCGGTTGACGTGCCGGTGCGGGTTGATCGCGACGTCGCCGGAGTCGGTGTACTGGCCGACGACGACGTACCGCCCCGCGTCGCGCAGCATCTCGAGCCCCTCGGGCAGCGCCGCGGGATTTCCGGAGGCCTCGATCACGACGTCGGCGCCGCGCCCTTGCGTCCGGTCGAGCACCCAGCGCACGCGCCTGGCCGGCTCGCGCACGAGCTCGATGTCGCAGGCGTCCTCGGCGCCCAGGCGTCGCGCCGCCTCGAGGCGCGCGGCGGGGGCTCCGGCCACGAAAACGCGCGAGGCGCCGGCAAGCTGCGCGAAGATCGCGGCATTCAAACCGACCGGTCCGCTGCCCTGCACCACGACCGTGTCGCCCAGTCGGATCCGCGCCCGCTCGACGGCGTGGAAACCGGTCGGCAGGCCGCAGCCTCCTCCCATGAAGTCGAGCGGATCGAGGCCGTCGGGAAGCGGAACGACCCGCACCCCCGGCAGAACCGCGATCGCTTCGGCCCAGCCTCCGAGCAGGCCCTCGTCGGCGGAGGTCGTGATGCCGTAAACCCGGCGATTCGGGCACCGCGTCGCGGCCTTCGCCACCAGACAGTGCCAGCAGGCGCCGCAGGTCCCGAAGACGTCGTAGAAAGTGACGAGCGCTCCAACCGGGATCTCGCGCCCCTCGACGTCCCGAAGGGGCCCGCTCGATTCGGCGAGCCGGCCGACGCTGACGTGGCCGGGAATGATCGGGTAGGGAACGCCGGAGAGCCGGCCGTGGTGCAGGTGCACGTCCGTGCCGCAGACCTCCGAGGCGACCGTCTCGAGAACCGCGCCGCCCGGCTGCGCTCTCGGCATCGCGTAGCGGCGCCATTCGATCGGCCGTCCCGGACCGGGCATCACCGCCGCTCCGACCGTCTCCGTCCGCGCCATGCCGGGGAGTCTAACGGCGCTTGAACCGCGAGAAGAGGAGCCCCAGCGCGACGGTCAGCGAGGATCCGACGAGCGAGTACCAGGGCCACGCGATCCGGCGGCCGAGCGGAAAGGGCGCCCATCCCCGGGATCCGAGCCAGAGAAGCAGCAGGAACACGGTCGAAACCGCGATCGCCCGGAGGACGTCCGGTTCCCGCGCGCGCCGGACGTAGCGCGCGAGGAGAAAGGCGCCGAGCAGCCCCCCGGCGGTCACGCTGACCAGTCCCAGAGCCACCTGGACGGCCGGCTGCGAGTGCGGGAGAAACGAGAAGCCGACGGCGAGGGCCGCAAGCAGCACCGTCCAGAAGACGGTCAGCGCCCGCCCGATCACGAGCCCCCTCCTTCCCTCGAGCGCCGCGTTTCCCGAGAGCGGCCCCACGACGTCGAGAGCCAGAGCGGAGGCGAGGGAGTTCAAGGCCGAGGACTCCGAGCACATCGCCGCCGAGAAGATCCCGGCGACCAGATACGCGGAGGCAACCGGCGGCAGGCTCTCGACGATGAACGTCGGGAAGATCTCGTCGGGAGAACGGAAGGTCCGGTTCCCGAAGAAGGCGAAGAGCAGCACGCCGATCGTCACGAAGAGGGCCATCTGCAGCAGGACGAGAAAGCCGCTCCCGATCAGGGCCTTCTGCGCGTCCCGGAGGCTCCGGCAGGCGAGCAGCCGCTGCACGATGAGCTGGTCGGCGCCGTGGCTTGCCATCGTGAGGAAGGCTCCGCCCAGAAGTCCCGCCCAGAACGTGTACGGCCGGGCGAAATCGAGGTCGAAGACGAAGAGGCGCACGGGCTCTCCGGCGGCGGCGTGCGCGGCGAAGGCTCCGGAGATGCCCCCCGGCACGCGCGCCAGCAGAACGATCAGGGCGGTGATCGCGCCCGACAGGTAGAGGAAGACCTGGATGAGGTCGATCCAGATGACCGCCTTGATGCCGCCGAGCAGCGTATAGAGCGCGGTGCCCGCCGCAAGAAGCACGACCGCCGTCCAGACCGGGATGCCGAGGATCAACGCGATCGGGATCGCGGGAACGGCCAGGCGCACCGCGGCGGCGAGCACCCGCGTCACCATGAAGAGAAGCGACGTGAAACGCCGCGCGCGCGGGCCGAACCGCGCCTCGAGAAGCGCGTAGGCCGTCGGGATCTCGCGCTGGAAGTAGCCCGGCAGCAGGATCAAGGCGACGGCGATGCGCCCGGCGACGTAGCCCAGAACGAGCTGCAGAAAGGTGTAGCCGCTTCGGTAAGCGTCGCCGGGAATCGAGAGAAAGGTCAGGGCGGAGGTCTCGGTCGCGACGATCGACCCCAGGACCGCGCCCCACGGCATGGCGTGGCTTCCGAGAAAGTAGTCCCGCGCGTCCTTCTGGCCGCGCCCGAGGCGGGCCCCGAGCAGGTTGATGCCGGCGAGGTAGGCGAGGACGAGCAGGAGTGTCGGGAGGCCGAGACGCAGGGCCTCCATCGGATCAGCGGGCCGCGGCGCGCTTGCGGCTCCGAAATCCCTTCGCGGAGAGGTCCGCCGCGTCGAGCCGCCGGACGGCTTCCCGGAGCGTCTCCTCCTTCTTCGCGAAGTTGACGCGGGCGCGAGTCTTCCCGCGGCCTTTGGTGTAGAAGCTCGAGCCCGGGACCGCCAGCACCCCCGCCTGCCGCGCGAGAAAATCCACGAACGCCCGGTCGTCCTTCCAGCCGAGGCGCGCGGCGTCCACCATCACGTAATAGGAGCCTTCCGGCGCCGTGTAGTCGAGCCCCGCCCGCGTCAGGGCCGGCAGCAGAATGTCGCGGCGCGCGGCGTACTGGCCGCGCAGATCCTCGTAGTAACCGTCGGGCAGGGCGAGCGCGGTCTCCCCGGCTTTCTGGAAGGGGGCCGGCGCGCAGATCGTGAGGTAATCGTGGACCTTCCGGATCAGCGCCGTCAGGGGCGCCGCCGCGACCGCCCAGCCGACACGCCAGCCGGTGACCGCGTACGTCTTGCCGAGGCCGGAAAGCGTGACGGTGCGGTCTTCCATGCCGGGAAGCGACGCGAGACTCACGTGCCGGTGCCCCTCGTACCAGATGTGCTCGTAGATCTCGTCCACGACCGCGACGATGCCGTGGCGCTGGCAGAGGCGGGCGATCTCGGTGAGCTCCTCGCGCGTCAGGACGCGCCCGGAGGGGTTCCCGGGAGTGTTCAGGAGCAAAAGCCGCGTGCGCCGGTTGATCGCCCGGGAAAGCCTCCCGAAGTCGATCGCGTAGTCGGGTTCGCGCATCGGAACGAACCGCGGCCTCGCGCCGGCGAGCACGCAGGCCGGCAGGTAGTTTTCGTACCAGGGCTCGAGGATCACGACCTCGTCGCCGGGCTCCGTCAGCGCGAGCACCGCCGCGACCTCCGCCTCCGAGACGCCGCACGTGATCGTCACTTCGGTCTCCGGGTCGGCCGTGATGGCGTTGAAGCGCCGGCACTTCTCGGCGACCGCCCGGCGGAACGCCTCGTCGCCCCAGGTGAAGGTGTACTGGTTGTGTCGCTCGTCGATCGCGCGCCGGAGGGCCGCCGTCAGCTCCGGTGGCGGATCGAAGTCCGGAAGCCCCTGCGCGAGGTTGACGCCTCCGACCTCGGCGCCGAGGCGCGTCATCTCCCGGATGACCGATTCCTGGAAGGGCCGCGTGCGGCGCGAGAGGCGAAGCTTGCGTCGGCCGGGCGAGGTCATCGGCGACTTAGACTATCCCGACTCCCCGCCGATGAAGAACGACGCGAATCTCGTCCGCACGCTGACGCTGACCGAGTACTTCACGTTCGGCTTCGGCACGATGATCGGAGTCGGCTGGGTCGTTCTCATGGACGACTGGCTCGCCCGAGGCGGGCCGGCGGGCGCGGTTCTCGGGTTCCTCTTCGGCGGGATCCTGCTCCTGCCGGTCGCCCTGACCTACGGGCGCATGGTGCGCGACGTGCCGGACGCGGGAGCGGAGATCGCCTACGCCGAGGGGGTCTTTCCGCCCGCGGTGAGCTTCGCCGCCGCGTGGACGATGGTTCTCGCGTACGCGATCGTCTGCCCGTGGGAGGCGGTCGCGGTGGGGAATCTCCTGGCGCGCGTCTTCCCGGCCTTCGACGCCGTGCCGCTCTATGCGGTCGCCGGCAAGACGATCACGCTGCCGCGCCTCGCGGCGGGCCTCCTGCTCACCGGCGGGATCGCCTGGGTCAACTACCGGGGCATCCGGCCGAGTGCGGCGTTCCAGAACGCGATGACCTTCGGGCTGCTCGCGATCTTCGCGGTCTTCACGGCGATGGGGCTCGCGCGCGGAAGCTCCTCGAACCTCGAGCCGCTCTTCGCGCGGGCGGGCGCCGGCGGCGCGGCGCTTTCGATCCTGCTCGTTCTCCAGATCGTGCCCTACTTCATGACGGGGTTCGAGTCGGTCGGGAAGGGCTCGGAAGAAGCGCGGCACGACTTCGACCCGCGCCACTTCGGCCGCGCGATCGTCGCCGCAGCCGTCATCGGCTGCCTCTTCTACGTGACGATCATCCTCGCGGTCTCCTTCGTTTTCCCCTGGAAGACGCTGGTGTCCGAGCACCTGGGCACGGAAGCGGCCTTCGAGCGAGCCTTTTCCTCTCATTCGATCTCGCACTGGATCCTGTTTGCGGCCTTTCTCTCGCTGGTCAAGATCTTCAACGGCAACTTCGTCGCGGCGACGAGGCTCTTGCTCGGGATCGGGCGGCGCGGCCTCGTGCATCGATCGCTCGGTCGTGTGCACGCCGCCCGCGGCACGCCGGTCGAGGCGATCCTCCTCATGGCGCTTCTGTCCGGCGCGGCGGCGTTTCTGGGCGATGCGCTCCTGGTGCCGGTGAGCGAGGTCGGATCGCTCGCCGTCGCCGTGGGCTGGCTTTCGACGTGCCTGGCCGACCGGGCGCGCGCTCGCCGCGCAGGCCGGCCGGCTTTCGACCGGGCGGGCGCGCTGGCCTGGGCGGGCGCGGCCGTCTCCCTGGCCATCGTCGCGATGAAGGCGCTTCCATGGGTCGCCGGCAGTTTCACCGGGGCCGAGTGGATCGCCTTCCTTCTCTGGTCGGGGCTGGGATTCGCGTTCTGGGCGGCTCGGCCGCGAGGAAGGCAGAGGAGCGCGGCTCCGTAGGTCGCGCCCTCACCCTGCCCTCTCGCGGGGGGAGAGGGTAACTCTGGTGCTCAGCGCGTCGGTGGTGGAGAAACGAGTCTCGCGGCTTCCTCGAGCAGGCGCTCGGTCTCCTCGGGCGTGTACTCGTAGACGCGGTGGACGCCGATTCCGAGCGTGCCGCGGACGTTGCCGCCGCCGTCGCGCACCGGCACCACGATCGCGCCGTTGACGCCGGTCTCCTTCGCCCGCGGGCGGACGTCGCCGCTCGAGTCGGTCTGGATGTTGCAAGCGGAAACGGGGGCGTTGCGCTCGGCCGCGAGGCCGGCCATGCCCTTGCCGATCGGTACCCGCTGCACGATCTCCGCGATCTCCCGCGGGATGCCGACCTGGCCCTTCAGGACGAGGATGCCGCCCTCGATCATGTGGAGTGTGCCCGTGTCGGCTCCGAACCGTCGGACGATCTCTTCGAGCTCCTGTTGCACGGCCTTTTAGCGTAGCACGCCGTGGCGCGGGACTTGACCGGAGGGGCAAAGCATGAATAAGTCACGCCATGGGTGAGCCGGGATCCGACCTGCTTCCCTCGATCGCGCAGATCTTGAAGCGCGCGGGGGCGCTCGAGCGCGAGCCGGGCGTCGACGTGCATGAGGTGTCGCGCCTTCCCGTCTTCCATGGCCGCGGCTGGAAACGCGCGATCGCGGAATTCCTTCGCTGGTCGGGCTCGACGCCGGACACCTGGGGCAGCTCCTCGGTCTTCGAGCTTCTGCTCTGCCACGGCTCGGCCGGCGCCCGAGCGCTCTTCGAAGCTTACCGGCACGACCGGCTGGAGCGCGCTTCGAGCTTCGCCGAGGCACAGGCGCAGATGGAGGCCGTTCGCGCGGTGGTCAGCATGGCTGCCCACTGGCTGCACGTCATTTCGTGGGACTTGCAGGACGCGCCGCGCCTTTCCGCCGAGGAGTTCCTGTCCCGCCAGCGGGCGAGCGGGACGGTGGGGGCGGCCGCGGCGCCCGGGCCGGGGAGCGCCGACGTCGGGGATCCGCGCCTGGCGGATCTCGTCGCGCAATTCCTGCGCGAGGAGAGCGATCCCTCCTCGAAGGGACGCTACGCGGCGTCTCCCGGCATTCCCGTCTTCCCGGGCGAGTCCGCGAGCCCGAGTCTCTGGAAGGGCCAGCCGGACAGGGCCGAGAAGCCCGACAAGCCGGCGGCGCCCGGTGCGCCGCTCCTTCGTCCCCGGCCGCCGCGCGTCTAGCCGGTCGGCCCTCCGTTCCGTCGCCGCCAGCAGTGTATAATGTAGAACCGACCCCAAATTCCGGCGTTCCTGTGCCACACTGTCCGACATGTCCCCGGTGAGCGGGGTCGACCGGGCGGCCGCTCCGGACCGCCGCCACGGTCCCTCCCTGACGGCATGGTCTCTCGCGGCTCTCGCCGCCGGCCTCCTGCTGGGTCTGCTCGGGCACCGGGCGGGCGCCGGCCATTTCGAGGGGCCCGTCGCCGTCGCGAGGACGGTCGGCGACCTCTGGATTGCCGCTCTCCAGATGATGGTCGTGCCCCTGATGATCGCCTACACGCTCGCGGCGATCGTGGGCGCGGGCGGCGGGCAAGCCGTGGGCGCCCTGACCGGCCGCGCCGTCCTTCTCTTCGTCGCGATGCTCGCCGGGGCGGCCGCCGTGACGCTCGCCTTGACGCCCCTGATCGTCCGGCTCTACCCCGCCGATCCGGCGACGATCGCGGCGCTGACGGGGAGGACCGCGGTCCCCGAATCGGTGCGCGAGATGGCGAGCGCCGGCTATGGATCCTTCGGATCCTGGATCTCCGCGCTGGTTCCCCGCAATCTCTTCGAATCGGCCGCTCGGGGAGAGATCCTCCCGCTTCTTCTCTTTGCCCTCCTGGTCGGCATCGCAATCACGCGCCTTTCGCCGGAGCAGCGCGAGCCGCTCTCGCGGATCCTGCAAGGCCTGGCGGAGGCGATGCTGATCTGCGTGCGCTGGATCCTCGCGCTCACTCCGGTGGGCGTCCTGGCGCTGACGTTTCTCTTCGCGCTCGGGGCGGGCGGGGATGCGGTCGGCGTGCTGGGTGCGTGGGCCGTCATCGCGTCGGGCATGCTGCTCCTGTGCACGATCCTGCTCTATCCGGTCACCGTCCTCGTGGGCCGGACGAGCCTGCTGGCATTCGCGCGCGCGGCCGCGCCGGCGCAGCTCGTCGCCGCGACGACGCGGTCTTCGATCGCGTCGCTGCCCGCTCTCGTGCAGGGCGCCCGCGAGCACCTGGACCTGCCCGCGACCGCGACGGGCCTGGTCCTGCCGCTCGGCGTTTCCCTGCTCAAGTTGAGCCAGATCGTGGCGAACCTGACGAAATTCGTCTTTCTGGCGCACGTCTGCGGGGTGAGCCTCGGCGCGGCCAAGATCGCGACCTTCCTGCTCATCGTCGCGATCCTGAGCTTCTCGACTGCCGGTTTGCCGAGCCGCGGCGCGATGCGGAGCCTTCCGGCCTACATGGCGGCCGGGATTCCCATCGAGGCCGTCGTGATCGTGGACACCATCGAGGCGATCCCGGACATCTTCCAGACCGTGTTGAACGTGACGGGGCACATGAGCGCCGCCACCCTTCTGTCCCGGTCGAGCCGCGCTCCCCGGCGCGCCGGCGCCGTGGCTGGAGTCGGGCCGGCGGCCCGAGTGTCGGAGAGCGAATGATCCGCTTCGTGGCTCCGCGAAGCGGCGACCCGAATGGCGCGCGAGTCGCTTTCGCCAGGGCCGAACGGTGCCGGAGAATCCCGGCAAACCAGGGCCCTCGTCGTGGGCTGCCGGCCTACGAAGACGCGAACGCCGGTGGGCCCCTTCAGAACAGCTCGAGCGCGCTGGCGGCGCTCTTGAAGGGCGCGATGACGTAGATGCCCTGGGCGCGGCGGCGGGCCTCGGAGAGCATCTCGCGCGCGATCGCGAAGCCTTCCGTGCGGGCGCGGGGGCCCGCCTTCTCCAGCAGATTCAGCACCCGGTCCGGGACGATGATGCCGGGGACCTCGTGGTGGATCCGCAGGGCCAGCCTGTGGCTCGTCAGTGGCCAGACGGCAACCAGGACCGGGATCGGGAGCTTGCCCCCGAAACGGGCGAGGAAGCGCTCCCAGCAGTCCCAGTCGAAGAAGACCTGTGTCATGGCGAAGTCGGCGCCGTTCTCGACCTTGCGCCGGAAGCGCTCGACTTCGCGGTCGAGGTCGGGCTCGTTGGGATTGACGGCGACTCCGATCAGGAAGTTGGGCGGGTTGCCGAGCGGGTTGCCCGCGAGGTCCCGGCCGTCGTTCAGGCCCCGGATGACCTTGACCAACCCCACGCTGTCGGTCTGGTACACGTCGGTGGAGCCGGGGCGGTCGCCGCGCTGCGACGGGTCTCCGGTGATGACGAGCACGTTCTGGATTCCGAGCGCCCAGGCCCCGAGCAGGTTCCCGCACAGCCCCATCAGGCTCGCGTCCCTCGGCGTGACGTGCGGGATCGTCTCCATTCCTTCGCGCTGGCACTGCAGGGCCATCCAGAGCGAATCGAGGTGCAGGTGCGCCATCGGGTTCGAGTTGATGTCCACGGCGTCGACCAGTCCGCTATCCCGAAACGTGCGCACGGCCTCGACGACGGCCTCCATGTCCGTGCCCTTGGGCGGGTCGACCTGCATCGAGACGACGAACTGGCCCCGCGCGAGCCGTGTCGCGACCCGCGAGGTCTTGGGCGCCGCCGCCTCGACCTCCGACGGGAGCGTCGCCGTGATCGACTCCGGCGCCGTCCGCACGCGCTCCGGCGTGATCCCCTCCAGCGCCTCCGCGACCGCGCGGATGTGGGCCGGAGTCGAGCCGCAGCAGCCGCCGATCAGGCGCGCGCCGCGCCGCGCGGCCTCCCGGGCGAACCAGGCGAAGTAGTCGGGCGAGGAATCGGGGTAGACGAAACGCCCCGCGACGTAGGAGGGGACCCCGGTGTTGGGGGCGGCAAAGAGCGGGAGGCGCGTCGCCTTCGCCATGGCATCGAGGACCGTCAAGAGGTCGCGCGGCCCGAGCGAACAGTTGGAGCCCAGGGCATCGACGCGCAGGGCCTCGATCCCGCGGGCCACCTTCTGGGGCCAGCCCGTGTCCTCCATGTCCTCCCAGGCGTCTCCCGGAAACGTCATCGAAGCCACGACCGGAAGCTGCGAGACCTCGCGCGCCGCCTCGATGCCGATGCGGATCTCCGGCAGCGAGACGAAGGTCTCGAAGAGGAAGAAATCCACCCCGCGCGCGTCGAGCGCGCGGGCCTGCTCCTTGAAGATCGCCCGCAGCAGATCCTCGGATTCGGCGTCGGTCGGATCGTAGGGCAGGCCGGTCGGCCCGATCGAGCCGGCGACGAGGACGTCCTTGCCGGAGACCTCCCGGGCCCGGCGCGCGATCTTCACCGCGGCCGCGTTGATTTCCTCGACCCGATCCGGAAGGCCGAACGCCTTCAGCTTCTGCCGGTTCGCCCCGAAGGAGTTGGTCTCGATCACGCGCGCGCCCGCCTCGATGTAGGCCAGGTGCACCTCCAGGACGGCCTCGGGCATCGAGAGGCAAGCCTCCTCGACGCACCCGCGCGGCGGCGTGATCCGTGTCAGCAGGTAAGACCCCATCGCCCCGTCGACGACGAGGATGCTGTCCTCGAGGACTCGCCGAAATCGGGAGCTCATGGCGGCGTGGATTATCGGCGATGCCGGGAGGAAGGGCGAGCCGGGGGAGCCGGGGGGATCTTCGCGGCTACGCGGCGTGCGGCGGGGGACTGAAGACCTCGACCACGTTTCGTCCGGCTTTCTTGGCGCGGTAGAGCGCGCGGTCGGCGGCTTCGAAGAGCTCCTGCGGGCCCTTCATGTCGGCGGAAAACTCCGCGACGCCGAAGGAGCAGGTCAACCGCAAGGGCTTGTCGGCGTAGGAGAACTCGTGGTTGGCGATGCGCGAGCGCAGCCTCTCGGCGAGGATCTTCGCCCCGTCGGCGCGCGCCTCGGGCGTCAACACGGCGAACTCGTCGCCCCCCACGCGGGCGAACGTCTGCTCCTTGCGGAAGAAGTCGGCGACGAGCGTCACGATCTCCTTCAGGACGAAGTCCCCGCAGAGGTGTCCCTGCGAGTCGTTGGCCTCCTTGAAGCCGTCCACGTCGAACAGGATGAGCGAGAGCGGTCGCCCGTAGCGCCGCGCCCGGGCCACCTCGCGCACGGCCTCCTCCTCGTACTTGCGCTTGTTGGAGATCTGCGTGAGACCGTCGCGCACGACCATCTCGTGGATCGCCTCGTGATAGGCGTTCTCGACGTCGCGCTCCTGGAGGAACTTGAAGTGGACCGACCCGATCTGGAACCGGTCGCCGCTTCGCAGCAGTGTCGGCTCCTCGATCCGCACGTCGTTGACGTAGGTGCCGTTGGTCGAGCCCAGGTCCTCCAGGATGACCGATTCGATCCGGTAGGTCAGGCTGGCGTGGCGGCGCGAGAGCGAGGAGGCGTCCGCGATGCTGACGTCGGCGTTCTTCGCTCGCCCGAGGACCAGAGTCGAGCCCGGGCGGAAGCGGTAGCGAGTGCCGAGACGGTGGTTGCTGGGATGCGCGATCAGGATGATGTTGGCTTCCGGGCCCGGGTCGGTCGAGCGCCGGCGGGGCGTGACGGAGGTGTCGTCGCCCTCGAATCGGTCCGGCTCGGGGCCGTCCGACACGATCTCGAACCGGGACGTCTGACGATCCCCAGGTCCCCTCAACGGGGTTGGGCCGGGCGCCGCTGGACCCTTCACGGAATTTCGTTCAATTATCGCACAGCCGGAGACTTGGCGGATCCCGGGCCCCCGGCCCCGTCTAAGGCAAACCGAAGGTCTTGACCAGGAAGACGGCCATCTGGCCGCGCGTGGAAGTGTCGTTGGGACAGTAGTTGCCGCCGCCGCAGCCCGCCGTGATCGCCTCGTGGAAGAGCCGCTCGATCCAGGGGGCCGCCGGATGGGCGGCCGGGACATCGAGGAAGATCCCGGTCGCGGCCGGCGGAGCATAGCCCGGACCGTGCTCCGCCCGCAGGAGCAGTCCGGCCATCTCCGCGCGATCGACGGGGGCGTTCGGGCCGAAGGCGCCCCCTCCGGGGAAGATCCCCTCGGAGGCGGCCTGCTCGATCGCGCCGGCTCCAAACGAGCCGCCCGGCACGTCGGCAAAGAGCGTCCCGGACGCCGCCGGGGCGGTGTAGCCGGACCCGTGCTCGGCCCTCATGAGGAAGACCGCCATTTGCGCGCGCGTGACGGGATCGTCCGGACAGAAGTTGCCGCCTCCGCATCCGGCCGTGACCCCGGCGCGAAAGAGCCGCTCGATCGCGTCGTGGAAGAGGTGCCCGGCCGGCACGTCGAGAAAGTCGGAGAGCCAGCCTTTGGCCAGAGTGCGCGTCGAGTGATCCGGGTTGGTCACGACGACGTCGTGAAGGGCGCCGGCAGGCAGGGCGGGAGCCGTGGCCGTGATCTGCTTTTCGCCGGCGACGATGACGGCCGCCGCCGGAACGCCGCCGAACGAGACGGCGGCGCCGGTCTGGAAGTTGGTGCCGCGGATCTTGACGACGGCTCCGCCGGCCGAGGGCCCCGAGCGGGGCTCGAGCGAGGAGATCGTCGGCCGGTTGCTCGCCTGCACGCGGAGGATCTTCGCGACGGATGGCACGCCGCCGTGGTCGAGCAGGAAGAGCATGTAGTAGCCGGGCGGCGTGAGGTTGGTGTTCGCCGGCGCGGAGACCACGAGCTTGCCCGGCAGCAGCTGCTTGATCGCGAGGTCCACCCAGCGCTGATCGATGCCGAAGGCGTGGGTCGCCGTCCCGCACCGGACGAGGGCGACGGTCGCGACGGCCGCCGGGTCGGGAGTCTGGATCTCGAAGCTCGACCCCGTCCCGACCGTCACGGCGTCGGGAGCGGCCGAGATCACCGGCCGAGGCCCCCGGAAGAGATAGGGCGGCGAATAGATCTCCATTCGAAACTCGTGGCTCCCGCTGCCGTAGTCGGAACCCGCCGTCCAGACCCGACCATCGGGAAGAAGAAGCGCGACCGAGTGGTAGACGCGCGGAACTGCCGCGGCGGCGAGCGTGGACCAGGTATCCGACGAGGGGTCGAACAACTCCGGGACGAGCACGGGGGGATTCCAGTTGCTCGGATCGCTGTGGCCTCCGCTCACCATGACCGTGCCGTCGGCCAGGAGGACGGCCGTCGCGTGGTAGCGGACGGGAGGGCCGGTGATCGGGTCCGATAGGGCGCGAGGCGAGGTGGTCTGCCACGCCGGTGACGTCGCGGACAGGTCGATCAACTTCGCGTCATGCCGATTGGTGTAGAGGACGCGCGCCCGGTAGTTCTGCGCGTGCCGCAGGGGAAGCAGGACCGAGGACGTATCGAAGCCGACGAACTCTCCGCCCGGGCCCGAGCCGGCGGCGGACCAGGCCCCGGTGGCGGGATTCCAGAACCAGCTCCTCCCGGCGGGCCCCATCGGCGGGCCCGTCATCGGTGTCGGGCAGAACACCCGGCCGTCGGGCAGCGCGTGGAGGCGGGGATACTGGGGCAGATCGCTCGCGGCGCCAATCGGGAGATCGGCCGCGGGGCCCTGGTCGGTCCATGTCCCCGTGTCGGGATCGAAGACTTCGAGCATGGGGTTGTTGCGATGGGAGTCTTCGTACTCCGGAGGCCCCGCGGCGCGCAGGACCCTTCCGTCCGGCAGCGTCGTCAGCGTCGGGTACCAGGCTCCGCCTCCGCGGGTCTGTCCGCGCTCGGGGCACAGTCGCGCGACCGGCGTCCACGGGTTCTGCCCGGGTGTCGCGTCCGGCTCGAAGACGGCGGCCAGCCGCAGTCCCTCGAAGTTCGTGCCGTGGTTGGGATGCGAGACCCCGCCCCAGCCCTTCGTTCCTCCCGCGGCGAGGAGCCTTCCGTCGGGCAGCAGCGCGTGCCCGCAGCAGAAGAGGTCGTATCGGGGTGGAGAGCCGAGCACGGTGATCGCTCCCGTGTCGGGGTCGAAGAGCCGCGTCTTGTCGATCGCGGCGCCGCCGGCGACGTTCTGCGCGCCGACGTTCTCCGAGCCGCCGAAGTAGAGGATCCTGCCGGTGCGGAGCAATGCGGCGTGGACCGAGAGCACGTCGTTGTCCGCTGCAGGCGACGGCTCGACGAGGGCCCACTCTCCCGCGTCGGCCGGTGTCGACGCCGTCATCGCGAGCATCGCGAGCTCGGGCGGATGGACGGTCCCGGATCGGGCAGAGCGGCGCGCGTAGGCTTCTCGAAGCTCGAGGCAGATCGCGCAAGGATCGGCCTCCGGGAGGGGAGCCCGCTCGGGCTCCTCGCCCGGCCGCGTCGGAAGCCAGACGCCCGGCAGGTTATGCCGCAGGTTGTCTTCGACCAGGGCTCGATAGAGCGCGAGATCGCGCAGCCGCTTGCGCGCTTCGGGGTCGCAGAGGAGCAGACGACAAGTCTTCTCGGAGAGATCCGCTCCGAAGCCTTCGGCGGACGTTTCGAGCCAGCCCCGCATGAGGGAGAGAAGGCCGAGCGTGCGGGCGATCAGGGGATCGGTGTGGAGCCCGATCAGGCCGTAGATCCCGGGCTCTCCGGCGCGGGCCCAGACGTAGTCTCGTGTCTGGCCCGGGGCCGAACGCACGGGCAGCCATCCCCGGTCGGCGGCGTCCCAGCGGAAGACCCGCAGCGTCCCTCGCGCCACACCGCCGAGCCTCTCGGGCAGGATCGGGAAGACGAGGGTTCCGGCCCGATGGCCACGCGCGTCGGAGGGCAGCTCGACGAAGCTTCCGACGTAGCCGAAGCTTCCCTTCGGGCTCGGGTTGGAGGCGGAACGAGGGGCGCTCCAGCTGCCTCCGTCTGGCAGGAAGATCGGGTGTTTCTTGCCGCCGGACTTCTCGACCTGCTCGGGGCCCGGATCGCCCGGATCAAGCGGCGGCGGGACCAACCGCTCGTGCTCGTGTCCCTCGGCCGTGACGATGTGGTCCGGAGTTTCCTCGTGATGTCCGGCGCCGGTCGCTCCATGCTCCGGTCCGTGACGGTGCGGGCCCATCGGGTTCCCCCGTTTCGATCCGCTGGTGGCGAAAGCCTATCCCGCGGCCGTGCGGCCGGTCAACGTTTGGAGGTTATCGGCGGCGAAGGGAGCTGCGCCGGCGCTCGCCCCGGCGGCGGTCGCCGACGCGGCGATCGAAGGCGAAAGTGTCCGGAGGATCGAGGGGCTCGTGGAGGAACACGTCGGCGGCATTGACGACCTGAAGGCGCGTCCCCTGGCCCTCCCAGACCGCGCGCGGCCAGACGCGCAGCTCCAGCAGATCCCGGATGAAGCCGGCTTCGAGCGCCGCCGTCGGAATTCCCTGCGTGTCGTTGATGGCCGCCACGATTCGCCGCGCGTCGGCCGCGAGCACGGCTTTGGCCAGTCGCCAGCCCGTCGCGCTCACGAGGTGCCGGCCGTCGACCGTCCAGGGCTCCGGCTGGTGCTTCTCGAGCTCCCATCCCCCCATCGCGACCTCCGCTCTTCGCCCGATTCGAAACGGGAACAGCGAAGAACAGTGTAACCGCAACCGGGCCTCGGAAGGATCGCCGCGGTTGCGCCGCGTCGGGGGGGAGCGCCCGAAGCGCCTAAGCCGTCACGAGGCCCGGCCGCGCTCGCGCCGGCTCGTAGCCCGAGGCGCGCGAGGAGCCGGTTTCCGCCACGCCGAAGAAGCTCGTGCCGAGTGGGCGCCAGCGGGGGCAGCGCGTGACTTTCAGCAGCGCCCGGCAGATCGCCAGCGCGCGACTGCGGCCCGTCGCCGAGACGAGCGAGGAAACGGGCGGATTCGGGGCGTTCTCTTTCGGGTCGCCCTTCTCGGTGAACGTCGCCATCCAGGCATTGCCGCAGAAGGCGAGATGAAAAGACCATCCGCTCTGGCGCCCGACCAGATCCGCCAGCGCCGTGGCGGCGAGGTCTTCCGAGGAGTACGGAGGCGCGGGCGGCTCGCCCTCGCCGCCGAGAACCCGGCGCGCCAGGAGACGGTCGAGCTCCGGCCCGGCGGTTTCGGCGAATCGGGAGAGGGCGCGTGAGTCGTAAGCCTGCGGGGCGCCGGTCTCGGGCGCCTTCTTGCCGGCGGCCTCCTTCGGGGTGTTGCAGATCGGGCAGCTCGGGCTCTGCCGCCCGTCCTCGAGGGAGGCCGTCACGACGGCTTCGCAATCTTCACAGCGCCAGGTCAGTTGCTGAGTCATTCGCCTTCCTCCTGGTGAGCGCCGATTCTGCCCGGCCGCCCAGGAACGCCACGCTCTGTTCAAGTAAATTTTCCTTTAAGAGTCGCAGGCAGATTAAACGGACAGCCTTCTCTCGCCAATCCCCCGCTGGTGCCGGCGGAATGGCACGCAGGTGCCATCGGGGCGAGGTGGCCGTGCCGCAGGCCTTGCCTCGAGCCTCTCATTCCGAGGCCGGCGGGCCGAGGGATCCCGAGCTTGTTCGGCGACGAAGCCGCGCCGGCGGCTCGGGGCCTGACGAGCTCGGGATCTCTCGCTGTCGCTCGGGCCATTCCCCGTCGGGATGACGGGCGATTTGCCGACCGCCGCGCGCGTCAGATGGGATTGATCTGCCCGAAGCGTCCGCTCTGGAAATCCTCGACGGCCTGGATGAGCTCGCTTCTCGTGTTCATGACGAACGGCCCGTAGCGCGCGACCGGCTCGCGCAGGGGCGCTCCGCCCACCAGAAGCGCGCGCAGAGGCTCCCGGGCAGAGGCTTCCAGGGCGACGCCGTCTCCGTCGTTGGCGAAGAGGACGAGATCCTCGTCGCCCGCCGGCCGTGCGTCGAGCCCGAAGACGCCCGAGCCTTCGACGACATAAGCGAAGACGTTGAACTCGTCGGGAACGGGCTGGAAGAACTTCGCCCCGGGCTCGAGGGCGGCATCCAGATAGAGAATCGGCGTTCGGGTGTCGATCACGGCGTCGGCGCCCAGGGCCTGTCCGGCCAGGACCTTTACGGTAACCTTTTCATCGGGCGTCGATGCGGTCGGTATCCTCGCGGCCGGGACCTCCTGGTATCGCGGCGTCATCATCTTGTCGCGGCGGGGCAGATTCACCCAGAGCTGGAAGCCGTGCATCCGGCCGCCCCGCGAGGCGAAGGCCGCCTCCGGCATCTCGGAGTGGATCACGCCCGAGCCGGCCGTCATCCACTGCACGTCCCCCGGGCCGAGCCTTCCGGCGTTGCCGTGCGAATCGCGGTGCTCCATGCGTCCGGACAGCATGTAGGTCACCGTCTCGAAGCCGCGGTGAGGATGGTCCGGCGCGCCCTTCGCCTCCCCGGGTCCGAGGTCCGATGGCCCCATCTCGTCGAGGAGCAGGAAGGGATCGAAGTGATCGAGCTCCGCCGTCGGGAAAGGCCGATGAACGAGAAATCCCGCGCCCTCCCGGGTCGTGAGGGCGTGGGTGACGCGGGCGACGGAACGGCTGCTCATGATTCCTCCGGATGGACGGCGCCTCGCGGCGGCCCCGGCCCAAACTATGCCAGGTCCGCGGCGAGGGATTCCGTCAGGCCTCCGAGGGCGCCGCCTGGCGAAGTGCCCCGGAATCCCGCTCCCAGACGAAGAGCGTTCCCCGGCCGGAATCGCGGGCGACCTGGAGCGCCTTCTCCGCCTGGCGGAGCGCCTCCTGCGGATCTTCCGGCGGAGTCTCGTAGTAGGCGACGCCGATCGAAGCCGAGAGCTTCGCCTCGGGATCGCCCGCGGCGAGCCCCGCAATCCCCGAGATCACGCGCCGAAGCGTCTTCTCGACGACCTCCCTTTCGACGTCCCAGAACGCCACCGCGAATTCGTCGCGGCCGAGCCGGGCGGCGGTGTCCGACGCGCGGATCGCCTTCCGGATGATTCCCGCGATGCCGCGGGCGAGCGTATCGCCCGAGGCGACCGGATGCTCGTCCTGGTAGTGCCGCAGACCGCCGACGTCGATGGAGGCCAGCGCGAAGGAGATCCCCCGGCGCGCCGCGTCCGAGATCTCCCGGTCGATCCGCTCGAGCAAGCCGCGCGTGTTCCACAACTCGGTCGGCAGGTCCGTGCGCGCGCGGAGGATCTCCTCTTCGAGGACCCGGCGGGAGCGTCGCAGCCGCCTCCGGTCGTGATGCACCCGCGCCGCGGCGAGGGCGATGAAGAGAAAGAGAGCCAGACGCGTGATCCCGTTCCAGACGGCAAAGCGCGCTTCCGAGGGCGGCCGCCGCGCGAGATCGGAGTACGTCCAGAGGCCGGCGGCGAGCGCCGCCGCCACGACGCCGTATCGCCTTCCCAGCCACCAGCCGGCGCCGGCCACCGCGGCGGAGTAGAAGAGCGACAGGTCGACATCCTGTGCGGTGCGCGAGTCGAGCCAGCCGACGAACAGGATCGCCGCGGCTGCCGCGGCGATCCAGAGCGCCGGCCGCCTCCAGGGCGCGCGCCGCCCGCGTGCGGGACGAGGCATCGGTCGACCGGGATTCTACGCCGACGCCTAGAGGGGCTCGGGAGGTATTTGCTCGGGGCGCTTGCCGCGGTTGACGGGGTCGCGCCGGGCGTGCTTCTTCGGATCGAAGGGCTCGCCGGCATAGCAGATCGGACACTTCAGGCGGCCGTCGCGCGGGATCGTCGCGAAGCGCGCGGCGCGGCAGCCGCGGCAGATCCACCGCGCGAAGCGGCGTTCCTCGGGTTGCTCGGCCATCGGCTGCGACAATCCTAACGCCGATCGCGCGCGCCGGCGCCGTCGGGAGGAGAATTGCATGACACAATGGCGGCCGCCGGATGGCCGAGCCCGAACCGCCGCATCTTTCCGACGAGAGCCGCTGGTACACGGAACACACGGCTCTCCTGATCAGCACCCTGAAATGGGCTCTGCTCGGCGCCGCGGCGGGAATCTGCGTGGGCCTGGGCACCCGGGTCTTCCTCTGGTCGCTATCCGCGTCCACGCGGCTCGTTCGGCAACTCCCGCTCGGTCCGGTCCCCTACTTCGTCCTCCTGCCGCTTGCGCTGCCGGCCTGCGTCTTCCTCATCCGGACCTTCGCGCCGACCGCCCGGGGGCACGGGACGGAGGCAGTGATCGCCGCCATCCACCAGAGGTCGGGGAAGGTGGACTGGCCCGTCGCCCCGATCAAGCTTCTCGCGACCGTCCTGACGCTCGCCTTCGGCGGGTCGGTCGGAAAGGAGGGGCCCTGCGCGCAGATCGGGGCGTCGATCACGAGCCTCTTCGCCGATCTTCTGCGGCTCGACGACGAGGACCGCCGCCGGCTGGTCATCTGCGGAATCGGCGCCGGGTTCGCGGCGGTCTTCGGCACACCGATCTCCGGCGCGCTCTTCGGAATCGAGGTGCTGTACCTCGGGCGGATCGAGTACCCGGTGCTCTTCCCCTGCCTCGTTGCCGGCATCACGGCGCATCTGGTCTGCGGCGCCTCGGCGCCGGTCCCGGCGCTACAAGAAGGGTTCGGCGCTCTGCCCCGGACCGAGCTGGTGGTCCTGTCGATCCTCTTCGGAGCGGCCTTCGGCCTCATGGCCCTCGTTCTGATCGAGACGATGCGGGGGCTCGAGCGGGCGCTGCGCCGCTTCGAGCGCCATCCCTATCTGGTCGCGGCCGCCGGAGGCGTCTTTCTCGCGGTCTTCTTCGAGGTCGCCGGCGTTCAATACGCGGGACTCGGTGTGCCAACGATCGAGGCGGCGCTGGCCGGGACGGCTCGCGTGGTTTTTCTCGCCTTCCTGTTCAAAATCGTCGCGACGGCCGTGACCCTCGAGACGGGCGGCAGCGGCGGCATCGTGACGCCGCTCTTCTTCGTTGGCGCGACGGGAGGAGCGGCCCTGGCGCAGGCCGCGCATCTGCCGCCGGGCGCCTTCGCCGCCTTCGGCTTCGTCTCCGTAGTCGCGGCCGCCGCGAACACTCCGATCGCGGCGGCGATCATGGGCATCGAGCTCCTCCCGGGCCCGGTCGGCATCTACGCCGCGCTGTGCGCCGGCACGGCCTTCCTGATGGTTGGCCACCGCAGCGTCTACGCGAGCCAGAAGCTCGGCCTTTCCAAGTCGGCCGGGCTGGAGGTGGATCTCGGCGCGCCGGTCGGGGAGCTGACGCGCTCGAAGATGCGCATTCGCCCGGGCACCCTGACCGAGCGCGCGCACCGGCTCGGCGTCTCCTGGCGAAGGCCGGCATCGCGGCAAGGGCAGGACGACTGAGCCGTCCGGCCGCTATATCAATCTCGATAGAGAGGGGGCCTGGTGGAGAAGGCCCGCGTAGTCGGCTTCCTCGACGGCCGCAAACCCGCGCAGGCCGTAGGGCGCGAGCGTCGCGCGCGAGGCGGGCTCCGCGCCCAGGGAAAGAAGGGTGGCGGCGAGCCGGCCCCGAAGCTCCGCGTCGAGCCCCGCCCGGGCCAGCACCGGCTGGATCGGCATCGGGCCCCACGTCTCGATTACCCGCAGGCGCCGGTCGAGATCGCGGTCCCGGCGGCGCGAGAGCCAGAGCGTGTTCGAGTCGATTGACGCCGCGTCGGCCGAGCCGGAGGCGACCAGGGACAGCGAGCGCAGGTGAGATCCGGCGTGGAGGAGGCCCGAGAAGAAGGTCTCGGGAGGGCCGGCGTGGCCGATCTCGACGAGCCTGGCCAGCATGGTCTGCCAGCCGCTACGGGAGTACCGGTCGTTGAAGGCCCAGACCCCGCCGGAAAGCTTCTCGAAGGTTTGCGCCGGGTGGCCTTCGCGGACGACGACGTCGGCGAAATAGACCGGCCGCCCTCCCGCGCGCGGGTCCTCGAAGACGGGCGCGGCGGGCAGAAGGGTGACCGGCGACCCCGCCCGCTTGAGCAGCGGATAGGACGGCGAGCAGACGAAGGCGACGTCGGCACGGTCCTGCGCGAAAGGATCGGACTCGGGCGCCGGACCGGACACGCTCGTCTCGAAAGCGAGCCGGACGGGGACCCCGATGCGGGCCCGGAAGGCGTCGGCGACCAGCTCGAAGAGCCCCTCCGGAATGCTCGGCGCCAGGTACGACAGCAGCCGCAGCGGCCTCATCGCGGCGGACTCTAGCACCGGCGCTCAGGCCACC
>JBLMXY010000081.1:0-3299 GCA_050257975.1 Acidobacteriota bacterium
GGAATGCTCGCCCTTGAGGAGGTGAGGGATCCCCTCGGCGAACTCGACGACCTCGATCCCGCGTTGAAGAGAGCCGGCTGCGTCGGGGAGCGTCTTGCCGTGCTCCTCGGTGATGAGGCGGGTCAGCTCGGCCCGATGCGCCTCGAGAAGCTCGCGGTAGCGGGCCAGGATCCGGGCGCGGCGAAGGGGCGGCGTCTCCCTCCAGGCGGGGAGCGCCGCACGGGCCGCGGCCACGGCACGATCGACGTCGGAAGGGCCTGCGAAGGAGACGCGGCGGATGACCTGGCCGAGAGCCGGGTCGAAGACGTCGCCGGCACGACCGCTCGTGCCCGGGACTTCGGCGCCGCCGATCAAGAAGGGAAGGACGGGTGTGGTCATAACGCTCATGTGGCTCCCCCATTTCAGGTCCTGATCAGCGGATTTCTCAGGAAAGATTATTCGCTGCGCGTAAACCCGGACCGACCTGATCGTCTCGATGCGGAAACGAAACGCATTCTATCCCGCCCGACAGAGAGGCAGCCCCCATTTCAAACCGCCCCAGCGGACAGCAGCGGCCGTAACACCAGCAAGGTCAACGCTCCCCACGCAGTCTCGTTCTCTGCTACACTCCATCCGTTCGCCTTCCTCTAGCCGATGGAGCGGACCAGGAACCGAAAGGTCCCCGTCGACTTTTCCCCCGTTTCTTCCCACCTTCTCCCAGACTGCTCTCGTCCCTCGGGCGAGCGTTTAACTAAAGGATCCCATGAAGCTCTACGTTGGAAACCTCGCGTACTCCCAGAACGACTCCACCCTCCGCGCCCTTTTCGAAGCCTACGGCAACGTCGAGTCCGCACGCGTCATCCAGGACCGCGACAGCGGCGCCTCGAAGGGCTTCGGCTTCGTCGAGATGACCGACAGCGACGCCCAGAAGGCTATGAGCGCGCTCAACGGCCGCGAGCAGGACGGTCGCGCCCTCAAGGTGAACGAGGCCAAGCCCCAGGAGAACCGCGGTGGCGGCGGGGGCTACGGCGGCGGGCGCAACCGCTACTAAACCGCAATGCGGCCCGAGACGGCCGGCACCATTACGGAATTAGTCTTCCATTCCAGGGCCGGGTTCATCCCCGGCCCTTTCTTTTGCTCGCCGGTTGCAGTCGGGGTCGTTTCGTCGGGGTCGTGTCTCAATTATCTCTCGTACTTCAGGTCAGAGCCGTGGGAGAGGGGGGACCGGCTGCGCCGCCCGATCTCCCTCAGCATTCCACGGAAGATCCAGGCGTGGAGGGGGTAGAGCAGGTACCAGTAGGCAAGGCCCAGGAGACCCCTGGGGTCGAAGAGCGCCGTCTGGCGGATCTCCGACCGACCCGCCCCGAGTGGCTCGACCTCGAACTGGAGCCACGCCCGGCCCGGCATCTTCATCTCCGCGGCCAGCCGGAGGAGACGATTCTCCTCGACGGCCTCTACGCGCCAGAAGTCGAGCGCCTCACCCGGATGGAGCCGCTCGGGGTCGCGGCGGCCGCGGCGCAGGCCCACCCCGCCAGCAACCAGGTCGATCGCGCCGCGCACGCGCCAGAGGCCGTTCGCGGAGTACCAGCCGGTCGCGCCGCCGATCCGGCGGATCGGCGCGAAGGCCTCGCCCGCTTCGGCCTCGACGACCAGCGACCGGCTGTCGACGATGCGCGAGCCGAGCCGGACTCCGCCCCAACTCTTTTCCGGGAGGCCCGAGGCGGCGGCTGCATCGCACCAGCGGGTGCTCCCGAGCTCCGCGTCCTCGAGCGAGGCGGCGCGAGCGATGGCTTCGCGCAGCGGACGCGCCCTCAGGGCGGGAAAGTCGCGCACCGCGGCGTCCGAGCGGACGAGCGTCGCGTTGCGCAGCGAGCCGATCAGCTCGCGGCCGACGCGCGCGTAGAGGGGGGTCACCAGTCCCAGCCAGAGGCTCGACAGGCGCGGCGTCAAGAAGGGCACCGGGATCAGCGCCCGCTTGAGCCCGCGCTGCCGGGCGTACTCGGCCATGATCTCGCCGTAGGTGACGACATCGGGCCCGCCGATCTCGTAAACGCGGGACCCGGAGCCGGGCAGGTCGCAGGCGGCGACCAGGTAGGCGATCAGGTCCTCGATTCCGATGGGCTGCGTCTTCACGCGGACCCAGCGAGGGCAGACCATGACGGGGAGCCGCTCGACCAGGGCGCGCACCATCTCGTAGGAGAGGCTGCCGGACCCGATCACGATGGACGCGCGCAGCTCGACGACGTCGACGCCCTCCGCCCGGAGCAGATCTCCGGTCTCCTGGCGGCTCCGGAGGTGCTTCGAAAGGCCGTCCTCCTCCGAGCCGAGGCCGCCCAGATAGACGATCCGCCGGACGCCGGACGCCCGGGCCGCGGAAGCGAAGTTCGCCGCGGCCTGGCGGTCGAGGGCGGCGAAGCCAGGCCCCGCTCCCATCGAGTGGACCAGGTAGTAGGCCGTGTCGACACCTTCCAGGGCGGGCGTGAGCGAAGCCGGGTCGAGGCAGTCGCCTCGCACGACCTCGGTCCGAGGTGCGGCCTTCCAGGCAAGCGCCTCGGGGCGGCGAGCGAGGCAGCGCAGGTGTTCACCTCGAGCCTCCAGTGCGGCCAGAAGGCGGCCGCCGACATAGCCGGTGGCGCCGGCAATCAGGATCAGCCGGCCCGAACCCCTCTCCATAACCAAAGTTTTAGCATAAAACTCTTGACAAAGAAACCCCCCACCGGTACCGTGCCCCCCGTGATCGGCGAATCTCCGCAACCCGCCTACTCCGTCCGCGAGCTCTCCCGCCTCACCGGGTTCTCCTCGGACAGAATCCGCGCCTGGGAGCTCCGCTACGGCCTCCTGAAGCCCCGCCGGCAGCCGAGCGGCTACCGCACGTACGTCGGGGAAGACCTCCGGCTTCTGCTCTCTGTCAGGCGCCGGCTCGAGGCGGGCGAGAAGATCGGGAAGGTGGCCGCCCGGGGGCGGGAGGCTCTCCTCGCCGGGGAGGCGAAAGCAGGGCCGGTTCCGGAGGACCCGGTGGCGGCCGCGCTCCGAGCCTCGATCCTTTCGCTCCGGCGAGGCGACATGCGCAGGACCTGCCACGCCATGGACGAGGCGAGCCGTCTCGTCGACGCCGACGAATTCTATCGGTCGTTCGCGCTGCCGCTCCTCGTCGAGGTGGGCGACCTGTGGGCCGTCGAGGCTCTCCCGATCTGGATGGAGCATTTCGTGACGCGCCACGTGCGCCGCCGGCTCGAGGCGCTCTGGGCCGCGGAAGAGGAACGGCGCGGGCCGGTGGCGATCCTCTTCTGTCCCGAGGGCGAGCTCCACGAGATTTCGCT
>JBLMXY010000082.1:0-2521 GCA_050257975.1 Acidobacteriota bacterium
CCACGCGAGAAGCCGGTCGACCCCTTCCGCCGGCGACACCCGGGGCTTCCACTGGAGCTCGCGCTCGGCCCGCCGGATGTCGCAGTAGAAGACGCGCTGGTCGCCCAGACGCGACGCCGCGTGGGTCACCGGGACCGGGCGGCCGAGCTTTCGACCCAGCTCCGCGATCAGCTCCTCGAGCGAGAGGCGAAACGCGGGACCCCCGCCCACGTTGAAGGCGCGCCCGGCGACCTCGCCCTTGCGCGCGACCGCGGCGAGGTAAGCGTCCACGAGGTCGTCCACCCAGAGCAGGTCCCGAACCTGCAGGCCGTCGCCGTAGAGCGTGATGGGAAGGTCGAAGCTCGCCGCGAGCGCGAACCAGGCGACCCACCCCTGGTCCTCCTCCCCGAATTGCCGGATCCCGTAGATGCAGGACTGGCGGAAGCAGACGGTGGGCAGGCCGAAGCTCCGGTGGTAGTCGATCACGTACTGGTCGGCCGCGCCCTTGGAGCAGCCGTACGGGGACTCGAAGGAGAGCGGCTCTTCCTCGGCCACGCCCTGCGGCCGCTCGGCCAGGTCCCACCGGCCGTCGCGCAGGACCTCGCCGCTCGAAAGGTGGCCGTAGACCTTGTTGGTCGAGGAGTAGAGGAGAAGGGGAGCCGCGGCCGGGTCCTTGCCGTAGCGCGCGCGCAGGGCCTCGAGGAGGTTGAAGGTGCCCGCCGCGTTGGACTCCCAGTCGGCGGCCGGGTCCACGATCGAGGTCGTGACGGCTACCTGGCCGGCCAGGTGGAGAACCGCGTCGAAGGGTTCGACGAGCGCGGCGCGCAGGTCGTCGGGCCGCCGCACGTCCCCCGACACGAAGCGGATCCCCGGCGCGACCCCTTCCAGCCACCGACGGTTGAAGGGCGCGGCGGCGCGCGAGAAGTTGTCGAAGACCACGACCACGTGGCCGGCCTCCGAGAGTCTGCGGGCCGCATTGCAACCGATGAAGCCCGCGCCCCCGGTGATCAGAAATCGCATGGATTCTCTGTAGTTTACGGGAAAATTCGGCGGAAGAACACCCGCTTTGGAGTCGAAGCCTACGACCCGGCGGCCCCGGCCCGGCGGTAGATCTCCTCGTAATCGGAGACGGTGCGGTCGAGGTCGAAGGTCCGGCGGATCGTGCCGTGGTCCCGCCGGTAGGCGGAGGGAGACTCGAGCACGCGGATCAACTGCCGCGCGAGGTCCGCGGCGTCGCCGATGCCGGCGATCTCGCCCATCCCTGTCATGCGGACCGGCTGCCGCACGCCCGGCAGGTTCGAGGCGACCGAAGGCACGCCGCACAGCATCGCCTCCACCTGGCAGAGGCCGAAGGATTCGGTCGAGTTGATCGAGGGAAGCACGAGCACGTCGGCGACCGAGAAGAGCTCGCCGGTCTTCTCCGGGGGGACCAGCCCCGTCGCGACGATGCCCGAAGCCGGATCGGCCAGGAGCGGCTCGAGCCGCTCGCCCACGGTCTCACCCGGCACGCGGTCCTTTTCGCCGGCCAGCACGAGCGCCGCCTGCGGGAAGCGCCCCCGCACCTGCGAGAAGGCGTCGATCAGCTGAGGCAGGCCTTTCTCCTCGGCGAACCGCCCGAGAAAGAGGATCACCGGCTTGCCCCGGATCCCGTACCGGCTCCGGATTTCATCCGGGGCGAGCGAGCCGGGATCCGGATCGGGCACGGGAGGCAAGACCCACGTCACGCGCTCCGGCCGCTCGGCCAGAGCGTCGGTGTGTTTCGCGTAGTCCTCGGTATAGGTGACCACCGCCGCCGCCCGGTCGAGCGCGAAGTTCTGGGAGGCCCGCGCGACGGTCTCGACGAATCGCTGGACGAGGCCGGGGGGCGGGCGCAGATCGCAGTGGTAGGTCACGATCAGGGGCTTTTGCCGCTGCGCGGCGAGCATCGCGAGAGGGACGGCGGGCACCATGGGCGCGTGGAGGTGGAGCACGTCGGCGCGCTCGAGCTCTCGCCCGGCGGCCGCGACGATCGCGGGGGAGACCAGCGCCTTGCCGAAGCGCGCCGAAACCTTCGCCCGGACGATCCTCACGCCGTCCTCCCGCTCCTCGCGCGGAAGATCCGGCCGATGCCGGTGCGTCAGGACGGTGACGCGGTGGCCGCGGCGGGCGAGCGCGCTCGAGAGGCGCTCGACGTAGAGGGAAAGCCCCGACACGTTGGGCCGGTAGTAGTCGAGGGCCATCAGGACGTTCACGGCGCGGCGCGAACCTTGAAGACCGTCGTCTGGCCGGGCAGGACCGGCTCGAGGAAGAGGAAGCTCGAGACGTGGTCGGCGTTCGGATGCGCCGAGCGCTCGAGGTCTCCCAGCACGACGTACTGGACGCCGAACTTCTTGACGATCTCGAGGGCGGTCTCCTCGTCCGCCGTGCTGTAGAAGCCGCGCACGAGTTGCGCCCGCACGTTGACCTCGGGGTCGTTGGAGCGCCAGAGCCCTTCGTGATTGGCCCAGCCCATGACCGTCGGAAGCCCCGTGTGCGAGGAGATGCGCGCGAATTCCTGGTACGG
>JBLMXY010000083.1:0-6281 GCA_050257975.1 Acidobacteriota bacterium
AGGGGCAGGAGAAAGTTTTCCGAGAATGCGTAGAGCGTCCGAAACGTCAGCTTGCGGTGCTCCCACTTGCGGTAGATGGGATCGGCCGCCATGTAGGAGAGGGTGTCGTGCATCCACCCCATGTCCCACTTCATCCCGAACCCCAGGCCGCCGATGTGGGTGGAGCGCGAGACCATGGGCCAGGCCGTGGACTCCTCGGCCACCGTCTGGACGCCGGGGAAGGCCTTGTCGATCTCTTCGTTCAACCGCCGGAGGAAGTCGATGGCGTCCAGGTTTTCCCGGCCGCCGAATCGGTTGGGAATCCATTCTCCTTGCCTGCGGGAGTAGTCGAGGTGGAGCATCGAGGCGACCGCGTCCACCCGCAGGCCATCGGCGTGGTAGCGGTCCAACCAGTAGAACGCGGAGGAGAAGAGGAAGCTGCGGACCTCGTTGCGCCCGTAGTTGAAGAGCAAGCTTTGCCAGTCGGGATGGAACCCCTGGCGCGGGTCCTCGTGCTCGAAGAGATGCGTGCCGTCGAAGTAGCCCAGGCCGTGCTCGTCGGAGGGAAAGTGGGACGGGACCCAGTCGAGGATGACCCCGATGTCGTTGCGGTGCAGAAAGTCGATGAAATACATCAGGTCCTGGGGGGTCCCGTATCGGGAAGTCGGGGCGAAGTAGCCGGTGGTCTGATAGCCCCAGGAGCCGTAGAAGGGATGCTCCATGATCGGCAGCAGTTCCACGTGGGTGAACCCCATCCGCCGGACGTAGTCGGCCAGAAGCGGCGCCGCTTCCCGGTAGGTCAGGAAACGGTCCTCCTGCTCGGGAACGCGCCGCCAGGATCCCAGGTGCACCTCGTACGCCGAAAGGGGAGCGGTCATGGCGTTGCGGGCCGGCCGGCCTTTCATCCAGCCGGCATCCCCCCATTCGTAGGCGAGGTCCCACACGATCGACGCCGTCCGCGGGGCTTCCTCGGCCCGGAAGGCGAAGGGGTCGGTCTTGTCCGCGGCGTAGCCCTCGTGATGCGAGACGACGAAGTACTTGTAGGCCGAACCGGTGCCCACGCCGGGGACGAAGCCTTCCCAGATGCCCGAATCACCGCGCGCCGACAGAGGCGTCGCCTCCTTGCTCCAGCCGTTGAACTCGCCCATGACGGAGACCCGGTCGGCGTTCGGGGCCCAGACGGCGAAGGCGGCGCCGGCGGTGTCGTCCACGGTCACGGGATGCGCGCCCAGCTTCTCGTAGAGCCGCAGGTGGCTTCCCTGGTTGAACAGATACAGGTCTTCATCACTGAGCAGGCTCCCCCGATCGGGCGTCGCTCGCCGGGCGCGGGGCGGCCGCGGGGATTCCCCGCGGCCCGCCAGGGAACCGCCGCGCTTTCCGGCAGCCCCCGGCCTTCGGGTCGTCTTCCGATCGTTCAATTCAGGAATCACCTCCTTTCGAGGAAGCCCGCGCCGTCTCAAGAACCCGTTCGATCCCGTCGAGAGCCACCCGGATCCATTCCGGGCGGTTTTGCAGCTCGTAACCGACCTCGTAAAGCGCCTTTTCCAGCAAGTACGTGTTGAGCAGGATGGCCAGCTTTCCGCGGTCCGCTGGCAGGAGCGGGGCCCCGCCCGCCTTCTCCAGATAGGACCGGAGGAAGACGGCGCTGACCCAGCGAGTCCAGAAGGCGGCCCAGGGGAGCAGAGCCTCGCGGTCTTCCGGACGGATGGGCATCGCCTCCGCGTGGCCGTGCAGGACCGCGCTGGCGGCGTAATCGAAGGAGCGAAGCATCCCGGCAACGTCGACCAGGGCCGACCTCTTCAAACGTCGCGCGGACAGTGAGCGCGCGGGCTCTCCTTCGAAATCGATGATGGCGAAGTCCTTGCCGGTGAAGAGGACCTGTCCCAGGTGATAGTCGCCGTGGATGCGGATGCGCAGGGCTTCGATCTTGCTCGCCAGAATGGCGCGCAGCCGGGCGGAGATCTCTCCCTCGCGCTCCAGGACTCTCTCCGCCTGCGGCCGTAGCGCGGCGTCGAGCTGGCGCAGACCCTTGCGCAACAGGTGCAGGTTCTGTCCCGCCAGGCTGCGAATCGACTGATAGAGAGAGCGCTGATAGAGGGTCGAGAAGGGCTCGGGCGCGAAGTCCGGATCGTCCTTGCGCGATGCCAGCGCCAGGTGCAGCTCGGCCGTGCGGCATCCGAGCAGCTGCGCCGACTGAAGAAAGCTCCCGATCAGCTCCGGCACCCGGGGCGGCGGATTCTCCGCTGCCAGCTGCAGGAGAGACTCCGCCGGCAGAGGAGGCGAGGGCATCTCCTGGCGTTTTCCGAGCATGCGCTCGAAGTAGCGGCCGAGGGAGTCGAGCGCGTAGTGCCAGGCGTCTCCGTGGTTGGCGACGTAGCCCTGAAGGATCGCCAGGGTCATGGGCTCCGAACGCTCGCGGCGGAACTCGACCGCGCCCGCCACCGGAGGGACGGGGGGGAACCCCGCCTTCTCCGTCAGGAAGCGTCCCACTTCCAGGTCGGGGTTGGTTCCCTCCTCCGGACGGCGGATGAGCTTGGCGATGAATCGGTCGGCGTAGATCAGCGAGCTGTTGGTCTGTTCGGCCCGAAGGACCGTGTGCTTCAGGGCGCCTCCCGCGGGATGGAGCCGGCGAAACGCCGGTGTCCGGGTGGCGACGAATTCGCCTCGAACTCCCTTCCAGCGGCGACGGCGCTCGATTCCTGCGAGCAGGGCCTTGGCGAAGTCCGGATCGTAGATGCCATCGAAGAGGATTCCCTTGCTCCCGCCGCGAATCTCCGCCACGACCGACTGCGGCGCGTCGCGAGAGATCGTGTCCGCCTTCTTTCCCGAGGCGAAGGAGAGGGGCAGCAGATAGTTTTCCGGATCGCCTTCCACGTACTCCACGCGGATCAGGTTCCAGTGCGGTCGGTCCTCCCCGTCGATGGGAATCGACTCGATCACCTTCACGAGCTTGATCTTGCGGGCCTTGCCGCTGAACCACCTTCTGCGGCGCAGGTAATCCGGAAGAGCCTCTTCCAGCGCGGCGCGCGCGCCCGGTCGCAGAATCGTCTCCCAGGACCCGGCAGCGGTCAGCTCCACGGCCCGGCCCTCCGGCGATCCCGGCCTGGCGACCTCGGGCCGGCGCTGCTTTTCCAGGGCGAACCAGAAGACGTTGTGCGGCCCCAGGGTCAGCGGGTAGGAGGAGCCGGCGATCAAGGGGAACTCGTTGCGCCCGAAGAGCTCGACGGGGACCATCCCGGCGAAGGCGGAGAGGTCGAGTTCCACGTACTGTGTGAACCGCGACAGGTTGGCGACCACCAGGATCGTCTCGTTCGCGTAGCTGCGGACGTAGGCCAGGACCTTGCGGTTGTCGGGATAGAGAAAGGTCAGGCTGCCGCGGCCGAAGGCCTGGAATCGTTTCCGCAGCGCGATGACCCTCTTGGTCCACCACAGCGGGGAGCTCGGGTTGTTCTGCTCGACTTCCACGTTGATCGCTTCGTAGTGGTACTCCGGGTCCGTCACGATCGGCAGATAGAGCCGCTGCGCGGAGGCCCGGGAGAAGCCGGCGTTGCGATCGCCGCTCCATTGCATGGGCGCGCGCACGCCGTTGCGGTCCCCGAGGTAGATGTTGTCCCCCATGCCGATCTCGTCGCCGTAGTAGAGGACCGGAGTCCCCGGCAGCGAAAACAGCAGCGCCATCATCAGCTCGATCTTGCGTCGATCGTTGCCCAACAGGGGCGCGAGCCTTCGGCGGATCCCGACGTTGATGCGCATCTGACGGTCCTGCGCGTAGACGCGGTACATGTAGTCGCGCTCTTCGTCGGTGACCATCTCCAGCGTCAACTCGTCGTGATTGCGCAGGAACAGCGCCCACTGGGCGGAGGAAGGAATCGCCGGAGTCTGGGACAGGATGTCGACGATGGGGAAGCGGTCTTCCATGCGGACCGCCATGAACATCCGGGGCATCAGGGGAAAATGGAACGCCATGTGGCACTCGTCCCCTTCCCCGAAATATGCGGCCGCGTCCTCCGGCCATTGGTTCGCTTCCGCGAGGAGCATCCGGCCGGAGAAGTGCCGGTCGATGTGGCGGCGCAGCGCCTTCAGGACGGCATGCGTCTCCGAAAGGTTTTCGCAGTTGGTGCCCTCCCGCTCGTAGAGGTAGGGGATCGCATCCAGCCGCAGGCCGTCGACCCCGAGCTTCAACCAGAAGTCCAGCGCCCGAAAAATCTGTCCGCGGACTCGAGGGCTCTCGAAATTCAGATCGGGCTGGTGCGAGTAGAAGCGGTGCCAGTAGTAGGCGTTGGCCACCGGATCCCAGGACCAGTTGGAGACTTCGAAATCCTTGAAGATGATCCGTGCATCCCGATACTTCTCCGGGGTGTCGCTCCAGACGTAGAAGTCCCGGGCGGCGGAGCCGGGTTTGGCCCGTCGGGCCCGCTGGAACCAGGGATGCTGGTCCGAGGTGTGGTTCAGGACGAGCTCGGTGATGATCCGCAAGCCCCTTCCGTGCGCCTCGCGAAGCAGGGTCTTGAAGTCGGAGAGGGTCCCGTATGTCGGGTTGACGCTCGTGTAGTCGGCGATGTCGTAGCCGTCATCACGCAGGGGGGAGGGATAGAAGGGGAGCAGCCAGATCGCGGTGACGCCGAGATCCTGCAGATAGTCGAGCTTCTGCGTCAGCCCCGGAAAATCGCCGATCCCGTCGGCGTTGCTGTCGAAGAACGCCCGGACGTGGGTCTCGTAGACGATGGCGTCCTTGTACCAGAGCGGCTCATCGCGAAGCGCGATCTGGTCTCGGGTCCGCCTGGCCATTCGTCTTCGTGTTCTCCCGTTCACAGGAAATAGTCGAAGTCCCGTTCGGTCCGGAGGTGGCGCCGGACGCGGAAGACCTGCGCCGGGGCGACCTGCGGATCGAGCTCGACGTAGTTGCGGCTTCCGCTCCACAAGTAGCGGGCGCCGGAGATCAGGTCGTGGACCTGATAGGTCTCGCCGGGAGCGATTCCGAGCTCGGCGGTCTCCAGGTCGACCCATCCCGACTGCGTGTGGTGCGGGTCGAGATTGACGGCCACCAGGACGACGTTGTCATGGTCCTCCGTCGTCTTGCTGTAGCAGAGCAGCTGGGGGTTGTCGCAACCATGGAACCTCAGGCGGCGATCGCCGTGCAGGGCGGGGTTGTCGCGCCGGATGCGGTTGACGCGCGCGATCAGGTCCTTCAGGCTCTCCGGTTGCTCGCGCTCCCAGTGCCGGATCTGGTATTTCTCCGAGTCGAGGTACTCCTCGCTTCCCCCCTCCCGCGGGAGACGCTCGCAGAGCTCGAAGGGCGGGCCGTAGATCCCGTAACTGGCTCCGAGCGTCGCGGCGAGGACGAGTCTCGACACGAACGCGGCGCGGCCGCCCAGTTGCAGATACTCGGTCAGGATGTCGGGCGTATTGGGCCAGAGGTTGCCGCGGAAGAACTCGGAAACGGGCGGTCGCGTCAGCTCCCGGAAGTAGTCGGTGATCTCCGGCGCCGTATTGCGCCAGGCGAAGTAGGTGTAGGACTGCGTGAAGCCGAGCTTGGCCAGGCGATACATGACGTGGGGGCGCGTGAACGCCTCGGCGAGGAAGATCGTCTCGGGAAACGGTCGCTTGACTTCGCCGATCAGCCATTCCCAGAAGGCGAACGGCTTGGTATGGGGATTGTCCACGCGGAGGATGCGCACCCCCTGACTCACCCAGAAGAGAACGACGTTCTTCAATTCTTCCCAGAGCGCGCGCCAGTCGTCCGTTTCGAAATCGAGAGGGTAGATGTCCTCGTATTTCTTGGGCGGGTTCTCCGCGTATTGGATCTGGCCGTCCGGGCGCCGTCGAAACCATTGCGGATGGTCGCGGACCCAGGGGTGGTCCGAAGAGCACTGAAAGGCGACGTCCACGGCGACCTCGAGACCATGATCGGCGGCGCTTGCGAGCAAACGGCGAAAGTCTTCCACCGTGCCGAGCTCGGGGTGAATGGACGTGTGCCCTCCTTCGGAGCCGCCGATGGCCCAGGGGCTTCCGGGATCTTCGGCGGCCGGCCTCGGGGCATTGTTCCTCCCTTTGCGCTGTGCCCGGCCGATCGGATGAATGGGGGGGAGGTAGAGAACATCGAAACCCATCGCCGCGACATAGGGGAGAAGGGCCTCGCAGTCCCGCAGGGTGCCATGGCGGCCGGCCTCGGGCGAGGCGGAGCGGGGGAACATCTCGTACCAGGCCCCGAAGCGGGCGCGCTCGCGGTCGACCACGACGGACAGCTCGCGCGGGTGCGTCGTTGCATCGGCGACGTCGGCATACCGATCGATCAGAGCGGC
>JBLMXY010000084.1:0-16829 GCA_050257975.1 Acidobacteriota bacterium
GTGCGCAGGCCGAGCAGGTGATAGGCCGCGCGGATCAGCGCCCCGACGCCCGATTCGGAGACGCCCAGGTGAGCCAGGTACTCCTTCGCTTCCGCTTCGGGCAGCTCCGCCAGCTCCGCCTCGATCTGGGCCGAGATCGCGACAGCCTCGGTCCCGAGATGCGTGCGGGCGTAGTCGGCGACGGCCGCGACGCAGGGCGAGGCTTCCGCCTCCGCGAGCCCCTGCTCCGAGACGTTGACGGCGAAGAGAATGGGCTTGGAGGTCAGCAGAAAGAAGCGCCGGGCGATCTCCCGCTCTTCCTGCGAGAGGTCCAGAGTCAGGGCGCGGCGCCCGGAGTCGAGATGCGCGAGGAGCCGGTCGGCCACCGCGACGAGCGCGCGCGCCTCCTTGTCGCCGCCGCGCGCGACCTTTTCCGCCTTCTCCCGGGCCCGCGTGACCGTCTCGATGTCCGCCAGGACGAGTTCCGTCTTGATCGTCTCGATGTCGGCCACGGGGTCGAGCGTGCCCGCGACGTGCACGACGTCCCTGGCCTCGAAGCAGCGGACCACCTCGACGATCGCGTCCACCTCCCGGATGTGCTGGAGAAACTTGTTTCCGAGGCCCTCCCCCTTCGACGCGCCCCGGACCAGTCCCGCGATGTCGACGAACTCGATCGCGGCCGGCACGATCGTCGTCGTCTTCGCGATCTTCGCCAGCGGCCCGAGGCGCGAGTCCGGCACGACCACCACGCCCACGTTCGGCTCGATCGTGCAGAACGGATAGTTCGCCGCTTCCGCCTTCCGCGTCCGGGTCAGGGCGTTGAAGAGGGTCGATTTGCCGACGTTGGGAAGCCCGACGATTCCCGCGCGCAACATGAAGGGGCGCGAGTATATCGGGGGTCCAAACGGCTGGCGGGGAAAGGATAATCGCTCCGGTGAAGCACATCTGGAACGTCCTCCTTCTCGGGCTCGCGGTGGCCCTCGTGTCGCGCCTCTCCGGCGGGCCCGCCTGGCTGACGTTTGCCGGGGCGGCGCTCTCGCTGCTGCCCCTCGCGCGCTGGATCGGGGTCGGGACCGAGCACCTCGCCTCGCGGGTCGGGCCGTCGCTCGGAGGCCTGCTCAACGCGACCTTCGGCAACGCCGCGGAGCTGATCATCACCATCTTCGCGCTGCGGCGGGGGCTGGTCGAGCTGGTCAAGGCTTCGATCACCGGCTCGATCATCGGCAACACGCTCCTGATCCTCGGCTGCTCGGCCGTCGTGGGCGGCCTGCGCCACGGGCCCCAGCGCTTCGACGCGCGGGGGGTGGGCCGGCACGCGGCGATGATGATTCTCGCCTTGACGGCGCTCGGGCTGCCGGCCGTCTTCGCCACGGTCGTGAGGAGTGCCTTCCTGCGGGAGGAGGTCTCGGTCGCGGTGTCGGTCCTCCTGCTCGCGACCTACGCCGCCTACATCCATTACTCGTATTTCTCGCGGGACGCCCGGCGGGCGGCCGCCGAGGCCGTGTCGGAGGGCGGGGAGGGGGAGGCGTGGGGCCTGCGGCGGTCGCTCGCCGTGCTCTCGGCGGCCGTCGTCGGAACCGCGGTCGGGAGCGAGCTGCTCGTCGGCGCGATCGAGCCGGTTTCGCATGCGCTCGGCCTCTCGCAGTTCTTCCTCGGCTTGATTCTGATCCCGATCATCGGCAACGTCGCGGAGCACTACAGCGCGATCGAGTTCGCCGCGCGCGGCCGGATGGAGCTCTCGCTCTCGATCGCGGCCAACTCCTCCACCCAGATCGCCGTCTTCGTGGCGCCCTTGCTCGTGCTCGTGAGCCTTCTCTTCCACCCGATGAACCTGATCTTCGAGCCGATCGAGCTCGTGACGCTCTTCGCCTCCTCGGCGATCTTCGCGTACGTGTCCCTGGACGGCGAAACGAACTGGCTCGAAGGCGTGCAACTGCTCGCCGTGTACCTGATCGCGGCCGTCGCCTTTTTCTTCCTTCCGGGCTAGGACCGAGGACCGATGACCGAGGACTGAGGACTACTGTGGCGAAAGTCACGAGGGTCCTCAGTCCGGAGTCCTCAGTCCTCAGTCTGCGATTAGAATCTGCCGCACCTTGAGCGCGACTCCGTCCGCCGGCAGCGGTCTGCTGCGCGTCGTCTCGCGCTGGGAGATCGTCGCGCTGTCGCTCAACGACGTCATCGGCAGCGGCGTCTACCTGATCCTGCCCGTCGCCGCGGCGTCCCTGCTCGGGCCGGCGAGCGTCTGGGCGATCCTGGCGGCGGGATTCGCCGTGCTGCTGCTGGTTCTCTGCTTCGCCGAGGCGGGAAGCCTCTTCGACCGCGCCGGCGGCGCTTACGTCTACACGCGGGCGGCGTTCGGAGACTTCGCGGGCTTCGAGGTGGGTTGGATGACCTGGATCGCGCGCGTCGCGTCGGTCTCCGGCCTCTCGGTCTTCTTCGCGCGCGCGGTGGGCTTTCTCTGGGAGGGAGCCCGGAGCGGCGCCGGCAAGTGGGGGACGATCCTGCTCGGCCTCGCCGTGCTGACGTTCATCAACGTCCGGGGCGTCAAGTCCGGGGCGCGCACGGCGGTCCTCCTGACCTGGGGAAAGGTCCTTCCGCTGGCTCTCTTCGTGGCGGTCGGGATCTTCTTCGTCCAATGGAGCCGGGTCTTCCCCGTGCCGGCTCCCGCCGGCGAAAACTTCTGGAAGGCGGCGCTGCTGGTGCTCTTCGCCTATGCCGGGTTCGAGAACACGGCCGCGCCGGCGGCCGAGTTTCGAAACCCCCGGCGCGACGTCCCGTTCGCTCTCGTCGTGATGATCGCCCTGGTGACCGTGATCTACACGACGGTGCAGCTCGTGGCGATCGGCACGATCGACAACCTGGGAGCGTCGCCGACTCCGCTGGCGGACGGGGCCCGGCGGATGATGGGGCCGCTCGGGGGCTTCCTGCTGACGCTCGGGGCCGCCCTCTCGGTTCTCGGCACCAACAACAACACGATCCTGTCCGGCCCTCGCTACCTCTACGCGCTGGCCGAGGCGGGAGCGATGCCCTCGGTCTTCGCGAAGGTCCACCCGAAGTACCGCACGCCCCACGTCGCGATCCTGACGCAGTCCGGGATCGCAGCCGCCCTGATGCTGACGGGCACGGCCGAGCAGCTGGCGGAGCTGTCGGTCATCGCTCGTCTGGCCTCCTACATCGGGACGGCCGCCTCCGTCCCGGTGCTGCGCCGGAAAATGCCCGCGACGCCGCGCACCGTCCGGCTGCCGGGCGGGCCGCTGATTCCGTTGGCGGCTCTGGCCATCTGTCTGATGTTTCTTTTCTCGGCGACGTCCAAGAACCTGATTGCCGGGGCGATCGCGCTCGCCGCCGGCGCGGCGATCTTCATCTCGCGGCGCCGCGCCCTGCGGCCGGAAGTTCTGGAATGACCGCAAGGAGGAATGGATGAGGTCCGTCGGGTTCGCCCTGTCTCTCCTGCTCGGAGCCGTCGGGCTGGCCGGCCAGGCTCCCGCCGCCTCGCCGACGCCCTCTCCGACGCCGCCGCCGGTGACGGTGCTGCGCGCCGCCCGGCTCTTCGACGGCACGGGCGACCGTGTGATCGAGAACGCGGTCGTCCTCGTCGAGGGATCGAAGATCAAGGCCGTCGGCCGGGGTCTCGCGGCCCCTGCGGGCGCCACGGTCGTCGATTTGCGGGACGCGACCCTGCTGCCGGGGTTCATCGACGCGCACACCCACCTGACGTCCCAGGGCGGGGAAAACTACCTGCAGAACTTCTTCGAAAGCCTGCGGCGAACCGTTCCGGAGAGCGCCTATCTGGCGCAGACCTTCGCCCGGCGCACGCTCGACGCCGGGTTCACGACCGTGAGGAACGTCGGAGCGGCGGACGACATCGACGTCGGCCTGAGAAACGCGATCGCGAAGGGCTGGGTGGCGGGGCCGCGCATGCTGGTCTCGCGATATCCGCTCGGGTCGATCGGCGGCCACTGCGACCGGACGGGCTTCCCCGAAGGGACGTTCGGCCCGGAGCTCGGTCCGGACAAGGGCAAGGTCGCGGGCGCGGACCAGGCCCGGCAGGCCGTGCGCCTCCAGGTCAAGTACGGGGCGGACGTGATCAAGATGTGCGTCTCCGGAGGCGTGCTCTCGCTGGGAGACGACGTGGGCGCTCCCCAGATGACCGACGAGGAGATCGCCGCGGCCGTCGACGAAGCCCACCGCCTGGGCCGCAAGACCGCCGCCCACGCGCATGGCGACCTGGCGGCGCGCGCGGCGGTCAAGGCCGGAATCGATTCGATCGAGCACGGCTCCTTCATGACCGACGACACCCTCGCGCTCATGAAGGCCCGCGGGACCTATCTCGTGCCGACGCTGCTCGCCGGCGACTGGGTGACGCGGCCCGGCGCCGACTATCCTCCCGCGGTCGCCGCCAAGGCGAAGGCGGCGGTCGCGGTCCGCTCGGACATGTTCCGGAGGGCGATCAAGAACGGCGTCCGGATCGCCTTCGGAACCGACGCGGGCGTCTTCCCGCACGGCGGCAACGGCAGGGAGTTCGGCCTGATGGTCGATCTCGGCATGTCGCCGGCGGCCGCGCTGCGCACGGTTCCTGCCGCCGCGGAGCTTCTGGGCCTTTCGAAGGACATCGGGACGGTCGAGGCCGGCAAGGAGGCCGACCTCGTCGCCGTCGCCGGAAATCCGCTCTCCGACATCCGCGTTACCGAGAAAGTGTTCTTCGTCATGAAGGGGGGGAAAGTCTGGCGAAACGATCGGCAGTAGTCGCGCGGGCGCGGCGGCCGCTTCTTCTTCTCTTCGGCGTCGCGATCCTGCTCTGCCGCTGCGGGCGGGACTCGCGGCCCGGGCGCGTGATGGTGCTCGGCCTCGACGGCGCGGATCCGGCGACGATCGACCTGCTGATGTCGGAGGGCAAGCTTCCGAACTTCGCGAAGCTGCGCCAGAAGGGCGCCTACGCGCCCCTGCGCTCGGCCGAGCCGCTGCTGTCGCCGGTCATCTGGACCACGATCGCGACCGGGAAGACCCCCGATCAGCACGGCATCGGCCATTTCGTGGCGGTCAATCAAGCGACCGGCGAGCAGCTGCCCGTCACCAGCTCGATGCGGAGGGTCAAGGCGGTCTGGAACATCCTGTCGAGTGCGGGCCGCTCGACCGACGTCGTGGGCTGGTGGGCGACCTGGCCGGCCGAGACGATTCGCGGCGCCGTCGTGAGCGATCACCTGGCGTACCACTTCCTGCTGGAGGAGGGCCTCAAGGGGACCGCGGTGCCCGGAACGACCTATCCGCCGGAGCTCGAGAAGCGGCTGCGGCCGCTCCTGCGCCGGCCCCAGGACGTCAAGCGCGAGGAGCTCGCCCCTTTCGTCGATGTCTCGCCGGAGGAGTTCGCGCGCCCCTTCCAGTTCGAGGACGACCTCTCCCACTTCAAGTGGGCGTGGGCGACCGCCGAATCGTACACGCGCATCGGCCTGTCGCTCTGGGGCAGCGAGCGGCCGGACGACCTGCTCGTTTACGTGGAGGGGCTCGACTCGACCTCGCACCTCTTCGGGCACCTCTTCCGCGCCTCGGGGCTCTCGGGAGAGCTCGCGGAGCAGCAGAAGCGCTACGGCCGCGCCGTCGAGCAGATGTACCTCTATGCGGACCGCCTGGTGGGCAAGTTCCTCGCGGCGATGGACCGCTCGACGACGCTGGTGGTCCTGTCGGACCATGGCTTCGAGCTAGGCCGCCTGCCCGATGATCCGAGCAAGCTGCGCGACATGCGGCGCGTCAGCGAGCGGTATCACCGCCTGGAGGGCATCCTCTATCTCTATGGCAACCACGTGCGCCCGCGCACGCGGGTCAACGCACCGACGATTCTCGACGTCGCCCCGACCCTGCTCGCCTTGAACGGCGTCGGCAAGGGATCGGACATGCCGGGACGGGTCCTCTCCGAGGCGCTCGACCTCGAGATCCCCGCCCCGGTCCCGACCTGGGAGACGGGCGCCCCGACTCCCGCCCCCGGCGGCGCCGTGGCCGACTCCCGGGTCGACCCGGAGGTCCTCAAGCGGCTTCAGAGCCTCGGCTACATCGGGGCGAAGTCGCCGACCGGAGATCGCAACATCGCCGCGATGAATTTCCAGTCGGGCAAGTTCGCGGAGGCGGCGGCCGAGTACGCCAGACTCGTCCAGGCGGACCCGAAGGACAGCGGCTTGAGGGCGAGCTTTGCCGGAGCGCTGGGCGCGCTCGGCCGGTACGACGCCGCCGTCGAGCAGCTCACCAAGGCGATCGAGCTCGATCCCGTCAACGTCGAGGCGTACCACAACCGCGCCGTGATCCACGAGCGCCGCGGCGAGCGCGACGCCGCGATCCGCGACTACCAGACGGCCCTGCGGTACGCCCCGCAGTATCCGCCGTCGCGCCAGGCGCTCGAGCGCCTGAAGGCCCCGATGCCCAACGCGCCGCGCGACGCGGCGGAAAAGGAGGCGCTCGCCCTGTCCGACCGCGCGGCCGAGTCGGCCCGCCGCGGCGACTATGCGGGAGCCAACCGGCTGCTCGACGAGGCGACGCGGCGCGCGCCCCGCTACGCGCTCGTCTACCAGTACCGCGCCAACGTCGCCTACCTCGCCGGGGACCGGAAGGCCGCGATCGCGGCGCTGCGCAAGGGACTCGAGATCGAGCCGGACAACGCCCTGTTCCGCAAGAACCTCGAACGGCTCGGAGCGAAGGCTCCCTAGCCGGTCGGGAGGGCCTCTGACGCCGTCTCGAGCCTGGAAGCGGCGGCTCGGCTCCGACGCCGGGCGCGCGACGGCGCTCGGCCTCGGCGTCTTCCTCGTCGAGGCCGCCGGCGCCTGCCGCACGGCGTACGTCGGCGACAGCGGGGACCTGCTGACGGCCGTCGCGGTGCTCGGCATTCCGCACCCCTCGGGCTATCCGCTCTACGTCCTGCTCGGAAGGCTCTGGGGACGGGTGCTCTTCTTTCTTCCGCTCGCCTGGGCGATCTCGCTCTTGTCCGCCGCCTGCGCCGGGGCGGCATGCGGCGTCGTCTACCGAATCGGGCGGGAGCAGGGGCTCGCGCAAGTCCCCTCGGTCTTCTCGGCTCTGCTGCTCGCCTTCGGCCCGAGCTTCTGGGGAGAGGCCAACGTTCAGCGCGTCTACGCGTTGAACGCCCTCTTCGTCGCCCTCGCCACCCTCTACGCCTTTCGGTGGCGGCGGACGGGGCGATTCTCGAGCCTGGCGGCGGGGTTCTTCCTTTGCGGGTTCGGCGCCGCCAACCACCTCTTCATGGCGGTCTTCGGCGTCGCCCTCGCGCTCTTTGCCCTGGCGAGCCAGCCGGCTCTCCTGCGGCGCCCGTCGCGGCTGGCGGCGTGCGCCGGCCTGGCGGCGCTCGGGCTGCTGCCTTACCTGTACCTTCCCCTTCGGGCCAAGGCCCATCCGCTTCTCGCCTGGGGAGACCCCCGGACCGCCGGCGGCGTCCTGCGGGTCGTGCTCCGGGAGGGCTTCTGGGAGCGCCGCTTCGTGCGGGACGCGGCGGACGTCGCCACGGTCTTTCTCGACTACGCGAGAAGCCTCCTGACCGAGACGGCGTGGGTCGGCGCGGGGCTTGCCGCTCTCGGGATCGCGCTCGCCAGGCGCCGCCGGTGGCCGGTCCTGCTGCCGCTCGCCGCGATGACCGGCAACTTCGCCTCGATGGCCGCGCACGGCTCGAGGACCGACCTCTTCGTCTGGCATCGGTACTTCATTCCGTCCTACCTGATGGTCGCGGTGCTCGCCGGCTGGGGCTGTCAGGCTCTGCTCGAACGGGTGCCGGCGCGCGCGCACGCGCTGGCTCTCCTGCCGCCCGCCCTCTTGGCGGTGATGGGATTCTCGTCCTTCGACCGGAGCCGATACCGGATCGCGGAGGATTACTCGGGGATCATCCTGCGCGCGATTCCGCCCGGCAGCCGCCTGATCGCCTCCGACGACAACATCCTCTTCGTCCTGATGTATCTGAACCTCGGGGAAGGGCGGCGGCCCGACGTGGATTTGATCCTGGAGGGAATCGGGGGAGCGCGCCTTCCGCCGCTCGCCTTCAATCCGGACACCGATCCGGTCTTCCTGACACACCATCCCAACTGGAACGTCGCCGGTCTCGACATGGCGCCCGTGGGCCTGCTCTTCCGTCCCTGGCGCGCCGGGCGGCCCTGGCCGCCGCCATTTCCGGTGCCGCAGTTCCTGGAGGGCGAGCGCGATCCGAGGGTCCCGAAGGACTACCTCACGCAGAACCTGATCGGCAACTTCCACTACATGCGGGGTGTGACCCTCGAGCGGCGCGACTGGCCGGGAACCCGGCGGGAGTTCGCGCTCGCCGCCGCCGCGGCGCCGCGAAACGACGTGCTCTTCTACAACCTCGGCCTGATCTTCCGCCGCAACGGCCTGTACGAGGATGCGCTCGCGGCGTTCCGGCGCTCCGAAGAGATCAATCCGCGGGAGATCGCGAGCCTGTCGAAGCCCCGGGCTTCCGATCGGGTCGAAGAAGTGGAGCGGGAGCGGGAGCGGCTCGAGAGCCTGGAGTCGAGCCTCGCGGGCGAGGCGTCTCTGGCGGGTCTTCCCCGCGAAACGGCAGAGTGGCACCGCAGGATGGCCGCCCTGCTCGCCGCGCGCGGCCAGGAGACGGAAGCGCGCGGGCATCTGCTGCGGGCGGAGGAGCTCGAGGAGCCCGGAGCGTCGCGCTGAAGCGAGCGGCTGCGGCCCGTTCCCGCCGCGGCACCCGAGTGGGCGACGATCCTCTCGTGCGACCTGCTAAACTTGATGGTCGGCCGGCCTTCGCTCGGCCGAGCCGCGTGAACCCGATCGAGGAGGCTTCGATGCGACGGATGCTCCTGGCACCCCTTGCCCTGGTTCTGGGCGCCCTGGCTTCGGCGGCCCTCGCTCAGACCCCTCCTCTCTCGTCCGAGTTCCAGGTCAACAGCTACACGACGGCCAACCAGTACGCCTACGGTCTCGCGATGGACCGGTCGGGCAACTTCGTCGTCACGTGGGATAGCTACGGCCAGGACGGCAGCTCGTACGGGGTCTTCGGACAGAGGTACGACGCCGCCGGGGCCCCGCGCGGCGGAGAGTTCCAGGTCAATCAGACGACGGCGGGGGACGAGGGCTATCCCGTCGCGGGATCGGATCCTTCCGGGAATTTTGTCGTCGTCTGGCAGTCGGGCTCGCAGGACGGCTCGGGAGCCGGGGTCTTCGCCCGGCGCTACGACCGCACGGGCGCGGCCGTCGGCGCCGAGTTCCCGGTCAATACCTACACGACCGGCGCCCAGACGGGCGAGCAGGTCGCGGTGGACGGGGGAGGCAACTTCGTCGTCATCTGGCAGAGCGACGCGCAGGACGGCTCGGGCACCGGGGTCTTCGGCCAGCGCTACGACAATTCCGGCGCGCCCCTGGGCGGCGAGTTCCAGATCAACTCCTACACGACGGGCAATCAGTCGAACCCCGTCATCGCGATGAATCCCGCAGGCAGCTTCGTCGTCGTCTGGCGCGGGGCCGGTCCGACCTCGGCCAACGGAGTCTTTGCGAGGCGCTTCAACGCGTCGGGCGTACCCCAGGGCTCGGAGCTTCAGGTGAACACGTCGCCCACCCCGACCTATCCCGAGGTCGCGATGGACCGCAATGGCGGGTTCGTCGTGGCCTGGGGAGGCTACCCCGCGGGAGGCTCCGGCCAGGACGTCGTCGCGCGGCGCTACGATGCGACGGGAGCGCCGGTCGGCGCAGAGTTCGTCGTGAACACTTACACGACCGGCGACCAGTTCAATCCCGGCGTGGCGATGGATCCCGACGGGAACTTCGTCCTGGCCTGGCAGAGCACGGGCCAGGACGGATCGGGCAACGGAATCTTCAGTCAGCGCTTCGACCGCGACGGCAACGCCCTGGGGACCGAGTTCCCGGTCAACCAGTTCACCACGGGCGCGCAGGTGCTTCCGCGCGTCGCGACTTCGACGCTCGGCAACTTCGTCGTGACCTGGAGCAGCTTGAGTCAGGACGGCTCGGACTACGGGGCCTTCGCGCGCCGCTCGACGCTCTCGGCCGCGCAATCGTTCGCGGTGGACGCGCACACGGCGGCGGGAACCGTCTCGAACGTGAACGGCGTGCTCGAGCCGGGCGAGACGGTCGAGGTCGAGCCGGCCTGGAAGAACTCGGGATCGGCGGGCCTGACCTTCACGGGGTCATCGCCTTCCTTCACGGGCCCGGCAGGCGCGGCCTATACGCTGGACGACGCCACGGCGGATTACGGGACGGCGGCGGCGGGGACCTCCGCGGACTGCTTCACCGCGACGGGCGACTGCTACCAGGTGACCATCTCCAATCCCGCGACGCGCCCGGCCGCGCACTGGGACGTGCAGCTTCAGGAGAATCTCTCGCTCGCGACGCCGAAGACCTGGACGCTGCACGTGGGCGGCAGCTTCACCGACGTGCCGGTGAGCCAGCCTTTCTACAAGAAGATCGAGACGCTGCTGCACTCCGGCATCACCGCCGGGTGCACGCCGACGGCCTATTGCCCGGGAGACTCGGTCTCGCGCGCGCAGATGTCGCTCTTCATCGCGAGAGGCATCGCGGGCGGCGGGCCGGCGGTGCCCTCGCGGGGGAAGGTCAACGGCAGCGACTACGACTGCAAGGCCGGCGGCATCTCGCTCTTTGCCGACGTCCTGCCCACGGACATCTTCTGCAAGAGCGTGCACTACATCGCGGCGCAGAACGTGACGCTCGGATGCTCGCCGACGACCTACTGTCCGGCCGACACGGTGACTCGGCTCCAGATGGCGGCCTTCGTGGCCAAGGCGATCGTGGCGCCTCAGGGAGGGGCGGGCGTTCCCGTGACCTACGGGCCGGACCCGGTGACGGGGTTGTCCTACTCATGCGACGCGGGCAGCCCGAACACGCACTTTGCCGACGTGCCGGCGAGCGACGTCTTCTGCAAGCACGTGCATTTCCTGTGGGCGAAGGGCATCATCGCGGGCTGCTCGGCGACGCAGTACTGCCCGAGCGACCCCGTCACCCGCGACGCGATGGCCAAGTTCCTGTCGAACGCTTTCGCCCTGCAGCTCTACGGGCCGTAGGCCGGCCCGGGCGGCGCCTCCGCCGCGCCGCGGAATGAGCAGTCGGCATCAGGAAGGCGACGCGCTCCATGCTCTCGCTTCGCTCCTCGCCGACACGTGCGCGATCTCCGGGCGAAGGGGATCATCGCGGGCGGCTCGGCCACCCGGTACTGTCCGGGCGATCCGGTCACGCGCGACGCGATGGCCAGGTTCCTCGGCAACGCCTTCGCCCTGCCCCTCTACGCGCCCTGACCGCGAAGATGGTTGACGCCGGATTCCCGCCTCTTCCTCCCCGGCGCCCGCCGCGTTACCCTCTGTTCGATCGACAAGGAGTGCCCATGCGCACGATCCGCGTCGCCGTTCTCGCTTTCTCGCTGGCCGCCTGCGCCAGCGCGGTACTTGCGCAGACGCCGCCCATGGCGGCGGACTTTCAGGTCAACAGCTATACAACCAGCTACCAGAACGGCTACGGCATCGCGATGGACCGCGCCGGAAACTTCGTGGTCGCCTGGGACAGCTACGGCCAGGACGGCGACGGCTACGGGATCTTCGGGAGGCGCTTCGACGCGGCCGGCGCGCCGCAGGGCAGCGACTTTCAGGCCAACAGCTACACGACCGGCTATCAGGAGTTTCCCTCCGTCGCGATGGATCCTTCGGGGCGCTTCGTGGTCGTGTGGGAGAGCAATCAGGACGGCGGCGGCTACGGGATCTTCGGGCAGCGCTTCGACAAGTCGGGAACGCCCCTGGGATCCGAGTTCGCGGTGAATACCTACACGACGGGCGCGCAGAGGGGCGCCTTCGCCGGGGCAGACGGAGGCGGCAACTTCGTCGTGGTCTGGAGCAGCGTTTCTCAGGACGGGTCGGACGAGGGAACCTTCGGCCAGCGCTTCGACAACTCGGGGACGCCGGTCGGCTCGGAGTTCCAGATCAACACCTACACGTCCTACGCGCAGTTTCCGGAGGGGGTCGCCATGGACGCCGCGGGCAACTTCGTGGTCGTGTGGGGAGGATACGGCCCCTCGGGATACGGGATCTTCGCGCGCCGCTACGACAGCTCCGGCGTGGCCCAGGGCGCCCAGTTCCAGGTGAGCGCGGGAACGGGCTACTACGCCTCCGTGGCGATGGACCGGGCCGGCGACTTCATCGTCGCCTGGGAGGGCGCAGACGGCAGCGGCGCCGGCGTCCGCGCGAAGCGCTTCGACAGCTCGGGGGCGGCCGTCGGCTCGGAATTCGCCGTCAACAGCTATACGACCGGCGATCAGGTCGCGCCCTCCGTCGCGATGGACGGCTCCGGGAACTTCCTGGTCGCCTGGCAGAGCCAGGGCCAGGACGGCTCGGCCGACGGCGTCTTCGCGAGGCGCTTCGACCGATCCGGGACGGCGGTCAGCTCCGAGTTCGCGGTCAATGAATTCACCACCGGGTTTCAGGGCGCGCCGCGCGCGGCCACGACCGACACGGGGAGCTTCGTCATCGCCTGGCAGGACGCCGCGCGGGACGGCTCCAACTACGGCGTCTTCGCCCGCCGGTCGGCGCTCTCGGCGGCCGCTTCGATCAAGGTGGATGCCCATTCGGGAGCGGGAACGGCATCGGACGTCAACGGCGTGTTGGAGCCCGGAGAGACGGTTCTGGTCGAGCCGGCCTGGAGCAACGGGGGAACGGCGGCCGTGCCGAACCTGACGGGAGCGGCGTCGGGCTTTTCGGGGCCGCCCGGCGCGACGTACACCCTCAACGACGGGACGGCGGCCTACGGGTCGGTCGCGGCAGGAGGGACGACCAACTGCCACGACGCGGGCGGGGATTGCTACGAGGTCACGGTGTCGAACCCGGCAACCCGCCCGGCGGCGCACTGGGACGCATTGATGCAGGAGAACCTGTCGGCCGGAACGCCGAAAACCTGGACGCTCCACGTGGGAGGAAGCTTCACGGACGTTCCGTCGAGCCAGCCCTTCTACAACAAGATCGAAACGCTGTTCCACAACGGGATCACGGCGGGATGCACGCCGACGGCGTACTGTCCCGGGAACACGGTGACGCGGTCCCAGATGTCGCTCTTCGTGGGGCGCGGAATCGCCGGCAGCGGCGCGGCCATTCCCGCGAGCGGGAAGGTGGGGTCGAACGCCTACAACTGCAAGGCGGCAGGCGTCTCGCTCTTCACGGACGTGCCCCCGACGGACATCGCGTGCAAGAGCGTTCACTACATCGCGTCGCAGAACGTGACGCTCGGGTGCTCGCCGACGACCTACTGCCCGGGAAACAACATCACGCGCCGGGAGATGGCGGCCTTCGTCGCCAAGGCGATCGTGGCGCCGCAGGGAGGGCCGGGCGTTCCGTTGACCTACGGGCCGGACCCGGTGACCGGCCTGTCGTACTCATGCGACTCGGGCAGCCCGAACACGCATTTTGCCGACGTGCCGGCGAGCGACGTCTTCTGCAAGCACGTGCACTTCCTGTGGGCCAAGGGCATCATCGCCGGCTGCTCGGCGACGCAGTACTGCCCGGGCGATCCCGTGACGCGCGACGCGATGGCGAAGTTCCTCGGCAACGCCTTCGTCCTGCCGCTCTACGGGCCGTAACCGGGCCCGGTGTCCGGCCTCGCCCTTTGACTTTCCGGCGCCGTCCCTTTACTTTTCGGGCGAACCCTGACAACGGGAGGCTCGATGGCTCGGCGGGTGCTCGCCCTGGGACTGTTGTCGTTCGCCGCCCTCGCCGGGGACGGCGCCGCCGCCTCGGCGCCTCCCACCCTCGTCCGCACCGCGTCCTCCTTCGGCGTGTCGCGGCCGCTCGGGGAGCTCGCCGCCCTGCAGAAGTCGATCGTGCGGCCCGGCCCGGCCGAGTGGGAACGCGAGAACCGGATCCTGCCTCGGACCCGGCTGGGGAGGCCGGGAGCCTCCGCGGACGCGGCGCTCCAGGGCGGGCCGAGGGCGCCGGCGGCGATGCCGTCCGCGACGACCTTCGAAGGTCTGAGCAGCTCGAACAACCTCGCGATCTTCGGCAGCCGGCCGATCCCGCCCGATACGGTGGGCGACGTGGGACCGAATCACTACGTGCAGATGGTGAACACGCTGATTCGCGTGTTCGCGAAGGACGGCACGCCGCTGACGCCCTTCTTCGCGATCAGCGACCTGTTCGCGACCGTCGGGCCTCCCTGCGCCGGCACCAACGACGGCGACCCGATCGTCCTCTACGATCCGCTCGCCGACCGCTGGCTCCTGTCGCAGCTCTGCGGGGAGACGACGGCGGCGCGCGACCACGAGCTGATCGCGATCTCGACCACCGGCGATCCGACCGGGACCTACTTCGTCTACGACTTCCTGATGCCCAACGACAAGTTCCTCGACTACCCGCATTTCGGCGTCTGGCCGGACGCCTACTACATGACCGAGAACCAGTTCATCGGCAACACGTTCGCCGGCGGCGGCGCCTTCGCGTTCGACCGGACGAAGATGGTGGCGGGGGATCCGACAGCGAGCTACGTCTACTTCGACGAGGCGCTGGTCGCGCCCGGCGTCGAGGGCCAGCTGCCGTCGGATTTCGACGGCGCCGTCGTTCCGCCCGCCGGCACGCCGAACCTCTTCATCGACTTCAAGGCGGACGAGTTCGGCGACCCGGCCGACGCGCTGCGGATCTTCGAGTTCCACGCGGACTTCGACAACCCGGGCAGCTCCACTTTCACCGCCCGGCCGGACGTGCCGCTGGCGGCCTTCGATCCGCGAGACACGGCCACCCGTACCGCGGTCGCGCAGCCGCCGCCCGCGTCCTCGGCGGACTTCCTCGATTCGCTCGCCGGCCAGATGATGCACCGTGTCGCGTACCGGACGCTGTCCGGCGGAGCCCAGTCCTTCGTCCTGAACTTCGTGGTCAACGTCAGCGGCCAGAACCCGACCGGCGACGCCTCGAAGTACCAGGCGGGGATCCGCTGGGTCGAGCTGCGGCGCAACGGCGCGACGGGCGCCGTCACGGTCAACAATCAGGGCACCTATGCCCCCGGCTCCGGCGACGGCGCCAACGGCCGGGACCTCTGGATGGGCTCCGTCGCGCAGGACAACCAGGGCAACATCGCGCTCGGGTTCTCCGCGTCGAGCCTGACCCTGTTCCCCTCGATCCTCTATGCGGGGCGCCTGGCGGGCGATCCGGCTGGCCAGCTCTCGCAGGGCGAGGCGACGCTCCAGGCCGGAGGCGGCTCGCAGACGAGCCCGCAGAGCCGGTGGGGGGACTACAGCGCGATGACGGTCGACCCTGCCGACGAGTGCACGTTCTGGTACACCAACGAGTACTACGCGACTTCCAGTTCCGCGGGCTGGCAGACCAGGATCGGCCACTTCAAGTTCTCCGGATGCACGGCCGCGGGGAAGGGCGTGATCCAGGGCACGGTGACCGACTGCGATTCGGCGGGCCCCCTTCCGGACGCGATCCTGACGACGCCCGACGGGTACCTGCGCTCGAGCGACGGCGCCGGCGGATACTCCTTCACCGTCGCGCCGGGAACCTACACGATCACGGTGCGCCGGCCGGGCTACGCGGACTCGACACAGATGGTGACGGTTTCCTCCGGCGGCAACGTCACCCAGGACTTCTGCCTGACGGCGATTCCCGTCCTCGCGCCCGCCGCGGCGGCGCTGCAGCAGGAGGACTGCCCCCCGGGAAACGGCGCGATCGATCCGGGCGAGACCGTCACCGTGAATCTCTGCGTCGCCAACACGGGAGCGGCCGGCACGGCGAACCTGGTCGGGACGCTGCAGGCCTCGGGCGGCGTCACGAGCCCGGGCGCGCCGCAGGACTTCGGAGCCGTCGCGGCGGCAGGCGGTCTCGTTTGTCGCCCGTTCACGTTCCAGGCGTCGGGCTCCTGCGGGACGACCCTGGTCGCGACCCTCGCGCTCGAGGACGGCGCGACGAGCCTCGGGACCGTGGTCTTCGACTTGCCGCTCGGCGCGCCGGTCGTCCCGTTCGACGAGAGCTTCGACGCCGTGACCGCGCCGGCGCTGCCGGCCGGATGGACGGCCTCGAACGCCGCCGGATCGGCTCCCCTCTGGAGGACCGTGACCTCGAACCCCGACACGCTTCCGAATTCGGCATTCGTCGACGACCCCGCCTCGGTCGCCGACAAGCGGCTGACGAGCCCCGCCTTCCTCGTCCAGACCGCGGGCGCGCGCGTGACCTTCCGCCACCGCTTCGACCTGGACGAAGGATTCGACGGCGGCGTTCTCGAGGTCTCCTCGCCGAACATCAACGGGGGCGCCTTCACCGACGTGACCAACGCGACCGTGGGCGGAAGTTTCCTCGAGGGCGGCTATTCCACGACCCTCGCGACCGGTTTCGGCAACCCGATCGGCGGCCGTTCCGCCTGGACCGGCACGACCTTCGCCGAGATCACGACGGTCGTCGACCTGGGGTCAAACGTCGCGGGACACACGATCCAGCTTCGCTGGCGCATGGCGACCGACAGCAGCTTCGGAGGCGGCGGCTGGTGGATCGATTCGATTTCGGTGGCGGACGGACTCGCCTGCTGCGCGTTGCCCGCCTTCGTCGGGGAGCCGATGAGCGTGGACGGCCATTCCGCGACGGGGACTTCCTCCGACGTCGACGGCGTGCTCGAGCCGGGCGAGAGCGTTCTCGTGTCGCCGGCCTGGAGGAAGACGGGCGGCGGCTCAACGGCCCTGACCGGCTCTGCGTCCGCGCTCGGCGGGCCGGCAGGGGCGACCTACACGATCGGGGATGCCGCCGCAGACTATGGGACGGTCGGCGGCGCGACGAGCGATTGCTTCTCCGCGACGGGCGATTGCTATCGGATGACCATCTCGAATCCGGCCTCGAGGCCCGCGACGC
>JBLMXY010000085.1:0-5791 GCA_050257975.1 Acidobacteriota bacterium
AGCGCGAAGCGACGGTTAGGTGTTGATCGCCTGCTTTCCCTTGTAGTAGCCGCAGTGCGGGCAGACGCGGTGGGGCTGCTTCGCCTCGTGGCAGTTCGGGCACTCGGACAGAGGCGGAGCGGCGAGCGCGTCGTGGGCGCGGCGCTTGTCGCGGCGGGCCTTGCTGTGGCGTCGTTTCGGGTTGGGCATCGTCTTCCTACACTTTCTGCGATTTCGTCGCGTCCTGGAAGGCCCGGAGCGCCGCCCAGCGCGGGTCGGAGGCCTCTTGCGCGCAGCCGCACGGGCCGAGGTTCCGGTCCTTTCCACACTGCGGGCAGAGCCCGAGGCATTCCTCGCGGCAGAGCGGCTTCATGGGGATCGCCATCTGCACCCTCTCCTCCGCGATGGGCGCGACGGCGACCTGGTCGCCCTCGTAGTAGCTCATGTCGAGCTCGTCCTTCGGGATTTCGCGGACGTCCGGCAGGGTCGCCGGGCGCTTGTAGAGCAGGAGCGAGAACGGCTCGTCGATCGAGAAGGGATAGGCCGCCAGGCAGCGGCTGCACTCGAGCTTTCCCTCAAAGGCGCACCGGGCTTCGAGCATGTAGCCGCCCTCGATGCGCGAAACCGTCCCCTCCAGGTGCACGGGCGAGAGCTCGACCAGGGGCTCCCTGTCGAGCGCCGCGAGCGAGAACGGCAGGTCGAAGGCGAAGGGAACCGGCTCGTCGAGGACCGCTTCCAGGTCGATCTGTTCCGGGTGCTTCATGACGAACGCGCGATCCTATCAGGGGCCCTTTCTCCGGTCAAAACGATCGGGGGGGGACAGGTCGTGGACACTACCGGGAGACGGCCGCGCGTCGAGAGGTGGGCTCAGTCCTGATAGCTTTCTTTCCGTGAGGATCGCCGTCGATGCCCGCGCCCTGCTGGGCCAGAAAACCGGCATCGGCACCTACACGCGGGGCGTCGCCGCCGAGCTCGCCCGCCGTGGCGACACGGCCGTCGGGCTCTTCCTCCCTCGCCCCCTCCCGGAGGGGGTCGACGGCCTGGGGCCGGCCACCGTCCACGCCGACCGTCATCGGTTCGGAACGCTCTGGCTCCAGACGACCCTGCCCCGCCGGATCGAGGCATGGCGGGCCGACGCGCTGCTCGCGGCGCTGACCATCGCGCCGCTCCGCGGAAGCGTCCCCGTCGTCTCCGTCGTGCACGACCTGACGCCCTGGACGCATCCGGAGTGGCACGCGGATCGGACGCTCGCGGCGTTCGTTCCCCTCTGGGAAAGGACGATCGAGCGCGCCGCGCGCCTGCTCTGCGTCTCGCAGGCCACCGCCGACGACCTGGAGCGCCTCTACCCGGAGACGCGGGCCCGGGTGCGCGTGGTGTGGAACGGAGTGGATGCGGAGTTCACGCCGTCGACCGACGCGGCGGCCAGGGCGCGGACGCGGGCCCGCTACGCGGGCGGCCGGCCCTTCCTCCTCTACCTCGGCACGCTCGAGCCGAGAAAGAACGTCGGGGCGCTCGTCGCGGCCTGCGAGCGCCTGTGGTCGGCGCGAGGCGGACGGCCGGACCTGGTTCTCGCGGGCGGGCCCGGCTGGAAGAGCGGCCCGCTCGAGCGCCAGATCGCCCGCTCCCCGTTCCGGGACAAGATCCATCTGGCCGGCTACGCCACGCGCCCCATGGCGCTCGAGCTCTACCGCTCCGCCGAGGCCTTCGTGTATCCCTCGTTTGCCGAAGGCTTCGGGCTTCCCGTGGTCGAGGCGATGGCGTGCGCCCTGCCCGTGGTCGCTTCGGATGCCGCGGCATTGACCGAGGTCGGCGGCGAGGCGGCCCTCTACGCCCCCGCCTCGGACTCCTCGGCGCTCGCCCGGCAGATCGAGCGCGCGCTCGAAGAGCCGGAGACGCGCCGGCGCCTCGAGACGCAGGGGCCCGCCCGCGCGGCCCTCTTCTCCTGGAAGACGACGGCCGAGAAGACCGCCGCCGTGCTCGCCGAGGCGGCCGCGGAATGAGGCCGTCCCAGCCGCTGATCGGGATCGACGCGCGCAAGATCCGCGACTTCGGGATCGGCACCTACATCCGGCAGCTCCTCGAGGCGATGGCCCGCCGCCCCGAGAGCGCCGACTACCGGTTCCGCGTCTATCTGCGCCAGGGGGATCGGGAGCTTCTTTCGGGACTGCCCGAGCGTTTCGAGACGGTCTCGGAGGACTCCCCGGGCTACTCGGTGGCCGAGCTGACGCGCTTCGCCTGGCGGCTCTGGCGCGATCGGCTCGATCTCTTCCACGCGACGCACTACGTGCTCCCGCCGCTCCTGCGCGGAAGGGCGGTGGTCACGATCCACGACATCATCCATCTGCTCTATCCGCAGTTCCTGCCCAGCCGCGCCGCGCACTTCTACGCGCGGTTCATGATCCGCCGGGCGCTCTCGCGGGCCGACCGCATCATCACCGTCTCCTACAACAGCAAGCGCGACCTCGTGGACTACTTCGGCGTGCCGTCCGCGCGCATCGAAGTCATCTACAACGGCGTCTCGCCGCGGTTCCACCCGGACGTGCCGGCCGCGGAGCGGGCCCGCGTGGCCGGCAAGCACGGGCTCCCCGTTCCCTACCTCCTCTTTCTCGGCGGCGAGAAGCCTCACAAGAACTTGCAGGCGGTCGTCCGCGCCTTCGCCGAGGCGCTGCGCCAGGCGCCGCTGCCCCACGTCCTCGTCCTGGCCGGCCCGCCGCCGCGCAACCAGCTTCGGCTGGATGCGCTGGTCGCAGCGCTCGACCTGAAGCCTCGGGTCTTCCTTCCGGGCCTCGTCGAGGAAGAGGATCTTCCGGGCCTGGTCGCCGGAGCGGACGTCCTGCTCTATCCCACGCTCTACGAAGGCTTCGGGCTTCCGGTCGTCGAAGCGATGGCGTGCGGAACTCCGGTCCTGACGTCCTCCAATTCGGCTCTCCAGGAGATCGCCGGCGGCTATGCCTATCTGGTGGACCCGATGGACGTGGACGCGATCGCGCGCGGGATCGTCGCGCTCACGACCGACGAGAAGGTCCGCGCCGACTTCCGGGAGCTCGGGAAGAAGCGCGCCCTCGATTTCTCCTGGGACAAGGCGGCCGAGCGGACGCTGGAGGTGTATCGGTCGGCGCTTGCCGGCTCGGGCCGGCCATGAAGACCGCGGTCGTGCACGACTGGCTGACCGGCATGCGCGGCGGGGAGCTCGTCCTCGAGGCGATGCTTCCGCTCCTGCCGGACCCGTCGATCTTCACCCTCTTTCACGTTCCGGGCTCGGTCGCCCGGGCGATCGAGCGCTATCCGATCCGGACCTCGTATCTCGACCGCCTCCCCTTCGCCCGCTCCCGGTACCGGAGCTTTCTCCCCCTCTTCCCGCGGGCGGTCGAGTCGTTTGACCTCACGGGTTTCGATCTCGTCATCTCCTCCTCCCACTGCGTCGCCAAGGGCGCGATCGCGCCGCCGGGGGTTCCGCACCTCTGCTACTGCCACACGCCGGTGCGCTACGCCTACGAGCAATTCGACGCCTACTTTCCGAGGGCGACGACGCGCCTCTATTCCGTCAAGCGGCGCCTCATCGCGCGCCTTCGCGACTGGGACCGGCGCACGGCCGGCCGGCCCACCCGGTACCTCGCCAACTCCTCGGCGGTGGCCGACCGCATCCGGCGGCACTACGGCCGCGACGCCGCCGTCTGCCACCCTCCGGTCGAGGTGGAGTTCTTCACGCCGTCGGGCGAGCCTCGCGGGCCGAAGCTCCTCGCCGTCGGCGCGCTCGTTCCGTACAAGCGATTCGAGCTCGCGATCGAGGCCGCGCGGATCCTGGCGCGCCCGCTCGTCCTCGTCGGCAAGGGGCCCGAGGAAAAACGCCTCCGCGCGCAGGCGTCTCCATCCGTAGAAATCCTTCCGGAGGTCTCCCGCGAGAAGCTGCGCGAGCTCTATCGGACCTGCTCCTTCTTCATCCAGCCCGGCGAGGAGGACTTCGGCATCGCCGCGGCCGAGGCGGTCGCCTGCGGAGCGCCGGTGGTGGCGCTCGGACGGGGCGGCGTGCGGGACATCGTGCGGGACGGGATCGAGGGAGTCCTGTACGAAGGGGGAAGCGCGGCGGGGCTCGCCGCCGCGGTCGAGCGCGCGGCAGCCCTCCCGTTCGATTACACTCAAATGCGCCGGTCTGCGGGACGGTTCTCGCCGGAGCGCTTCGCCCGCGAATTCCGCGCGGCCGTAGACGGGCTGAGGAAACGCTGAGGTGATCCGAAAATCGACCCGGCGCATCGCGCTGCTGCTGCTGGCCTCCGACCTCGCCGCGACGGCGTTCGCGCTCGTCGCGGCCTACGATCTGCGTTTCCGCGTGGAGATCGTCCCGATCACCAAGGGGATTCCCGACCCGGCCTCCTACTATCGCCTCTTCCCCCTGATGGCCGTCCTCTGGCCGATCGTCTACTACTTCTACGGGCTCTACCAGGTCCGGCGGCACCACACGCGCATGGAGGAAGGCCTGGCGATCCTGGTCGCGACGGGGCTGGCGACGCTGCTGCTGCTCGGGCTCGCGACCTTCTATCGGGGCTTCTCCTACTCGCGGCTCGTGGTGGCCCTCTTCTTCGGGCTCGACGTCTTCTTCGTCTTCGCGGGGCGCACCGCGATCCGGCGCTATCTCGAAGAGGCCTGGCGCCACGGCGTAGGCGTGCGCCACGTGCTCGTGGTCGGCGCGGGGCACCTCGGGCGCGCGGTGATCGAGAAGCTGGTCGAGCATCCGGAGGCGGGGCTTCGCGCGGTGGGCCTCGTGGACGACGACCCGGACAAGCAGGGAACGGCGATCGAGGGCGTCCCCGTGATCGGCACGACGTCGCAGGTGGCACGGGTCGTAGATTCCAACGGCATCGACACCGTCTTCCTCGCCCTGCCCCTCGAGGCGCATCGCACGATGCTCGCCGTGCTCAAGGACGTCGGGCGCACGGTGGCGGACGTGCGAGTGGTGCCGGACCTGCTGCAGCACATCACCTTTCGCGCGGGGGTGGAGGACCTGGACGGCCTGCCCGTCGTGCACCTGACGCAGGTTCCCCTGACCGGCTGGATGAGCTTGATCAAGCGCGGGCTCGACATCGGGATCTCGCTTGCCTCGCTCGGCTTCCTCTCGCCCCTCTTCGGCCTGATCGCGCTCGCGATTCGCGCCGAGGACGGGGGCCCGATCTTCTACCGGCAGACCCGCATGGGCCTCGACGGCCGTCCCTTCGACATCCTGAAGTTCCGCTCCATGCGGGTCGGCGCGGAGGACGAGTCGGGCCCGGTGTGGGCCGGCTCCGACGATCCGCGCCGCACGCGCGTCGGCCGGTGGCTCCGGCGCACGAGCCTGGACGAGCTGCCGCAGCTCGCCAACGTCCTGAAAGGCGAGATGTCGCTCGTCGGCCCGCGGCCGGAGCGACCCGAGTTCGTGCGGGAGTTCAAGGACCGGTTTCCGCAGTACATGGTGCGCCACCGCGTGCGCGCCGGCATGACCGGCTGGGCGCAGGTCCACGGCTGGCGAGGCAACACCAGCCTCACCAAGCGCATCGAGTACGACCTCTATTACATCGAGAACTGGTCGCTGTCGCTCGACCTGAAGATCCTCTGGCTGACCGTCAAGCACGGCTTCACCCACCGCAACGCGTACTAGCAGGCTGCTGAAAAGGGGATGCGGGCGTCGTGTCCGGGGCTGTCGGCCGCAGGCGTTCGCTGCGCGAACGGCGGCCGAGAGTTTTCAATTTCCGGACCCCGACCCGCCTCTGTTTCGTATGCCACAGACGGCTCTCGGCTCTCGTTCGGGCGCGTCGAGCGCCCGCTCGAAAGTTTCATCGCT
>JBLMXY010000086.1:0-9088 GCA_050257975.1 Acidobacteriota bacterium
GACCGTGTCTCAGTTCCGGTGTGACCGATCGCCCTCTCAGGCCGGTTACCGATCGTCGCCTTGGTGAGCCGTTACCTCACCAACTAGCTAATCGGGCGCGGGCCCATCCGGTAGCGCGAGACCTTGCGGCCCCGCTTTGATCGTCAGGACTTTCGTCCCGAAGATGTCATGCGGTATTAGCTCGAGTTTCCCCGAGGTATTCCCCACTTCCGGGCAGGTTACCCACGTGTTACTCACCCGTCCGCCACTCGACTGGAGGGAGTTGCCCCCCTCCGCCTCGTTCGACTTGCATGTGTTAAGCACGCCGCCAGCGTTCATTCTGAGCCAGGATCAAACTCTCCACTTAAAAGTGTTCGCGCGGCGCCGTGCCCCTTTCGAGGTCCGTCGCCGTTTGATTCGAGTCGAATCCTGCTTTGGCACGGAGCTCGGGGACCGCGAAGCCCCCGGACCTCCGCGCGACAGGAAAACTCTGGTTTTTTCGAAAACCAGGAAAAAGACGTCTGGCACGCTCTACTCAGTTTTCAAGGAACCGGATCCCCGGGGCCCACCCGCGGACGACGCCGTTCTCCCGGCGTCCACGCATCGAAACTTCCGCCAAAAGGCGAACTTTCAGTATCGCAAAATCCAGCCCCCCCCGTCAACGACTTTCTGCCGCAAGCCCGTGACCCGGCGAACGCGCGGCTCGCGCTGCGGAGGGATTTCGAAAGAACCGGAAAACCCTTGCGGGGAGGCGCAATATAGGCTCCGTCGGGAACCCTGTCAAGCGGTTTCGAAAAAACCGGAAAAGGCCAATAGACACGGGCCTTTCGTGAGCCTCTGCCTGCACAGGAAACTGTGCAGCATCAGGGCTCTTTTTTCGGCTCGCCGAGGACGAGCGCGATCGCCTCGGAGTACGCCTCGTGCTCCTCCTCGAGAATCCTCGCCGCCAGCGTCTCCGGCGTGTCGCCGGACCGGATCGGAACGCGGCGCTGGAGCACGATCGGGCCGGTATCCATCCCCTCGTCGACGAAGTGCACCGTGCACCCGCTCACCGCTTCGCCGGCCTCCAGCGCGCGTTTCTGCGGCTCGAGCCCGGCAAACTTCGGCAGCAGAGAAGGATGGATGTTCAGGATCCTGCCGGGATACCGGGACACGAAAGCCGGCGAAAGCATCCGCATGTATCCCGCGAGCGCGATCAGGTCCGGGCGGGCGAACTCGAGGATGCGGAGCACATCCTCCTCATAGGCGGCGCGGGACGCGAACCGAGCCCGGTCGACCGCGAATGCGGGCAGCCCCCGCTGCCTCGCGCGGTCGAGTCCGCGCGCCCCGGGAACATCGGAGATCACGGCGACGATCTCAGCGTCCGGAATCGAACCCCGCTCGACGGCGTCCGCGATCGCCTCGAAGTTCGACCCCCGGCCCGACAGCAGGATCGCCAGACGACGGCGCATCCGGGCAAGTCTAGGTCCAAAGGCCCGCCGTGGCGACCGCGGCCGTTCTGCCGCAGGAATGATGCACGCGACCCATGCCCCTCTCGCCGGGCCCGGTGTTAGTGTTCGTTCATTCGCCGAGGAGGGCAAGATGGCCAAGGCCAGAAGGACGACCCATCGCAGTGTCGCGGGCAAGAAGCTCTACGCCGTCCGCGATTCCAAGGGGCGCTTCAAGGACATCCAGACTTACGAGCGGGCCCATCGCGCCGATCTGAAGAGAAAATCGAAGAAGGAGCGCGGCTAGCCCGCATTATTCACGAACGACTCCGGCCGCCGCTCCGATCTTTTCCGCCGGGGCGGGCGTCAGCGCTCCTCGCCCATGCGCATCGGCATCGCCGTCGTCGCGCTTCCTTGCCCCGACGAAAAATCTCTGTCGCGGACACGCCGTACCCGGGCTCGTCAAGAGCGTCGCTTGAACAAGCGCTTTCGGCGCAATCTCCTGGACGTGTTTCGGCCGGGTGTCCGTGAATAATCCGGGCTAGGAATTTCTGCCGGCTCGCCGATGCGGGCCGGCTCGCGGTGATCGCGTCGCCAGGGCCTTCCGCCCGGGCGATCAGGCCGGCATGGGCTCGACGACGACCCTCTTCACGCCGCGGCGGACGTTGCCGATCGCGTACCACCTCTGCGCGCTCGCCTTCCAGATCTCGGCGATCCGCGCGAGGCGGTCGGCGGCGACGAAGACGGCCATGCCGATGCCCATGTTGAAGACGCGGTGCATCTCCTCGAAGGAGACCTTCCCCTCGCGGCCGATCACGTCGAACACGGGCAGGACGGGCCACGAGCCGGCCTTGATGACCACTTCCAGCCCCTCCGGCAGGACCCTCGGGATGTTGTCGTAGAAGCCGCCTCCGGTCAGGTGCGCCATCCCGTGCACGAGGTCCTCCGCGAGCGGCGTCTCGAGCGCGCGCAGGTAGGAAAGGTGAGGCGCGAGAAGCGCGTCGGCGATCGTTCCGGAGAGCTCGCGCAGGCGGTCCTGCGGGCGCCGTCCCATCTGCTCGAAGAAGACTTTTCGCGCGAGCGAGTAGCCGTTGGTGTGGAGGCCCGCCGACGGAAGGCCGAGCGCGACGTCCCCCGCGGCGATCCGCGAGCCGTCCAGGATCTTCTCTCGCTCGACGACGCCGACGATCGTGCCCGCCAGGTCGTAGTCGCCGGGCGCGTAGAAGCCCGGCATCTCCGCGGTCTCTCCGCCCAGAAGCGCCGTCCCGTTTTCCCGGCAGCCTCGCGCGACTCCCTCGATCACGCTCTCGAGGACCTCCGGCTCGACCTTGCCCGTCGCGATGTAGTCGAGGAAGAAGAGCGGCCGCGCCCCCTGCACGAGGATGTCGTTGACGCAGTGATTGACCAGGTCCGCCCCGCAGGTGCCGTGGCGCCCGGTCTCGATTGCGACCTTAAGCTTGGTTCCGACGCCGTCGGTCGAGGCGACGAGCACGGGCTCGCGGTACTTCGAAAAGTCCGGACGGAAGAGGCCGCCGAAGCCGCCCACGTCCCCCAACACGCCGGAGGTGAAGGTCGAACGAATCGCCGCGCGCGCGCGCGCGAGCGCCGCGGCTTTCGCGTCGATGTCGACGCCGGCGGCGGCGTAGCGAGAGTCGCTCAAGGAGCGGGATTATAGGCCGCGGCCGCGGCGCTGCCCCGCCGCAGGCCGAGCAGGAACCTCGGGTTCGCGCGCGCGGGAGCGCCCGGCGCGCGGAAGGCGGCGACCTCGTAGTTCGCGTCGATCCAGGCTCGGATCTTCCGCCCGTAGTCGGCGCCGAAGAGGCCGCGTTGGTACTCGCTCGTGGGGCGGCGCCAGAGAACGACCGCCGCGGGGCGAGCCCGGTCGAGCTCCCGCAGGATCTCCCCCTCGTTTTCCTCGGTCAGATAGCCCGGCAGGTAGAGCTTGTGGCGAATCGGATTCGGCTGCCCCGAAAGAAAATTCAGGAGCTCGCCTTCGGGGAAGACCACGAGACCCCCGTCGGCCGCGGCGCCGCGGCGAACGGCGAGGGCGAGCGCCTCGATCTCGCGGGCCACTTCGGGCCGGGCCGTCAGCATGCGCGAGGTCCCCGCGATCGGCTCTCCCTCCCAGGCGGCGTAATGCGAAAGGCGCGCCGCGTAAGCCGCCCCGACCGCCACGACGAGAGCCGTGGCGAAGGCGCGAGAGAGCCGCCGCCGGTCGGAGCCTCGCCCGAACCGTGCGACCCGCAGCCGCAGCAAGCCGGCCGCGCAGACGAAGGCGAAGAGCAGAGGCGGGCCCACGTACGCCGAGTCTCCGATGTGGAAGGGCCGCCGGTAGGAGAGGAGAAGCCCGAGCAGACCCAAGGCCGAAAGCGCCGCGCCGCGGGGGCCGGGACGGCGGCGCAGCCCGGCGGCCAGGGCGAAGGCGCAAACCGCGGGCGCGGCGCTCCAGACGACAGCGCCCGCGGCGCCGCCGGCGACCGCCGCAACCGCGAGCAGGAGCAGCAGACCCGCCAGCGCCGCTCCCCGGCGGCCGTTGGGATGCCGGCCGCGCAGGGCGAGGATCTCGATCGCAAGGGCCGCCGATGCCCACATGGCGGCCGAGTAGAGAAGCTCGAGAAGCCCGCGGCGCCAGTCCGCGACGCCGGAGAAGGCGACCAGGAACGCCCGCGTTTCCTGTGGCAGCTTGCCGAAAAGCAAGTGTCCGTCCGAGAGAACCGCCCTCGGCCCGGCCGCCGCGAGGAAGGCGGCAAGCGTTGCCCCGAAGACGCCGACGAAGCCGGCCGCGGCGGTGGCAGCCTCTCCGGGAAACCGCCGGCGATCCGAGGAGGACCGCCAGGAAGCGAGCAGGACCGCGGCCGCTGCGGCCAGTCCCCATTCGGTCCGGCAGAGGCCCGCGAGACCCGCCAGGGCGCCGGCCGCCAGCAGCCGCGGCGCGCCGGCGGGTCGCCTGGCCGCAACACCAGCCGCGAGCAGGGTGAAGAGCGCCGCGTGCCAGATCCGATAACCCATGCCGAGAAGCGAGCCTCCCGCGTTGGGCATGAAGCAGAGCGCCGGGATGGCGAGCGCGGACCAGAGCACGGCCTCGCGGCGGCCGGCGACGCGAACGACCGTCCCGTAGAGGGCTCCGAGGCAGGCGACGGAGGCGAGCACCCCGGCGGCGACCAGCGTCCCGAAGCCCGATCCGAAGATCGCAAAGAGCGCGGCGTGGAAGTAGGGAGTCAGCGGGCCGAACCAGTAGACGACGTCGCGATAAAGAAGCTCTCCCCGCGAGAGTGCGTCCGGGACGATCCACTCCCGGCCCGAGTCGATGAGCGCGTCGGACCACTTGCCGCGGGACACGGCCCAGAGCGCCGCGGTCGCGGCGCCCGCGAGGGCCGGCAGCGCGGCGCCGGCCGGAGAGAGCCCGAGCCGACTCGCGCGAGCCTTCACCCGGGAGGGGCCTCTCGGGCGCCCGGCGCCGGCGGCCCGCCCTGCAAACGCGTCAGCGCGCCCGCCGCTTCGTCGTACAGGTAGCACGCGCGGTCCGGAGCCCGCCGCATCAGCCGCGCGTTGTCCGGCCCGCGGTCGTAGACGATCCAGGCCTTCGCGCTCTGCAGGTAAGGCTCGTTGGCGATCAGGCTCAGGTGCTCGTTGTGGCGCGGGCCGTAGCGCACGAAAACGATCGCGCGGGGCTCGGGAATCGCAGCCACGAGCGACCGGAAATAGCCGTGGTACGCCATGCGGATGTAGTGCCTCTCCCGCGAGCCGACGACGTCGGAAGCGAGCGGCCCCGCCGCCGCGAGCACGAGAAGCGCCGCGCCGACCGCCGCGCCCGGGGAGACCGAGCCCGCCACCTCCCGCCGCATCGGCCGGGGGCGCGAGGCGACCGCCGAGAGAACCGCCCAGAGGCCGAGCGCGGTGACGAAGGCGAGCGGCGCCTGGAGCTCGAGGTAATAGAGGGACCAGATCCACGGGTGCGCGAAGGGAATGTGGCAGAGGATGAGCAGGACCCCGCTTACGAGCGCGAAGACGCCCGGCCCCGGCAACACGAAGAGTCCCAGGAAGGCGAAGAGGGAAAGGGGCCAGCGCGACTGCCCCCAGGTGTCGTTCAGGATCCCTTTCGCCCGGTCGGCGAGATCTTTCGGAACGGATGCGAGCGTGTGCGCGGCATGCATCGCGCGGTAGCCCTCGCCGTAGCGGGCCATGTCGGGTGGCAGCGTCCTTCGCGGCGCGGCGGCCGCCGGAAGCCCGAAGCCGGGCCGCTGGTAGGGGAAATAGATCTTGGAGTACAGCTCGTAGGGAGTCATCAAGGCGTCGCCCGTCGTCGCCCGGCTCCAGACCGGGATGACCGCGAGCACGGCGGCTGCCGGCAGCAGAGCGAGCGCGAGGTCGCGCCAGGCCTTTCTGCGCAGGATCTCCCTCAGGACGACGAAGGCGGCGGCCAGTGCGTAGCCGACCGTCGTGAAGGGACGCGTCAGCACGCCCCACGCCACGCACGCCGACAGGAACATCAGCCAGCCGGCTCCCTTGCCTTTCAGCCAATCCGCGAGCGCCCACCAGCCGAGAAGCCAGAGCACGATCGTCGTGTTCTGTGAAAAATAACCGGGAAGAAAACGCAGGTTGCCCGGCGACGTCGTCCAGACGACCCACGTCAGAAGCGCCACCCAGGGGTTGGCGAATCGCCGGGCAAGAAGGAAGAGCAGGCCGCCCGCGATCCCGGCCAGCACCACCGGCATCAACCCCGGCAGCCCGAGCCAGACCCCGGGAGCAAGCAGCAGCGAGTGGCCCGGCGGGTACTTGCCGGCGAGGACGGGAGTGACCAGGACGTGAAACTGCTCGAAGAACTCCGGCAGGGGCGCAGCCGGCGCCGTCCAGTGCCCCCGGGCGAAGACCTTGGCCTGGAGCAGGTAGGCCGCCTCGTCGTGCACGGTCGCGACCGGATCGAGCGATCCCCACACGAACGCGATCTCGATTGCCGTCAGAAAGCCGAAAAGAATCGGAGCGGCGCGCGAGGCGAGAAAGCGCGTCGCCGGTTCCATTCCGATACGGAGGCGCCCGGAGGGCAGCGGGCGGAAGCGCGGCCGCGGATCTTCACCCGGCATCAGCGGCTCACGGCAGGCCGGCTCTCGCCGTCCTTGTAGACCTCCAGGATCCTTCGGACGTTTCGGACGTCCCGGACGGGGTCGTCCTCCAGGACGAGAAAATCCGCCTTCTTCCCCGCCTCGATCGTGCCCCGATCCTTCTCGACCCCGAGGCAGCGGGCGGAGATCTGCGTGGCCGCCCGGATCGCCTCGAGCGGGGTGAATCCCGCCCGCACGTAGAGCTCCATCTCGATCGAGACGCCGAGACCCGGAAACGCCCACATGTCCGTCCCGAGCGCGATCGGAACGCCGGCGTCGTGCAGACGGCGGAGATTCCGGTAGAGCATCGGAAGGCGGCGGCTCACGTTCTCGAAGTTGGGGTAGCGCTCCCGGTACTGGTCCGAGTACGCCTTCGAGCGGTAACGGGAGAGCTTGTCGGCTCCGATCCCGAGCGTCTCCGGTTCGGCGAGAACCCGGTCCAGGAACGAGCGGGGATCCGCCAGGAACTCGAAGATGTCCATCGTCGGAATGTAGAAGACCGGCCGCTTCTTCATCTGCGCGATCGTTCCGGCATCGAGCCTCTCGAGCACTCCGTGCGCGAGCGCCGTGGCGCCGTCGGCGACGGCCTCCTTCGCGTCGGCGAGATTCGGCGCGTGCACGATCGCGCGCATCCCGTCCTTGCGTGCCTCGGCAACCAGCGCCCGGGCGATCTCGCGCTTCATCCGGGGAAGCGCCGGTTTCGGCGCGCGGCACCAGGCCATGTCGTCGAGCATCAGCTTGATCTCGCTGGAGCCGAGCGCCTTCGCCTTGTCGACGGCCGCGCGGGCTTCGGCGGGGGTCTGCGGAAGGCGGTTCAGGTTCGAATCAGGCGGCTCCCCCTGGTCCCACCATCCGCCCTTCGCCGTGAAGATCGGCGCCGCCGGGAAAACGTCCGGAAACCGCGAGCCCGGATACCGGGAGCGCTCCGAGAGGCGCATCGCCGAGGCCACGTCCTCCTCCATCAGGCGCACGGACGTCACGCCCCAGCGCAGCATCTGCTCGAGGTCCCCCTCCGATTCCGCGTGGACGTGAGCGTCGATCAAACCCGGCACGATCCATTTTCCGGAGGCGTCGCGGATCGACGCGCCGACAGGCAGCGCCGCGAGAGCGTCGGGGCTCGCCTCGCCGACGGAGAGAATGCGGCCGTCCCGGACGACGACGAGCGCATTGCCGCGGGGCGGCCTCCCCGTCCCGTCGATCAGCGTCGCTCCCCGCAAGGCGATCGTCGTCGCGAAGAGCAACGCCGTCACGCCGCAGCGGGCCCTAGGAGACTTCGAGGGCGCTCTCTTTTTCGCGCTCCTCTTCTTCGATCGCGACGGGATAGATGCCGGTGAAGCAGGCCGTGCAGGCGGCCTGCTGAGGGCGGCCGAACGCCTCGAGCATGCCTTCGGACGAGAGGTACCCCAGGCTGTCCGCCTCGATGTACTGACGGATCTCTTCGACGGAATTGGTCGAGGCGATCAGCTCGCGGCGCGTCGGCGTGTCGATGCCGTAATGGCAGGAATTCATCGTGGGCGGAGAGGAGATCCGCACGTGGACTTCCTTGGCCCCCGCCTCCCTCAGCATCCGGACGATCTTGCGCGAGGTCGTCCCGCGCACGATCGAGTCGTCGACGAGCACGACCCGCTTCCCCTCTACGACCTGCCGCACGGGGTTCAACTTCACCTTCACCCCGAAGCTTCGGATCGCCTGCTTCGGCTCGATGAAGGTGCGCCCCACGTAGTGGTTGCGCACCATGCCGAGCGCGAAGGGAATCCCGCTCTGCCGCGCAAAGCCCAGGGCCGCATACATGCCGGAGTCCGGCACCGGGACGACGACGTCGGCGTCGGCGGGATGCTCCTTCGCGAGCCTCGCGCCGAACGCCTCGCGCACGGCCGCGACACTCTTGCCGAACACCGTCGAATCGGGCCGGGAGAAGTAGACGTGCTCGAAGATGCAGGGCGTCGGGTGCGGGAAGGCGAACCGGTGCGAGGAGAACCCGTCGGAGGAGAGGCGGACGATCTCCCCGGGGTCGACGTCCCGCTCGAACCGCGCGCCGATCAGGTCGAAGGCGCACGTCTCGGAGGCCACGACCGGCGAGCCCTCGCGCATACCGAGCGAGAGGGGGCGGATGCCGTTGGGGTCGCGAACCGCGAAAATGCCCTCCCGCCCCAGGATCAGGAGCGAGTAGGCGCCCCGCACGTCGGAGAGGGCGTCGGCGATCGCCGCGCCGAGTGTGGAGGCCCGCGAGCGCGCGATCAGGTGGAGGATGACCTCGGAGTCCGAAGAGGTCGTAAAGAGTGCTCCCGACGCTTCCAGGCTCGTCCGGATCTCCCGCGCGTTGACGAGGTTGCCGTTGTGCGCCAGGGCGAGCGGGCCCCGTCCGGTGGCAAAAACGATCGGCTGGGCGTTGGCCAGAAGCGAAGCCCCCGCCGTGGCGTAGCGGACGTGCCCGATCGCCGTGCGCCCCGGAAGGCGCGAGAGTCTTTCCTCGGTGAAGACGTCGGCCACGTAGCCCATTTCGCGCTCGACGGCCACGTGCCCCGAGGCGTCGAGGGAAGCGATGCCCGCCGACTCCTGTCCCCGGTGCTGGAGGGCGTAGAG
>JBLMXY010000087.1:0-9256 GCA_050257975.1 Acidobacteriota bacterium
ACCGTGTTCTGCGACGTGTTGACGACGACCTTCCTGTCGAAGTGGATGGAGCAGTTGAAGGTGGACAACATCACGCAGGGGTGCGGATCGGGGCCCTGCGCGAGGCTGGGAGGCGGCGTGACGCCGAACTACTGCCCGACGGGGACGGTGACCCGCGGCGAAATGGCCCCGTTCATCGTGAGGACGTTCGGCTTGTAGGGAGCGGGCGGCCTCGGGCGGGCTCGCGGGCTCCGGCGGCGAGCCCACTTCGCAACGGTCTGGCGACGGCGGACGCGCCGCGGGGGGGGCGGGAGCTATTGCCCTGCGCTGACGGTCTCCCGCGGCCAGATGGCCGCCTTCCTGGCGCGATCCTTCGGATTGCCCTGAGCCCCGGCCGCGAAAGGCTATACTCGCTTCTCCGCCCAAAGGGAGGCCACCTCTGGCGATTTTTGGAAAGCAGGAACCCAGCCCGGCGGTGGCGCGCGACGCCAACGGGGGCGCCGTCGCGGCGCCGACGGTGGTCGGTCCGCGGGTGCGCTTCGTCGGCGAGATCTTCGGCGACGAAGACATCCTCATCAGCGGGCACTTCGAGGGGAAGGTCCAGATCGATCGCGCCGTGACGATCGGTCCAACCGGAGAGGTTCTGGGAGACGTCCTGGGCAAGACGGTCGTGGTGGCCGGCAAGCTGGAGGGCCAGATCCGGGCGTCGGAAAAGGCCGAGCTGCTCGCCTCGGCGATGGTCCGGGGCAGCGTCCAGGCTCCGAAGGTCGTGATCGCGGAAGGCGCGGAGCTTCAAGGCAACGTCGCCATGTCGGCGCCAGAGGGCCAGTCGCCGAGCGCCTCCCCCGAGGAGCCGTCCTGAGGCGGTCGCTCCCGGCCGCCCGGCGCAGGTAGAATCTCGCTTCCGTGAGCCGAACCTCAACCGTATCGCCCCGCGTCTCCCGCCGCGGCCTCGCCATGCCGGCCTCGCCGATCCGCAAGCTGATGCCTCTGGCCGACGACGCCCGAAGGCGCGGCGTGCACGTCTACCACCTGAACATCGGGCAGCCGGACCTCGAGACGCCGCCCGAGATGCGGGACCGCCTCAAGAGCATGAACGAGCGGGTTCTGGCGTACTCGCCGTCGGCGGGCACGCCGGAGTACCTGGCGGCGCTGCGCGACTACTACGGCAAGCTCGGCGTGTCGCTGTCGACGGACGAGCTGATCGCGACGACGGGCGGCAGCGAGGCGATCCTCTTCGCCTTCTTCTCCTGCACGGATCCCGGAGACGAGGCCCTCGTCGTCGAGCCGTTCTACACCAACTACAGCGCCTTCGCGACGATGGCCGGCGTGCGCCTCTGCGCGCTTCCGACGCGGGTGGAAGACGGATTTCACCTGCCGGCTCGAGAGGTCTGGGAGCGCGCGGTCACGCCTTCGACGCGACTGGTGCTGCTCTGCAACCCGAACAACCCGACGGGAACCGTCTACCGCGAGGATGAGCTGCGCATGGTCGCGGAGTTCTGCCGGGACCGCGGCCTCTTTCTCGTCGTGGACGAGGTGTACCGGGAGTTCGTCTACGACGGCGCCCGGGCGCAGAGCGCCCTGACCCTGAAGGGGCTCGAATCGAACGTGGTCGTCGTGGACAGCCTGTCCAAACGCTACAGCGCCTGCGGGATCCGCCTCGGCTGCATCGCGTCGCGCAACCGCGACGTCTACCAGGCGGCCCTTCGGATGGCGCAGGGGAGGCTGTCTCCGCCTGGCCTCGCCCAGTTCATCGCGGTCGGCATGAAGGACCTTCCGCCCGGGTACGCCGCGTCGGTCGTCGCCGAGTACCAGAAGCGGCGCAACCTGCTCCACGAAGGGCTGCGCGGGATCCCCGGGGTCTTCCTGACGCGGCCGGAGGGCGCCTTCTACTTCGTCGTGCGGCTGCCGGTCGAGGACAGCGAGGACTTCGTGCGTTTCATGCTGGCGGACTTCGAGCACGAGAAGGCGACGGTGATGGTCGCGCCCGCGAGCGGCTTCTACGCGACCCCGGGCCTGGGAGCAAACGAGGTCCGCATCGCCTACGTGCTGAAGGAAGAGGACCTGCGCGCCTCGGTCCGCATCCTGAGCGCGGGCCTCGAGGCCTACGCCGCAAGGCGTCCGGGGGCGCCGGCGCTCGCCGCCGCTTCGGCCGGCGGGCCGGGCGCTCCCTCGAGGAGCTGACGCCCATTCCCTTGAGACGCTTTCGAGCGGGGAACCCCCCGCGACCCCGAAACAGGAGGACTTCGCAATGACCACCGAGCTCGCGCTCGAGCCGCAGGCGAACTACATCGAGGGCAAGTGGGTTCCCGCCGCCTCCGGCAGGACCTTCGAGAACCGCAATCCCGCCGACCGGGACGACCTGGTGGGCGTCTTCGCCGAGAGCGGCAAGCAAGACGTCGAGGCCGCGGTCGCCGCCGCGAAGAAGGCGTTCCCGGCCTGGCGCGACACGCCGGCCCCGCGCCGCGCCGAGGTGCTCTACGCCGCCGGCGACATCCTGACGCGCGACAAGGAGAAGCTCGCGCGCCTGATGACTCGGGAAATGGGGAAGGTCCTCGCCGAGACCCGCGGCGACGTGCAGGAAGCCATCGACATGGCGTTCCTCGCGGCCGGCGAGGGCCGGCGCCTCTTCGGGTACACGACTCCCTCGGAGCTTCCGAACAAGTTCGCCATGTGCGTGCGGCAGCCCATCGGGGTCTGCGCCTTCGTCACGCCCTGGAACTTCCCGATGGCGATTCCGGCCTGGAAGTCCATGGCCGCCCTCATCGCGGGCAACACGATCGTCATCAAGCCGGCGACCGACACGCCGGCCTCCGTGGTCGCCCTGGCGAGAGTCTTCGAGGAGGCGGGCCTGCCGCCCGGAGTCTTCAACGTCGTCATGGGCTCGGGAGGCGCGGTCGGAGATCCGCTCGTCTCGCACCCGGACGTCAAGGTCGTCTCCTTCACCGGCTCGACCGAGGTGGGGCGCCGGATCTCGGTCGCCTGCGCGCCGACCTTCAAGCGCGTCCACCTCGAGATGGGCGGCAAGAACGCGATCCTCGTGATGGACGACGCCGATCTCGACCTCGCCGTGGACGGCTCGATCTGGGGCGCGTTCGGGACGACCGGGCAGCGCTGCACGGCGAGCTCGCGCCTGCTCGTGCACCGCAAGCTCTACGACGCCTTCCTCGAGAAGCTCGTGGGCCGGGCCCGGGCGCTCCGGGTCGGCAACGGCCTGGAGCCCGGCGTCGAGATGGGCCCCTGCATCTCGGAAAAGCAGCGCGAGAGTGTCGCGCGCTACGTCGAGATCGGGAAGAAGGAGGGAGCGAAGCTCGTCGCCGGCGGCGAAAGACTGACGGAAGGCAAGCTCGCGAAGGGCTGGTTCTTCCAGCCGACCATCTTCGCCGACGCGAGCGCCTCGATGCGCGTGGCCTGCGAAGAGATCTTCGGGCCGGTGACCACGGTCGTGCCGGTCTCCTCGCTCGAGGAGGGAATCCGGATCGCCAACGCTGTCGAGTACGGGCTTTCCGGCTCGATCTACACCCGCGACGTCGCCAAGGCCTTCGTGGCGATGCGGGAGTTCGAGACGGGAATCTTCTACGTCAACTCCTCGACGATCGGCGCCGAGGTGCATCTGCCGTTTGGCGGGGTGAAGAACACCGGAAACGGCCACCGCGAGGCGGGCATCGCGGGGCTGGACGTCTTCACCGAGTGGAAGTCGATCTACGTGGACTTCTCGGGAAGGCTGCAGAAGGCCCAGATCGACACGCACGAGTAGGGATTCGGCGTCGGGGCGGCGCGGCGGCCGTCGGGAGGAGGAGCGCGTGAGGTCTTTGCGGTTTGCCACGGTGACGATGGCGCTGCTGGCGGGACTCCCGATGGCGGCGGCGCCGGAGAAGCCGGAGGCGAAGAAGGCGGCGGAAAAGCCGCAGACCCTTTCCGACGCCCTGGCCGGCATGGAGTTTCGCAACATCGGTCCCTTCCGGGGCGGCCGGGTGGACGCGGTCGCGGGCGTGCGCGGCCAGCCTCTCGTCTTCTACCAGGGCGCGACGGGCGGCGGCGTCTGGAAGACGGTCGACGGCGGCTCGAACTGGAAGCCCCTCTCCGACAAGGACTTCAAGACGGGTTCCGTGGGCGCGATCGGCGTGGCGGAGTCCGACCCGAACGTCGTCTACGTCGGGATGGGGGAGCCGGCGATCCGCGGCAACGTCTCCAACGGCGACGGCGTCTACAAGTCGACCGACGGGGGAAAGACCTGGACCAACGTCGGGCTCGCCAACACGTACCAGATCTCGCGGGTGCGCGTGCACCCGAGCAATCCCGACCTGGTCTACGTCGCGGCGCTCGGCCACGTCTGGGGCCCGAACCCGGAGCGGGGCATCTACCGCTCGCGCGACGGCGGCAAGACGTGGGAAAAGGTCCTCTTCGTTTCGGAGAAGACCGGAGCCTCGGATCTCTGCATGGACCCGTCGAACCCGCGCATCCTCTACGCCGGTTTCTGGCAGGTCTCCCGCAAGCCCTGGAATCTCTCCTCCGGCGGCCCGGAGGGAGGCCTCTACAAGTCGACCGACGCCGGCGACACGTGGAAGAAGCTCTCGGGCGGGTTGCCCGAGGGCGTCGTCGGGAATGTCGGCGTCGCCGTTTCGCCGGCGCGGCCGGACCGCGTCTGGGCGATCGTGGAGGCGGAGAAGGGCGGCGTCTTTCGCTCGGAGGACGGCGGCGAGAAGTGGACGCGCGTCAATTCCGAGAACAAGCTGCGGCAGCGAGCCTGGTACTACTCGAAGATCTACGCGGATCCGAAGAACACCGACGCCGTCTACGTGCTGAACGTCGGATTCTTCCGCTCGAACGACGGCGGCAAGTCGTTCGCGCCGATTCGCGTTCCGCACGGCGACAACCACGACCTCTGGATCGATCCCGACGACCCGCAACGCATGATCGAGAGCAACGACGGCGGCGCGATCGTGTCCTTCGACGGCGGCAGGGCGTGGTCCTCCCTGATGAACCAGCCGACGGCCCAGTTCTACCGCGTGACGACCGACGACCATTTCCCGTACCGCGTCTACGGCGCGCAACAGGACAACTCGACGGTCGCGATCTCGAGCCGCGGGCGGGACCGCGGGATCGGCGTGACGGACTGGTACGCCGTCGGCGGCGGGGAGAGCGGGTGGATCGCGCCCAAGCCCGGCAATCCCGACGTCGTCTTCGCGGGCTCCTACGGCGGCAACATTACGCGCTACGACCACAAGACCGGGGAAGAGCGTCAGGTCGTGGCATGGCCGCAGCTGGCGATCGGGCAGGCGCCGAAGGACTTGAAGTACCGATTCCAGTGGAACGCGCCGATCCTGATCTCGCGGCACGACCCGAACACCCTGTACCACGGGGCGCAGGTCCTCCTGGAGAGCCGCGACGAGGGGCAGTCCTGGGAGGAGATTTCGCCGGACCTGACGCGCCACGACAGGACCAAGCAGGAGAAGTCCGGCGGCCCGATCACCAAGGACGACACCGGGGTCGAGGTCTACGACACGATCTTCGCGCTGGCCGAGTCGCCGCTCGAGAAGGGGATCCTCTGGGCCGGCACGGACGACGGCCTCGTGCACGTGACCCGCGACGGCGGGCAGCACTGGGAGAACGTGACGCCAAAGGGCATCCCGGAGTGGATCCAGATCAACGCGATCGACGCTTCGCCGCACGACCGCGCGACCGCCTACGTGGCCGCGACCATGTACAAGTTCGACGACTTCCACCCCTACCTCTACAAGACGAGCGACTTCGGAAAGACCTGGACGAAGATCGTCGGCGGCATCCCCGACCGGTTCTTCACGCGCGTGGTTCGGGAGGACCCGGTCCGGAAGGGGCTGCTCTACGCCGGGACGGAGTACGGACTCTTCGTCTCGTTCGACGACGGTGCGCGCTGGGAGCCGTTCCAGAGGAATCTGCCGGTCGTGCCGATCACCGACCTGACCGTCAAGGACGGAGACCTGATCGTCGCCACACAGGGCCGGGCCTTCTGGATCCTGGACGACCTGACGCCGCTGCGCGAGTACCGGGACAGCCTGCGCGCCGAGGCTCTCCGCATTTTCCGGCCGCGGGCGTCGGTGCGTTTCCCGGGCGGACCGAGATTCGGCGACCAGGAGGCCGGCCCCTCCGACCGGGGCAAGAACCCTCCGGCCGGCGCGCTCGTCTACTACTGGCTCAAGGAGAAGCCCGCGGAGAAGGAGACGCTGACCGTCGAGCTTCTGGACGGCGAGAAGGCGCTTCGAACCTACAGCAGCGAGAAGAAGGAGAAGGAGGACGAGGAGGAAGGCTCGCGGGACGAGCGGACCGACAAGCCGCTCGAGCCGAAGGCCGGCTTGAACCGTCTGGTCTGGGACATGCGGATGCTGCGGCCGACCCTCCTGCCCAAGGCCGTGATCTGGGGAGACGACAACGGGCCGATGGTGGCGCCGGGAACCTACACCGTCCGGGTGAAGGTCGGAGGACAGACCCAGACGCAGCCGCTCGAGATCATCCCGCGCCCCGGGATCGCGGCCACGCCCGAGGACCTCAAGCAGCAGTTCCGCCTGCTCTCCGACGTCCGGGACGGGCTTTCGGCCACGCACGAGGCGGTGCGGCAGATCCGGGACGTCAAGAGCCAGATCCAGGCGGTGACCGACCACGCCGAGAGGCTCGGCAGGGGCTCCGACTTGAAGGAAAAGGGAAAGGCGGTCTCCGACAAGTTGACGGCGATCGAGAAGAAGCTGGTCAACCCCGAAATCAAGGCGAACCAGGACGTCCTGAACTTCGTTCCCGCGCTCGATCATCAGTTCGCGGGGCTCGGCTCCGTCGTCTCGAGCGCCGACGCGAAACCGACCGACTCCTCCGCCGTCTACTACAAGAAGATACGCGGCGAGCTCGACGCCATCTTGAAGGACCTGCAGGGAGTCCTCGACGTCGACCTCGCGGCATTCAACCGGGCGGTCCAGGACGCCGGAATCCCACCCGTGGTCGCGGCGCGACCGAAGGAGGCGGCAAAGTGACTCTGACTTCCGAGGAGCTCACCTACCTGATGGACGAGGCCAAGGCGACGATCGCCGAGGCCGGCAAGCGCTACGGCAGCACGGGGGGGCTCGTCATCGAGAACGAGTGGATCGTCACCCTCGACCGCGGCCGCTACGTCATCAAGGACAAATCCCGAAACAAGATCCTGCGCTACTCGAGCCTCGAGCACGGCGACGTGCAACAGGCCGTCGACACGATCGTCCGGGCGTTTAACAAGTAGTCGGCCGGGTGAGGTCCTGTCGCCTCTCGGCGGGATAATGCCGGGCATGCGCATTGGCGAGCTCGCGAGCCGGGCCGGCGTGCACGTGCAGACCGTCCGCTTCTACGAGCGCAAGCGCCTGCTGCGAAAGCCGCCGCGCTCCGCCTCCGGTTATCGAATTTACGACGAGGGGGACCTCGAGGTCGTCCAGACCATTCGCAGGGCGCAGCGTTTCGGCTTCACGCTCCAGGAAATCCGCCGCATGCTCCGCCTCTACGCCCTGCCGGACGAGAAGACGGGGAAAACGCCTTACGCGCGGGGCTCCTCCGCCTGCCTGGATGAGGTCCTGGCCATGGCGGCCTCGAAGCTCGAGGAGCTCGACGAGAAGGTCCGCTCCCTCGTCGCGGTCCGCGATGAGCTCGCCGGCGTCATCCGGCAGATTCGTTCCCGCCCCGGGCCGACCGGGCGGCGCGCGAGCACCGGGCGCGCTACGGCCGCGAAGGCTTAGAAGCGGGTTCCTCGCCCGGATTCTCCTCTTGACCCTATACCAGGGTACAGGGCCGAGACTGCCTCTGTCGGCTTCCGTTGAAAGGGTCGGCGGAAGCCTGGATGGAGGAACCCATGCGTAGGGCAGGTCTTTCTCTCTTTTTGTCGGGCGTTCTGCTGTGGAGCGCGGCGCTCCCGGTTCTCGGCTTCGAGAAGGGGCGGCTCGATCGCAACAAGGCCGTCGCGCGCAAAGTCTTCGAGGACGTGTTGAGCCGGGGCCGGTTCGACGTCTCGCTCGCGATTCACACGCCGGATTTCGTCGCCCATGCCGGCGCGAAGTCCGCGGGCCTGGAGGAGGACCTTCAGTTCTCCCGGGGATGGCGTCAGGCTTTCCCCGACCTGGTCGTCAGCGTCAACCAGATGGTCGCGGAGGGAGATCGGGTCGCCGTCTACTGGACCGCTCGGGGGACCAATACGGGCGCGGGAAACGGCTTGCCTGCGACCGGCAAGAGCATCGAGGCCACCGGGATCACCATCTTCCGCTTCGTCGAGGACCGAATCGCCGAGGAGTGGAACGTCTCCGACGAGCTGACGGCGATGCGGCAGCTGGGCCTCGTGCCGGAGGCCCCCGCCAGGTGAAATCGGCGGCGCGCGCTCAGGCCGGAGCGGCGTCGATCGCCGCGATCAGCTCCCGCAGGTCCGACGGCATGGGCGCCGTGATCTCGACCGGCTCGCCGGTCGCGGGATGGCGAAAGCCGATCCGCTCGGCGTGGAGCGCCTGGCGGGGAAAGTGGGCGAGCGTGTTCTTCAGAGCCGGGTCGCGCACTCGCTCGTACCGCGGCTTCCCGTAGGCCGGATCGCCCACGACCGGCAAGCTCGACGCGGCCAGATGCACGCGGATCTGGTGCGTGCGTCCCGTCACCAGGCGGCATCGCAGGAGCGTGAGGCCGAGCGGAAACCACTCCCTTTCGATCTCGTAGAGCGTCCGGGCTTCGCGGGCGCCGGAGGGCGGCTCCTCGGACGCCCGGAAGGCCTTCATCCGCTTGCGATTGCGCGGGTCGCGGCCGATCGCAAAGGCGACCTCTCCCTTTCGCACGCGCGGCACCCCGGCCACCAGCGCCAGATACTCCTTGCGCATCGAGCGCTTCTTCATCTGGCGCGACAGCGAGGCATGGGCGAGGTCCGTCTTGGCCACCAGGAGCACTCCCGAGGTGTCGCGGTCGAGGCGATGAACGATCCCGGGACGGAGCTCCCCGCCGACACCCTTCCAGTTCCGGACGTGGTGAAGCAGGGCGTTGACCAGCGTGCCGGAGGCATGACCCGGCGCCGGATGGACGACGAGACCGGCCGGCTTGTCGATTGCGAGCAGGTGCTCGTCCTCGTAGAGGATCGAGAGGGGGATGTCCTCCGGAAGGACGGCGATCTCCCGCGGCTCGGGGACCTCGACTTCCACTTCGTCCCCCGCCCGGACCAGGTGCGAGCGCTTGGCCGGCGCTCCGGACAGCCGCACCGCGCCTTCCTCGATCAGCTTCTGGATGCGGGCGCGCGAGAGGTCCGAGCAGGTGGAGACGA
>JBLMXY010000088.1:0-3580 GCA_050257975.1 Acidobacteriota bacterium
GAAGGCCGGGGGGGCCGTCTCCACGTGATCGCCGTGGCTCATCCAGACCGTCTCGCGAGGTCCGAGGCCCCGGAAGAGCCGTCCCCCGCAGATCTCCACGACCGCGCGGCCGTACTCCCTCCCCGGCGCCCGCCCGACCTTCCCGCCGAACCTCTCGGCGATCCACATCATCCCGTAGCAGAGCCCGAGCACCGGGACGCCGAGGTCGAAGATCTTCGCGTCCCCGACGGGCGCCCCCTCGTCGTAGACGCTCGAGGGGCCGCCCGAAAGGATGACCCCCTTCGGCGACTGGGCGGCAACCTCGGCCGCCGGCGTGTCGAACGGCAGGACGACCGACCGGACCCGGGCCTCGCGAATCCGGCGGGCGATGAGCTGGGTGTACTGGGAGCCGAAGTCGAGGACGACGACCGTGTCGGCGCTACCGGGTGGCACGCGCCGAGTATAGGCGGGCCCTCACGAGACGCGGCGAGCGCGCGGCGGAGGCCCGTGCGTGAGAAGAGCCCGGGGCGCGGCGGCCAGGACCGCGGCCAGCAGAGCGGCGGCGAGGGCTCCGAACGCCGCGGCGGAGACGAAGAGCGGCGCCACGTTCACCCCCCCCGGCAGCTCGCCGCCGTGCGCCACACGGTGGAGCGAGATGCCGGCCCATACCCCGAGGCCAAGCGACACCGCGAGAAAGACCCAGCGGCTCTCGGGCGGAATCGCGGACGGGGCGCGGCGGCTCTTCTTCCCTCTCCAGAGCGGCAGCGCCGTTCCGACCCCCAGCTCCGCGAGAAGCAGAAGGAGCCCGATGACCAGATACGGCGCGACGAAGGAGACGAGCGACGTGAGGGCAAACCGAAGGAGGGGCTGCTTCAGCACGCCCGGCCCGAGCGCGTCGGACAGAAACGGGTACGGAGCGAACGCTTCCGGGGCCCTGGGATGCGAGAGGAGAAAGGCTAAGAGGGTGGCCGCGAACACCGCCGGGGCGACGAGGAGAAAGCCCCGGGTCGTCCGGAACATCAGGACGCCGGGCGCGCGCCGCGCGCCGCCTGCCAGAGCGCGGTCACCTTCCGGACATAGGCCCGGGTCTCCCGGTAGGGCGGCACGCCGCCGAACTCCTCGACCGCCCGCTCTCCCGCGTTGTAGGCGGCCAGGATCAGCTCCACCGCCTTCTCGCCATACCGGTCCGCCAGCTCGGCCAGATAGGCCGTCCCCCCCTGGATGTTCTCGCTCGGGTCGAAGTCGCGGCGCACCCCCATCCGCCGCGCCGTCGCCGGCATCAGCTGCATCAGCCCGCGCGCCCCTTTCCGGGAAATGGCCTCCGGGTCGAAATCCGACTCGGCCCGGATCACGGCCGAGATCAGGGCCGGGTCGATCTGGTGTTCCCTCGCCGCGTCGAGGATCTCCTTCGAATAGGGGGAGACGACCGGGAGGTTCTCCTCGAAGGCGCGGACGGAGGGGTACGACGTGGCGCTGGCAGCGCTCGCGAGGCGCTGCTTCTCCAGCTCGCTCGCGCTCGGAGGCCGCTCGTACTCCTCGTCCACGATCCGGTCGACGAGCTCGAGCGGGATCGTCATCCGTCCGCCGCCCTCGAGGTCGAGCGAGATCTCGTCGGCTCCCTCCAGCCGGAACGATTCGACCCGGAGCATCCGCCCGTCACCGAAGACCACGAGGGAAGCCTCGAGGGGCAGGGCCGTGCAGGCGAGCAGCGTCGGCAGAGCCAGAAGAGCGAGACGCCTCATTCCTCTTGGAGTTTACGTTTTCCGGGGTCCAGGCGTCGCGCGCCGCGTGACTTTTCCGATAAGCGGCGGCTGCTGTTGCAGCCGCCGATAGCAGAAAACGTGCTCTCGGCTGACCGGTGTCAAGGGTCGGCGACCGCTTCGTGGCGCGCGGAGCGCGCGCTTGACACCGGTCAGCCGGGGGCTACGCGCTCAGTCCCCCATCTGGGTGTGTTTGAACTCGATCTTCGTGAAGTTGAGCGACAGCGACTCCATCGAGTTGCGCCCTCTTCCGGAGATCGAGTAGGAGGCGATCAGCGTGTTCGACAAATTGACTTGGAGATAGACCGTTCCGTCCTTGACGAAGTCGATAACGACGTCCACCCCTTTCCCATCCAGGGATTCCCGAAAGAGATGCGTCGACGCGCTGTCCATCGGCTTCGTCACCACGATCTCGCTCACGGATGGAGCCGACCTCTCTCGCGACGCGCCTGCCGGAGTCGTTATGGCGCGGCCCACTCCCCATTGCATGCTCGTCAGCTCGATCCAGCCGCGGTGGGCGGGCTCCTTCACGTCGCCCTTGATGTCGCCGTACTTGAAGTATATGGGCATGGCTCCCTCTCCCATTTAAGAATCAGTCTCAACAAGGCTATCACGCCCCGTGGCGGCCCGATGCTTCTCGCGTCGTCCGCTGTCAAGAATGCCGGGGTGGGGCGCCGCGTCACCTCCGAAGGGGGCGGCCGGCCAGCGCTTGCCGGATGAGCTTCAGGGACGCCGCGCGCTCCGCGCCGGCCAGGACGAGGCGGGGCGGCCGGACCCGCTCGGAGCCGAGGCCGACCTCGGCCTGGACGAGCTTGATCAGCTGGACGAACTTGGGGACCGTGTCGAGCCGGAGAAGCGGCAGGAACCATTCATAGAGGCGGGAGGCCTCCGCGCCCTTGCCGGCTGCCGCCAGGTCGAAGAGGCGGACCGACTCGTTCGGCAGGGCGTTCACGAGGCCCGCGATCCAGCCGGCGGCCCCTGCCGCGACCCCCTCCAGAATCAGGTCGTCCACGCCGACCAGAAGAGCGAGGCGCCCCTTGAGCAGCGCCCGGAGTTCGGTGATCCGACGAACGTCCGCGCTCGACTCCTTCACGGCGGCGAGATGCGCGTGGCGCTTCGCGAGAGCCGCGATCCGCGGCGGCGTCACGTCGGTCCCGTAGGCGATCGGGTTGTTGTAGAGCATGCACGGAAGCCGCGTGGCAGAGAGGACCGCCGACAGATGCGCCTCCGTTTCCCTGTCGTCCCCCCTGTAGACGTACGGAGGGAGGATCATCAGCCCGGCGCACCCCGCGCTCTCGGCCGCCCGCGCGAGATCGCAGGCCTCCCTCGTCGAAAGTCCCGCGATGCCGGCGAGGACGGGAGCCCGCCCCTCGAGCGCCCCCCGCACTGTTTTCAGAACGGCGACCTTCTCGTCGGCCGCGAGCGTCGCCGACTCCCCGAGCGAGCCGAGGGCGACGACCCCCGTGCACCCTGCGCGGACGAGAAGGTCCGCGTGCTTTGCGAGGAACTCGTGATCGACGGAGAGATCCTCCTTGAACGGCGTCGTGATCGCCGGAATCACCCCTTGCCACTTCATCTCGGGACCTCCTCGGCGGCCAGGACTTCGAGCGGGACCGGAACGAGCGGCGGCCTGACGCTGTCCGGAGAAAGTCCGCGGAGGGCGGCCAGGGCGGAGCCGCAGATCCGGCCCTGGCACGGGCCCATCCCGGCTCGGGTGAAGAGCTTCGCCTCGCGCAGCGTCCCCGCCGCCTCGAGACGGGAGAGAGGAACGTCTTCGCACCGGCAGACGATCGTCCCGGGGGCGGCGAGTCCCAGGACCTCCGGACGGAGCCGGAAGGCGG
>JBLMXY010000089.1:0-2701 GCA_050257975.1 Acidobacteriota bacterium
GGGGGAGATCCTCTGGCGCGGGATCAACGGCATCCAGCTCTTCCACGACGGAACGCGCTGGTGGGTGATGTCGATCTTCTGGGACAACGAGCGCCCGGACAACCCGATGCCGGCGTGGGCGCAGAGGACGCCTTGAAACGCTCGTCTCCGTGACGGCTCAATCCCGGACCGGGTTCCCGAGAGATCCGAGGCCGGCCGCGGGCTCAGTCCGAGTCGGTCGAAGTCTCGGCGACCTCGTTGCGGACGGCGCGAACCAGCGCGTCGACCGCCGTCTCCTCGAGGCCGCTCGGGCCGAAGCTGCGCTTGGCGAAGTCCACCCACTCGCCGTTCGTGTCGACCTGGAGGGCCAGCATGCGGGCACTCCCGTACCAGCGGACGCGCACCGAGAAGTTCGGGCGCGTGAAGAGGGCGACCCGGTCCCCGGCCGCGTCGGAAGCCTTCTCCTCCCTGGCGAACGCGTAGCCCATCTGCCGAAGAGCCGAGCCAATCCGGTCGAACGCGGCGTCCAAGCTCATCATGGCGGGCCTCGCTTTGGTTGACGCCTATTCTATTTCGGCCCGCTAACTCCGCAAGCGCGAGTCGGAGGACAGCATCAGCACGAGGCCCCGCTCCGGGCGCTCGTCGCGCTCGAGCGCGGCCCGCGCGAGCGCCGCCTGTCCCCGGTCTCTCCACCAGGCCCGCGCCTCTCGTACGGTCCAGCACGGGGAGACCGCGCAGGCCTCGAGCATCGTCTCGAGCTCCTCCGCCGAGGAGGGGCGCTCCTCTCGATCGAAGGAAAGACAGCGGCGGATCGCCTCCTCGAGCGCGGCGGGAACCGGGTGGGCCGCGGCGGCCGAGAGGGGCGCGGGCGGCCCCTGCCGCGCCATCGCGAAGACTTCGAGCGCCGTGCGCCCCGGAAACGGGGGCTTGCCGGTCAGCAGAAAGTACCCGACGGCGCCGAGCCCGAAGAGGTCCGCCCGCGCATCGACGCCGGCCGGGTCGCTCATTCCCTCGGGCGCCATGTAGAGGGGCGTGCCGAGCAGCGAGCCGTCCTGCGAAAGCGCGGCGTCTCCGCCGCCTTCGGCCGCCGGCCCCTCGGGCGCGCGCTCGACCGCGCCGAGGTCCTTGACGAGGCCGAAATCGAGAATCTTCAGGAAGTCGGCGATGCCGCCGTAGACGCAGACCATCAGGTTGGCGGGCTTGATGTCACGGTGAATGAGACCGGCCGCGTGAGCCTCCGCGAGCGCGCCGCACGCCTGCCGCAGCAGGTGAACGACTCGAGCCGGCGGCAAGGCGCCGTCGAAGGCTACAAGCTGCGTCAGGTTCAAGCCGCGCAGCAGCTCCATGGCGTAGTAAAACGTGCCATCGGCCGAGCGGCCGTAGTCGTAGATCGCGATGGTGCTCGGGTGCGTGAGGCCGGCCGTCAGCTGGACCTCGCGCTCGAAGCGCGCGAGCGACCGCTCGCCCTCGGTCCCGGGCGCGAGCACCTTGACCGCGGTCGGCCGGCGAAGCAGGGCGTGGCGCGCTTCCCACACGACGCCCATCGCTCCTCCGCCCAGGCGAGCAACCAGCCGGTAGGGGCCGACCTTCTCGGCCTGGCGGCGCAGCCGCGAGATCGTGCGCAGGGCCGTCAGGGTCGCGAGCCCGAGAAGCGAGGCGAGCACCCCGACGGCGGCGCTGGCGATCGCGCCCCGCTTGACCGGAAGGAACGCGCCGGGAAGCGCAAAGACCTCGAGCGACCATCGCCGGTCGGCAAACGGCATCTGATACCGGATCTCGAAACCGTCGCGCCGCGCAAGCCGGGCCGCGCCCGGCGGCCGCTCCGCGAGAACCGGCGAGCCCGGCCCCGCGGTCTCCCGCATCACCAGCCCCAGGCCGGGTTCTGCCGACGGCGCGGCGTTGTCCAGGACGGAAGCGAGGCGGAAGATCGCGAGCACGAAGCCCGTGAACGTCGAGCGGCGCGTCGCCTCCGACCCGGGATCGCCTTCCTCGTACACCGGCGCGTACAGGGCGACCGCCAGAGAGGAATCCGCCCTGCCCCCTTCCTCGACCAGTCGGAAGGGGCCGTGCGCCGCGGTCAGCCCCGAGTCGCGCGCCTTCTCGGCGACCTTCCACCGGTCGGGATCGGATGCGATGTCGAAGCCGAGGGCGCGGGCGTTGGGCGGCTCCATGTACTGGATCGGGACGTAGAAGCTTCGCCGCCCCGCCTCTCGCGGCTTCCCGTCGGGGCCGGTCTCCCAGAATCGGTATTCCGGGAGCCCCGCCGTGCGCCCCTCCGTCTCCTGAAACAGGCGCTCGGGGCCGACCACGTAGGGAAGCCACTCGAACGCGTAGACCATCCTTCGGCGCCGCAGCAGCGGGTCCGGGCGCAGCAGCGCGTCGGTCACGACGTGGAACTGCCGGCGCGTGACGCGGCCGGACGACTCGAGAAGGCTCGACAGCGCAGCCAGGTCTTCCAGCGGCAGCGACAGCCTCTCGGCGACGGCGGCCTGGAGAATCTGCGTCTGCTTGGCGAAGGCGACCTGCGCGGCGGAATCGGCGCGCGCGAGGAGGAAGGCGCCGAGCCCGAGCGAGAGGGCCACGAGGATGCTCGCCGCGAGAACGTCCCGGCCCCGGATCGAGGACCACCAGAGCGAGACGGCCGACCGCGCGCGGCGCACCACGAACCACCCCGTCCCGGAAGCGGAACGGCCGCCGCTGCCGCCTGAGCCGCTGGTCACGG
>JBLMXY010000090.1:0-93832 GCA_050257975.1 Acidobacteriota bacterium
AGGCCTCTCGGTCCAGATCGACCGCATCACGGGGGCGCCCTCCTGGATGCGGCGGAACTGACCCGTCGCAAGAGGATCTACGCATGAAACACCGAATCTCCCGCGTCATCGCCATCATGGCGCTGGCAGCGCCCTGCTCGAGCGTCTCCGGGCAGACGTTCACGATGTTCCCTCTCGGGTCGGGAGCCAACCCGGCCCGCATCACCGCCGGACCCGACGGCAACCTCTGGTTCACCGATCCCTCCCAGCACAACATCGGAAGGATCACGACGGCCGGCGTCGTGACCGAGTTCCCGATCCCGCCTGTCGGGTCCTTCAACCTGACTCCCACGGCGATCGCGGCCGGGCCCGACGGCAACCTCTGGTTCACGGCGACGGCTTCGACGACCGCCGGCTACGTCGGAAAGATCACGACCTCGGGTACGGTGACGGAGTTCAGCGTCCCCGCGATCCAGTCATACCCCTCGGGCATCACGACCGGACCGGATGGAAATCTCTGGTTCGCCGACTCGGCGGGCCCGGTCTGGAAGGTGACGACGGCCGGCGCGTTCACGCCGTTCCCGGGCGCCGGCGCCAACGTCCTGTTCTGGGGAATCTCGCCCGGGCCGGACGGAAATCTCTGGTGGACCAACATCGCCGACATCGGACAAATCACGACCGCCGGCGTGGCGGCGCATTTCACACTGCCCACCCTCGGGGGCAGACCGTCCGGCATCACTCAGGGGCCGGACGGGAATCTCTGGTTCACCGAGTGGTCCGCGGACCAGATCGGAAGAATCACGACGGCGGGCGCCATCACGGAGTTTCCGGTCCCGACCACCCCCGCCGCGCCTCGGGACATCGCGGCCGGCCCAGACGGAAACCTCTGGTTCACGGAAAGCCAGGGCTCGGCCAGCAGGATCGGACGGAGCACGACGGCCGGGGCGATCACGGAATTCCCCTTGCCGACCGGTTTCTTCGGTCCCGAGGGCATCGCCGCGGGGCCGGACGGCGCCCTCTGGTTCACGGTCCCCGTCGGCAACCCCGCTCCCGCGATTGGCCGCCTCACGACGGGCGCGGCCGCGACGCCAACCGCTACGCCCACGCTTCCTCCGGCCTCCCCGACGCCGACGCCGCCGGTCGGTCCCGGTCCGGCCGCCACAGTCCCGACCCTGTCGTTTCCGGCGGCGGCACTCCTGGCCATCTGCCTGGCAGGGGTTGCGACCCTGTTGATTCGAAGGGGGTGAGCTTCGGATGGAAACGAGCGCCTCCACGCACTCCCGGAATCCGCCGGTCCCCGCTCGAGCGCGCTCGCTTGCTTCTTGCATACGCGACCACCTCTCTCGCGGGGGAGGTCTCCGCGCAGGCGTCGCCGGGACTCCTCCTGCTCCTCGGCCTCCTGTCGCCCCCGCCGCGATCCTTCTGATTCGCCGGGCACGACCACTCCCGGGGCGCCTTTCGGTTTCGCGCCCGCCGGCACGCGCCCGGTCGGTTGGAAGAGGACCATGACCAGGCGCAACGAATCGCTCGACCACCTGTCCAAGCAGAGAAAGCTGCCAGGGGCCGGCGCCGGGTTTCTCTTCCTTCTCCGGAGGGTTTCATGAGCCACAGAGTTCCTTCCGCGGCCGTCGCGAGCCTCTTCGTCCTGCTCGCGTCCTGCGCCACAATGCTCGCTCAGACGATCGACGAGTTCGCGCTTCCGAATCCCGGAAGCGACCCGTTCGGCATCACCGCCGGTCCGGACGGCAACCTCTGGTTCGCGGAATTCCTCGGTGGTCAGATCGGACGGAGCTCGCCCGCCGGAGTCATCACGGAGTTCCCGGCCGGGAGCGGGCTGAGGCTCGTCACGTCGGGCCCGGACGGCGCGCTCTGGTTCACGATCCGGAACACCAACGAGATCGGGCGCATCACGACGAGCGGAGTTGTGACGCAGTTTCTGGTTCCCTCGGCGAGCGGGACGAGTGAGCTCTTCTTCATCGCGACCGGTCCGGACGGCGCGCTCTGGTTCACCGAGAACCAGGACAACCAGATCGGAAGGATCACGACCTCCGGCGTCATCACGGAGTTCGCGCTCCCGACGGCGAACGCCGGGCCCTACGGGATCGCGGCCGGCTCCGACGGCAACCTCTGGTTCACGGAGAACAGCGCCAACCAGATCGGCCGGATCACGACGTCGGGAGTCGTGACGGAGTTCTCGATCCCCACGTCCGGAGGCTCGACGGCGATCGCGGCCGGCCCGGACGGCAACCTCTGGTTCACGAAGCTGTTTGGCAACGCGATCGGCCGCATCACGACCTCCGGCGCGGTCACCGAGTTCCCTCTGCCCGGCACCGACAGCCGGCCCTTCGGCATCGCGGCCGGCCCCGACGGCGCCCTCTGGTTCGTCGAGCAAGCCGGGAACAACGTGGGCCGCATCACGACGGGAGGGGTCGTCACCGAGCTCGCGATCCCGACGGCCGCCAGCGGACCCCTGGACATCGCCTCCGGGCCGGACGGCAACATGTGGTTCACCGAATCGGCCGCCGGCAAGATCGGACGCGTCAATCTCCTCGCCGCCGTGACGCCGACGCCCACTCCCCCGACGCCCACGGCAACGCCGACTTCAGTTCCCCCGACGCCCATCCCGACGCCAACGCCGCCAGTCGGGCCGGGCCCGACCACGGCGGTGCCGACGCTGTCACCGGGCCTCCTGGGGCTTCTCGGTGTGGCCCTCGCCGCGAGCGGCCTTTACCTGCTGAAGAGGATTCCTTGAGTCCAGCCGCGTTGCCGAAGCCGCGATTCGTTCTGGCGCTTCTTCTCGCGGCCGCACCGGCCGCCGCCCAGGTGCCCAACGCGTGGTACGCGATCAACACCGGGCACGGCGGCAACGGCTACGACGAGGCCAAGGCCGTTGCGGTGGACACGCAGGGAAACGTCTACGTTACCGGGACGATCGGAAACGTGCCGAGCGGGCCGTCGTGCTGCAACGGCGACCTGATCGTCGTCAAGTACGACAAGAACGGCGTCCAGCAATGGGGAATGGGCTACGACGGATCCGCGCACGGCAACGACGTCGGCAATTCGATCGCGCTCGATCATGCCGGCAACGTCTACGTGGCGGGCGCCGCGACGGGAACCGGCACCGGGCTCGACATCGTGGTCGCGAAGTTCGACCCGGCGGGCAACGCCAAGTGGCTCAAGCTCTACAACGGCCCCGGCAACGGCGACGACTACCTGGACACGCATTCGCTCGTCGTGGACCGCTTCGGCCACGTCACCGTGGCGGGTCTCTCTGCCGGAACCGGCACCGGATTCGACTTCGTCACGATCCAGTACGACGCGGACACCGGCAACCGCAACTGGGTTGCCCGCTACAACGGGCCGGGCGGGACCAACGACAAGGGGCGGGCGATCGCCGAGGACGTCTACGGCAACGTCTACGTCACGGGCTACAGCAATTCGGGAGGCGACTACACCGCCCGCTTCGCCACGGTGAAGTACGACCCGAAGGGCCAGCAGCAGTGGGTCGCGCGCACGCCCGCGACCGGCTCCGGGCTCGACTACCCCTTCGAGGTCGCCCTCGACCGGGCCGGAAACGTCTTCGTGACCGGCATCACCTACCCGGGCGTGCCGCTCGGCCAGCCGCCTCCTCAGTTGTGCGCAACGGACCTCCTCACGGCCAAGTACTCCCCCTCCGGGCAGCCGCTCTGGTCGAAGACCTACGACGGGCCCGGACACTGCGACGACCTCCTGCCGGTGATCGCCGTGGACACGACGGGGAACGCCTATGTCGCCGCCACCTCCGAAGGCAGCGGCCACACGCCCGGATCCAATCCGCCGATCGACATCGGACAGGACTTCGTCACGATCAAGTACGCCGGCTCCAACGGAGCCGAGCTCTGGACCCGGCGGTACACGAGCAAGGGGAACGTGACGAACCCCAACGACAGCGTCGGCGACATCGCGCTCGACCTCTACGGCGATCTCTACGTGGCCGGCACGAGCGCCAAGGAGGGCGACGACTACGACGTCGTGACGCTCAAGTACGGTTCCGACGGTTCGCAGCTCTTCGAGAGCCGTTTCGAGAGGGTCAGCCGCGACGCCGCCGACGCGATCGCCGTGGACCGCAACCGCAACTTCTACGTGGCCGGCTGGACGTACTCGGGCGCGACGACGGACCTCGACATGTTGACGGTCAAGAACACGATCCAGTCCAAGGAGCCCGGGCCGGCCTTCGACTGGAGCCCCGAAGTCCCGACGGAAGGGCAGACGATCCAGTTCCAGGACCAGTCGAGCAACTCCCCGACGGCCTGGGAATGGGACTTCAACCGCGACGGGATCACGGATTCCACCCTCCAGAATCCGACCCGCATCTTCGTCCACCCGGGCACCTACGACGTGACGCTCAAGGCCTCCAACGCCTTCGGGTCGGCGAGCATCACGGAGCAGGTCGTCGTCGAATCGCAGACCAAGGCTCCGTACGTCGAGAACGTCGTGCGCGACTACGAGGGGTTCTTCCTGGAAGGCGTGGACCTGAAGAACAAGTTCCGGGCGAACATCAACTGGAAGGGAGCGCCCGGCACGGCGGCCTTCTCCGTCAACAGCGGAGCCGCGGCCGTCGAGCCGGGCGACGTCGGCGGCGCGACCCACCAGTACGACATGAAGACGGACTTCGCGCCGCAGCTCTTCTCGCCCAACGTCCTCGCGATCACGCCCACCAACGGGGACTCGCCGCCGCTGACCGGGCTCCCGCGCGAGGAATCGGTGTGGGTCTTCCCCTACCCCGACTGGCTGAAGGTGACTCTCACACCAATCAAGGTGAAGATCGAGGAAGGGGCGGTCAAGTGGGAGATCGAGAAGGAGTTTCCCGACCCGCATTTCCAGACCCTGTTCGTCTTTCCCCAGAGCGTGCCCTACGTCGGCGGAGACTTCGGCGTCTCCGAGACTTTCGCCAAGCTCGGGGGCTTCGTCTCGAGCACCGGCGTCGGCGGGCTGTCCGCCGAAGGCCAAACCGGGTTCAAGGCGCTCGGAGGGAGCATCGACGGCAAGCTCTCGGGAAGCGGCGAGTTCCGGCTCTTCCCCCCGGACGGCCTGATCCTGCAGAAGGCCTCTCTCGGCTTCTCGCTCGTCGGCACGATCAAGAAGACGGAAGGCTTCCTCGACGCGATCCCGCAGCTCGCCGCGCTGCAGGCGGTCCCCGTGGTCGGCTCGGCGATCGGCTGGTTGAACGACCACGCGACGCTCACGGGCGAGATCTCGCCGTCACTCAAGTTCACCGCCGCGTTCGAGCAGATGGGCGGCGCGCTGGAGTTCAAGGAGGGAACGGGAACGCTCGGCCTCGACCTGAAGGCCACGCTCGAGATCAAGATCCTCGAGGGTCTCTCGGCGAAGGGATGGGTCGGAGGCGGCGGAAGCTTCACGGCTGGCGTCCCGGTGACGGCCGACAAGCCTCTGCTACGCGGCGGAGAGATCCATTTCGAGGCGGGCTGCGAGTTCACCGCGAATTACCTCTTCAACTACACCGCGACGGCCAAATACGACGCCAAGTGCACCTGGACCCCCGTCGCCGGCGTCGCGTGCGATTCGAGCGGCTCCTCGGCGAGCGCCCTCGCGCCCGGCGGCGAGAGCCTCGAGAACGCCGGAGTCGCGCTGCGCCATCCCGACTACGACCGTTTCGGGAAGTACTCCGACTTCCGCAAGACGGCGCGCATGCGTCCAGCGAGCGCGAAATCCGCGCTGGGGACGGCGGACACGACGCTCGTGTCCAACGTCTTCCCCGGCGCGTCGCCGCAGATCCTCGCCGCCGGCGGCGGCAGGCTCCTGCTCTGGGTCTCCCAGGATCCCGGCCGACCGGTCCTGCAGTCCACCGGGATCTCCTGGTCCTTCGACGGGGGATCCGGCTGGAGCACGCCCGCCCTCGTCGTGGACGATTCGCAGGTGGAGCTGTCGCCGGCGGCCGGCGTGGACGGCAACGGCAAGGTCGTGGCCGCGTGGCTGCGCATCAAGGACGCGTCCTTCTCCGCTTCGATCACCACGGCGGCGGACCTGCCGCTCTTCTTCACGCGGCTCGAGGTCGTGAGCGCCGTCTTCGATCCGACGACGAAGACCTGGGGCTCGGTGACCGCCCTGACCAACGACACGGCCTACGACTCCGATCTTCATCTGTCGGCGGACGGGTCTGGCAACCTGATGCTGACCTGGCTTTCGAACGCTGCCGGCGAGTTCCAATCGTCGGTCGCGAAGCCTTCCGTCCTGAAGTACGCCCTCTGGAACGGCGCGTCCTGGAGCGCGCCGGCGGCGATCGCGAGCAATCTTGCCGGCGTTCACGCGCACGCGGCCGCGCGCCGGGGAACCGCGGCCTTCGTCGTGCTCTCGCGCGACCCGGATCCTGCCGTCTCGAACGATGGCGTCCTGGACCTCTACACCTGGAACGGAACCTCCTGGAACGGCGCGACGACCTTCGCCTCCGGCGGCGTCGAGAACCGGCTGCCCTCGGCCGTGTATGACGGAAGCGGGACCGGCCACGTGGTCTGGGTGCGGGGAACGGATCTCGTCCACGCGACGCTCGCCTCCCCGACACCCGAGGTGGTCCGCGGCGGAAGCGACTCGCTCGCCTTCTACGAAACGCGGCTCCTCGTCAACGGCGACGGGAACCTGACGATCCTCCGGACGGACTCCGGCAACGACGGGCCCGGCAACGTGTTCGCGACGACCTACGATCCGGTCTCCGACACCTGGAGCCGCGACGTGCCGATCACCCGGGACGCCTGGCAGGCGAGAGATCTCTCGGCATACTTCGGCGCCGGAGGGGCAATCCACGCGGCGTATCTCGCGACGGACATCGTCCGAACGACGAAGACCGTCACCATCGGCGGCCAGTCGGTGGACATCCCGAACATCCCGGACGACGGACAGACCGACCTGCGCCTGCTCGACCACACGCTCGGAACGGACCTGGCCGTCTCCGACGAGGACCTCGTCGTCTCGCCGGCGCGCCCGGCGGCGGGTGACGCGGTCACGGCGACGCTCACGGTTCACAACGCCGGCGATCTCGCGACCGGCAGCTTCGCGGTGAAGCTCTACGTCGGCGACCCGTCGGCGGGAGGAGCCCTCGTCGGGACGCAGACGGTGACCGGGCCGTTCGTGGCGGGCGACTCCACGACGGTTTCCTTCTCGTTCACGGAACCCTCCACGACGGGAGACCTCGTCGCGGTCGCCGACGCGGACGGCGACATCGCCGAGTCCTCGGAAACGAACAACACGGCAGTCATTCCTCTGGGGAGCAACCACCCGCCCGAAGCGCGAATCCTGGCGAGCGCCTCGTCCGGGCCTGCGCCCCTCTCGGTCACGCTCGACGCCTCCTCGAGCTTCGATCCGGACGGCGACGGCCTCGCGTTCGCCTGGGTCTTCGGCGACGGCACGCCGAGCGGTGAAGGCGCCTCGCTCTCGCACACGTTCACGGCGGCTGGAAGCTACCCGGTCACTCTGGCGGTGACCGACGCACACGGCGCGGTCGGTACCACGGTCGCCGTCATCACGGTGGGAGCGGGCCCGGCCGTGTTCGGCATCAGCCCGACCTCCGGCCCGGCCGCCGGAAACACCGCGGTCGGCATCAGCGGGGATGGGTTCCTGTCGGGCGCGACGGTGAAGATCGGAGGGATCGCCGCGACCAGCGTCGCCGTCGTCAACGCGACGACGATCACGGCGAAGACGCCCTCGCTTGCCGCCGGAACGCTCGCCGACGTCGTCGTGACGAACCCCGGCAGCGGACCGGGCACCCTCGCCAAGGGCTGGTTCGCCGACTTCGCCGACGTGCCGCAGGCGTACCTGTACCACGGCGCCATCGAGAAGATCGTTCGCGCCGGAATCACGACCGGCTGCGGAGGCGGAAACTACTGCCCGAACGACCCGGTCAACCGCTCCGCCATGGCGGTCTTCATCCTGCGCGGCGAGCACGGCTCCGCCTTCAACCCGCCCGCCGCGTCGGGAACCGTCTTCTCCGACGTCTCGACGACGACGTTTCTCGCCAAGTGGATCGAGGCCTTCGCCGCGGAGGGCATCACGACCGGTTGCGGCGGCGGAAAGTACTGCCCGACGGACTCCGTGACGCGCGATGCGATGGCCGTCTTTCTCCTGCGCGGCCGCAACGGCTCCCCCTTCACGCCGACCGCCGCGACCGGGACCGTGTTCGGCGACGTGCACACGACGACCTTCCTCGCCAAGTGGATGGAGGAGCTCAAGGCCGAGGGGATCACGAGCGGCTGCAGCGGCGGCAACTATTGCCCCGGAGGAACCGTCACCCGCGGCGAGATGGCCAAGTTCATCCGGCTGACGTTCGGCCTGCCATGAGGTGCCGCGCCGTCGGGAGCGTCCTGCTTTTCGGCGCCCTCAGCGCGGCGGCTGCGGGCCTGCCGACAACGTTCACGGTGAACTCGACCAACGACAAGGCGGACAAGACCATCGGCGACGGCGTCTGCGCGGACACCGACGGCAACTGCACGCTGCGCGCCGCGATCCAGGAAGCCAACGCCAATGCGGGGACGGATACGATCGCGTTCGGCATCTCGGGGACGATCACGGTGGGCTCCGAACTGCCCCACGTCACCGATCCCGTCATCATCGACGGCGGGACGGGGACGCCCGTCGTCGAGATTCGCTGCGGGACCCAGGGGGCGTTCGAAGGGCTCTATATCGTCGCGGGCTCGAGCACGGTCCGCGGCCTCGCCATCACGCAGTGCTACAACGCCATCGTTCTCCTGACCAACGGCAGCAATCTGATCGTCGGCAACTTCCTCGGGGTCGACCCGAACGGCAACACGGCGCGCGCCAACGCCGGCAGCGGGATTTTTGTCGGATCGGCCAACAACGTCGTCGGCGGGGTTGCGGCGGGCTCCCGAAACGTCGTCGCCGCGAACCAGACGAATGGCATCAGCATCACGGGCTCGGCGGCGACCGGCAACCAGATTCAAGGCAACCTCGTCGGCACCGACTCTTCCGGAACGGCCGCGCGCCCAAACACGAGCGCGGGGATCTATGTCGACTCGGCGGGCAACACGATCGGCGGAACGGCGGCAGGCGCAGGAAACCTCGTCTCGGGCGGCCAATACGGGATCGTGCTCACCGGCGCCGGCGCGACGTCGAACACGATCCTGGGTAATCGAATCGGCCTCGACACGACGGGCACGGCCAAACTTCCGAACATCTACGGCGGGATCGTGCTCCAACAGGGAGCGGCGAACAACACGGTCGGGGGGACGGCTTCCAGCGCGCGAAACGTCATTTCCGGAAACGGCTACACGGGCGTCTGGGTGACAGGCGCCGCCACCTCCGGAAACTCGATCCTCGGAAACTTCATCGGCACGGACCCGACCGGCGCCCTGCCCCTCGGCAACGACCATAGCGGCGTGTGGCTCGATGGAGCGCCGACCAACGTCGTCGGCGGCACCACAACGGCCGCCCGCAACGTGATCTCGGGCAACGGACTGAGCGGAATCGAGATCTCCTCCAGCGGAGCCACCGGGAACAAGGTGCAGGGCAATTTCATCGGCACCAAGGTCGCTGGCACGGCGGGTCTTGGCAACGGGCAGGCGGGTGTATTCCTGTACGGATCAACCTCCGGCAACGCCATCGGCGGCGCCGGCGCCGGAGAGGGCAACGTCATCGCGTCCAACGCCTTCAACGGCGTCGAGATCGCCGATGCCGGAACCACGGGAAATACCGTCAGGGGAAACTTCGTCGGGACGGACCTGGCCGGAGGCGCGTCGCTCGGCAACTCTTACGACGGCGTGCTCATCCGGAGCGGCGCCTCCGGAAACGTCATCGGAGGAATCGCAGCCGGGGAAGCCAACGTCATCGCGCACAACAACGCGAGGGGAGTCAACGTCTTCGACAACACCTCGGTGCAAAACACGATCCGGGGCAACAGCATCCACGACAACGCGGGACTCGGAATCGACCTGGGCGGCGACGGCGTCACCGCCAACGACCCGGGAGACGCCGACAGCGGGCCGAACGACTTGATGAACTCTCCGGTCGGGGTCGTTGCGACCTACGATGGCGCCGCAAACAAGACCATCCTTCGGGGCCGCGTCGACACTTCCAATCCCGCCACGGTCCAGATCGATCTCTACGCCAGCCAGAAGAAAAACGCCTCCGGCCACGGCGAAGGAGAGAAGTACGTCGCGTCCGCCACAGCAGACACGACGGGCTTTTTCTGCGTCTCGATCGCGGGCCGGCTCCCCTTCCATACCGCCCCCGCGAGCGCCGTGTCTGCAGTCGTCGCTCGCCCTCCCTATGTGACGGCGACGGCCACGGACGCGGCGGGCTCCACCTCCGAGTTCTCGGCAAACGATGCCGTCGAGATCGCCCCACTGCGGACCGCCTGCGGATCACATGGTGTGGAGGTGACGCAGTCGATCCAGGATCTCGACAACAGCGTGCCACTGGTTTCGAGCAAACGCACCTTCGTACGCTTCCACGTCGCGGGAGCCAAGTCGGTCAACGGCGTCAAGGCCGAATTGCAGGGCGCTCGCGGGGGCATCAGCCTCGGGCCGGCGCTGGTACCGCTCAACACCGGCGCGGTCATCAACGTCGGGACAACGCCCAACCGCGGCCTTCTCAACGACAGCTTTTACTTTCAGTTGCCCAATTCCTGGACCCAAGCGGGCACGATCACCCTGCGCGCCGAGGTCAACCCGTCTCAGAGCGTGACTGAGGACGACTACGCCAACAACGTCGACACGGTGACCGTAACGTTCACCCCGAGTGGGACACCCGCCGTCCGAATCGTCAACTACCAGTATTACAGCGGCGGCTTCGCAACCGGAACCCTCGTTTCGGCTCTGGACCGGGACCAGAACTTGCTCGTCTCCCAGCTTCGGCGAATGTATCCGATCAGCGATCTCAACGCGACGCGGCGGCGTTTCCTCGATCTCAGCCTGTCCGCGGTCCCGACCGCCGGTTATGTCAACGGCAAGCTGCTCTGGCTGAAGGACACCTACGAGTCGGGAAATGCCGGCGTCGTTTACTACGGGATGGTGGCCGACAGCGGCGGGTTCATGAGAGGCGAGGCCGCGGGCTTGCCCTCCTTCCAGGCATCGGGGCCGACAGGAACGCCGACGGGCAGCTTCTCATGGGATGCCGACCCGTCGTATGGCGACTGGTACGGCTGCCACGAGATCGGGCATGCCATGGGCCGGCACCACTCGGAGTTCTGCGGAGCGCAACGCGCCCAGGGCGATGCCACGCCGCCGTACCCCTATCCCAACGGTCTGATCGGGGGGCTCGCCGCCGACCCGGCGCAATTCTACGGATTCGACGCCGGTGACTCCCAATTCACCATCGCGGCGGGCCCGGTCAACTGGAACTGGACCGACATCATGACGTACTGCGCCAGCGAATGGATCTCGGACTTCACGTACAAGGGCTTGAACGGCTACATCAACGCGACCTTCCCGGCCATGGCGGCAGCAACGAGAAAGAGACCGGGCACGAAGGCGACGTTCACGAGCGGTGACTTTCTTTCCGTATATGGAACGGTCAACTTCGCCGCCTCTTCCGCATCTCTTTTCTTCCTGTCGCGCCAGTCGCAGGTTGCGCAGGTTCCGCCCCTGGTCCCCGGCCCTTACCACATCCGCCTCTTTGACGGGACCGGCGGGCAACTCTCCGACGACGCATTCACTCCCATCGTTTCGACCGACGACGCAAATGCCGGGATCATCCGCCAGATCGTGAGCTTCGTCCCGGGAACTGCGCGCGTCGCGATCTACTCCGAGTCGGCGGGTCGCGAGATCGGCTCGGCGGCGGTGAGCGCAAATCCGCCCACGGTCAGCATCACCTCCCGGAGCGGCGGCTCGAGCCTGCCCGCAACCGGGCCCGTGACGCTCGTCTGGACGGGCTCGGACCCCGACGGCGACTCCCTCTCTTACACTCTGTTGTACAGCTTCGACGGGAAGGCGACCTGGCGCACGCTCGCCAGCGGGATCTCGGCGTCGAGCCACACCTTTGACTCAGCGGAGTTGGAGGGCACGGACGGGTCGGCGACGGGCTATCTGCGCGTCGTGGCCAGCGACGGCGTGTTGACCGGCTCTGCCGACAATGGACCATTCACGGTCGCCGGAAAGGCGCCGAATGCTCAGATCGCGAGCCCCGCAAAAGGCGCCGTCTATCAGAGCGGCCAGCTCGTGGCCTTCGAGGGGCGGGCCGAGGATTTCGAGGACGGGACGCTCGCCGATCCGCAGCTCTCCTGGACCTCCAGCCTCGACGGCGCGCTCGGGACCGGCCACCTGATCAACTCGGCCTCCCTGTCCCTCGGAACGCACACGATCACGCTGACGGCGACCGACTCGAACGGCCAGACGGGCGCGGCGACGGTCTCCATCACCGTCGTCGCCAGCGTCACTCCGCCCGGCCCCACGCTCCTCGCCGGCCCGACGCCGATGCGCTTCTCGAGCGACTTCGGGAGCGCCGCCCCTGCCCCGCAGCAACTGAGCATCCGCAACGATGGCACGGGCGCCGTGAACTGGAATGCCGCGGCCGATGCGGCCTGGGTGACGCTCGGCACGACCTCGGGAACGGCCCCCTCCGAGATCGCCGTCGGAGTGGATCCGACCGGGTTCACGGTCCCGGGAACCTACACCGCCCATGTCACGATCACGGCGAACGGAGCGGCCGGCAGCCCGCGCACGGTGACGGTATCGGAAGAGCTTCTGCCGCAGACGAGCCAGACGACCGACCTCTCGGTGACGCAGACCGCGACGCCCGATCCGGTGAAGACGGGCGGCGCTCTGACGCAAACGATCACCGTCACGAACAACGGCCCGGCCCCGGCGACCGGGGTGACCGCCAAGAATTTCGTTCCCGCCGGTCTCCTGTTCGTCTCTGCGGCGCCGTCTCAGGGAGGCTGCGGCTTCGCCGTCAAGACCGTGACCTGTACGCTCGGGGATCTGGGGAGCGGCGACAGCGCTCAGATCACCATCGCCACTCAGGCCGTCCTTCCGGGCCTGGCCTGCAGCACCGCCACCGTTTCGGGGGACCAGATCGATCCCGACGAAACGAATGACGGCTCGGCGGCGTGCATCACCGTCATCGCCGGAATGGTCTCCGGGATCTCCCCGGCCTCCGGCCCCGCGGCGGGTGGAACGGCCGTCACGATTTCCGGCACGGGCTTCCAAACCGGGGCGATCGTCACGATCGGTGGGGCGGCCGCCGGAGCCATCCTGGTCGTCAGCTCGACGACGATCACCGCGACGACTCCAGCGCTCGTGCCGGGCTCGCTGAATGACGTAGTGGTCATGAATCCAGGCGGCGATTCCGGCGCGCTGGCGAAGGGCTGGTTCGCCGACTTCGCCGACGTGCCACAGGCGTACCTGTACCACGGCGCCATCGAGAAGATCGTGCGCGCCGGGATCACGACCGGCTGCGGCGGCGGCAACTACTGCCCGTCCGATCCCGTCAACCGCTCCGCGATGGCGGTCTTCATCCTTCGGGGCGAGCACGGCGCGACCTTCAACCCTCCTGCGGCGACCGGGACGGTCTTCTCCGACGTCTCCACGGCGACCTTCCTCGCCAAATGGATCGAGGCATTCGCGGCGGAGGGCATCACCTCCGGCTGCGGCGGCGGCAAGTACTGCCCGGCCGACCCGGTGACCCGGGATGCCATGGCCGTCTTTCTGCTGAAGGGGAAGAACGGGGCTTCCTTCAGCCCGCCGGCCGCGACCGGGGCCGTGTTCGGCGACGTGCAGACGACGACCTTCCTCGCCAAGTGGATGGAGGAGTTGAAGGCCGAAGGGATCACGAGCGGCTGCGGCGCCGGCAACTACTGCCCGACCAACACGGTCACCCGCGGCGAGATGGCCGCATTCATCAAGAAGGCGTTCGGACTATGAGGAAGACCTTGCTCGCGGCCACCGTGGCGAGCGCTCTTTGCGGCGCCGCGACCGCCCAGACGATCGACGAGTTCCCGATTCCGACGGCCGCGAGCTCGCCCCAGGCCATCACGGCGGGCCCCGACGGCAACCTGTGGTTCACCGAGCAGGCCGCCGACAAGATCGGGCGCATGACGACCTCCGGGACCGTCACGGAATTCCCGATCGCGGTGTCCGTCAGCGGCAGTCTCTTCGGGATCACGGCGGGCCCCGACGGCAACCTGTGGTTTCCGGACCTGCTCAGCAAGAAAGTCGGCAAGATCACGACCGGCGGGACCGTCACCGAGTACCCGGTCACGCTACCCCATTCCTTCATCTCGGGCGGGATCACCCCCGGATCCGACGGGGCGCTCTGGTTCACGGCGAACAGCGGCTTTTTCAATCCGCGGGGAATCGGACGCGTGGACACCTCCGGCAACGCCGTCGTCTACGACGTCTGGGGCAGCCAGTGCTGCTACTTCGCGGACGACGGGCCCTTCGGCGTCGCGGCGGGTTCCGACGGAGCGCTCTGGTTCACGGCGGGACGCGACGTCGGCCGCATCGAGACCGGAGGCTTCGCGATGCCGATGGCCGGCCTGGGCTCCGGATTCGCCGGCGCAATGATCGCGGCGGGACCCGATGGGAACCTCTGGTTCACCGACGGAAGCGGGAACCAGATCGTCCGGCTGACCACCGCCGGAGCGCCGACCGGGTTCCCGGTTCCCACCGCGAACAGCGCGCCCGCCGGCATTACGGCGGGACCCGACGGAAACCTCTGGTTCACGGAGTCGGCCGGCAACAAGATCGGCCGCATCACCCCCTTTGGCGCCATCACGGAGTTTCCCCTGCCGACGAAGGCCGCCTCGCCGTCGGGGATCGCGGCGGGACCGGACGCAGCCCTCTGGTTCACGGAGTCCTCGGCAAACAACGTCGGCCGGATCACGACGGGCTCGGCGGCGCCCCCCGCCGTGACCTCCGTCTCGCCGACCTCGGGCCCGGGGGGCGGCGGGACGGCGATCACGCTCTTCGGAAGCGGGTTCGTGGCGGGCGCCACCCTGCACGTCGGGGACCTCGCCGCCGCAAACGTCACGGTCGTCGATTCCGGGACGATCACGGCGACCACGCCGGCGCTGCCGGCCGGCAATCTCTTCGACATCGTCGTGACCAATCCGGACATGGGCTCGGGGTCGCTTTCGGCCGGCTGGTTCGCCGACTTCGGCGACGTGCCGCAGCCGCACATCTTCCACGCGGCGATCGAGGCGATCGTCCGCGCCCGGATCACGACCGGCTGCGGCGCCGGGATCTACTGCCCGGACGACTCCGTCAACCGCTCCGCCATGGCCAAGTTCATCCTGCGCGGAAAGCACGGCCCCTACTATTACCCGCCTCGGCCGACTAGCCCCGCTTATTACACTTTCGCCGACGTCGACTCGACCAACCCGCTGTACCAGTGGATCTACGAGCTCGCCGCCGAGGCGATCACGACGGGCTGCGGCGGCGGCAATTACTGTCCCTCCGCCCCGGTCACGCGCGACGCCATGGCGGTCTTCCTGCTGCGCGGCAAGAATGGCTCCTCCTTCCTGCCTCCCGACGCGACCGGCGCGGTCTTCGGCGACGTCCAGACGACGACGTACCTCGCGCGCTGGATCGAGGAGCTCGGAAACGAAGGAATCGCTCAGGGTTGCGGCGGCGGCAACTACTGCCCGGGTCAAACCGTCACGCGCGGCGAGATGGCGAAGTTTCTCCGGCGGGCGTTCGGGCTGTAGCCGGGCCGGGCATCTTCGTCGGCACAGCGCACGTCAGCCCGAGCGAGAGCGAGGGGCCCCGAGCTCGGCGGTTCTCGAGGTTGGGACGGCATCCTCGGCGACGAAGCCGGGGATTCCCCGGCCTGCTGGCTTCCGAACGACAGGCGAATCGCGCCGGCTCAAGACGCCCGATCGCCGCTCGCCGGCTCGCCGCGTCCGCGCGTCATCTCGAAGGCATCCCGGCCTTCGCCGTAATAGTCCGGGATCCGGGCGAGCCTTCGGAAACCGAACGACCGGTAGAAGGCTTGCGCGCCCGTGTTGCGCACGTCCACCTCGAGGCGGACTTCCGACGCTCCCGCCCGCTCGAGCCGCTCGAGAAGCTCCGTGAAGAGGGCGCGCCCCACTCCCCGGCGGCGCTGCTCGGGCTCGACGTCGAGCGTCAGGACGCCGCCGAGCCCCGGGCGGCGCAGGTACCCGATCGCGAACCCGACCAGGCGACCCCTCGACTCGGCGACGACGCCCTCGAGGCTCTCGAGCTCCAGGAAGGCCGCGATCTGAGCGCGGGTGAAGGCGATCCCCGGCTCGAAGCAGCGGCGATCCAGCTCGTGCATCGCGTCGAGATCCCGCCGCTGCACGTCGCGCAGCGCGGGCGCCGCCTCCCGGCTCGTCCTCTTTCGCCGCGCCCCCACCGATGTCTAACGCCGACGCCGCATCGCCCGGTCCGCCTCCCGCTTCAACTCCCGATCCCGGATCGAGTCCCGCTTGTCGTGAAGCTTCTTGCCCTTGACCAGCGCGATCTCGGCCTTTGCCCGCGGCCCCTTGAAGTAGAGAGAGAGCGGCACGCAGGACACGCCGCGCGTCGCCACCGCGCCCGCCCAGCGGTCGAGCTCGCGGCGATGCAGCAGGAGCTTGCGGTCCCGTTCGGGCGGGTGGTTCGTCCAGGAACCGGCACCGTAGGGGGAGATGTGCGCGCCGATCAGGTAGGCCTCGCCCCCTCGAAACTGTACGTAGGCGTCCTTGAGCTGCGCTCGCCCCGCGCGCAGCGACTTGACCTCCGTGCCCGTCAGAACGAGCCCCGCTTCGGCGCGGTCCTCGATGAAGTAATCGTGGTAGGCCTTGCGGTTGCTGGCCACGGGCTTGACTGCGGCGCCCTTGTCGGCCGCCTTTTGAGGTCTGTTCCGGCTCACCCCGCGAGTCTATTCGGGATGCGCCAGCCGTGGCGCGGATGCCACGCGACTGTCTCCTTTCTGCAACACTTCCGGCCTCGGACGAACGGCCTGCGAGGGTCATTTTCGCCGATAACTCTTTGGTAATGAATTCGTTGACGGAAACGTTCTCAGTCGAGACCCGGCTGGCACCGAAGATGCGGATAGGAGGGCACAAAGAAAAGCATGAGCAGAGCCCAAACGACCCTGCGCACAACCGTATCGATCGAAGGAATCGGCCTTCATTCCGGCCATCCCGTCCGGGCCACGTTCCGACCGGCTCCCCCGGAAACGGGACTCCTGTTCGTGCGCAAAGACCGCGAGAAAACGCCGATACCGGCCCTCCTTCCCTCCGCCACCACCTTCGACTACGCCACCACCCTTTCGGCCGGCGGGGTATCGATCGGGACCGTCGAGCACCTGCTCTCGGCGGCCGCGGGCGAGGGCCTGGACAACTGCTTCGTCGAGATCGACGGTCCCGAGGTCCCGATCCTGGACGGCTCGGCTCTCCCCTTCGTGCGGCTCTTCCACGCGGCGGGTTTCGAGCGGCAGGACGCTCCCGTTCGGCCGCTGTCGCTCGGCCGCGAGCTCGTCCTCGAGCGCGCCGACCGCTCGGTCCGCTACTCGCCGGAGGGCGACGGCCTCACGATCACCTACGAGATCGATTTTCCGCATCCTCTCGTCGGCAAGCAGAAGCTGACCTGGGCGGTGCGGCCCGAGGAATACGCGGCGCGGATCGCGCCCGCTCGCACCTTCGGCTTCCTGGCCGAGGTGGAAGCCCTGAGGGCGCGGGGACTCGCCCGCGGGGGATCGCTCCAGAACGCGGTCGTGCTCGACGACATGGGCATCCTCTCGGGTCCGCTGCGCTTCCGGGACGAGTTCGTCCGCCACAAGGTCCTCGACCTGCTCGGCGACCTGAGCCTGCTCGGCCGGCCGCTTCGGGGACGAATCCACGCCCGCAAGGCGGGTCACGCGATGCACGTCGAGTTCGCCCGCGCCTTGAGCGCCGCTCTGGCCGCGCCCGCCGCCGAGCAAGTCGAGCCCGATTCCGCGGCTCGCCGGCAGGGCGCGCGCCCCTAGCCTCCCGCCTCGCCTAGAATCTCCCCGTGGCGGTCAAGGGCCGGGCCCTCGCGGTCGCGGTGTTTCTGGGCATTCTTGCTTTCTCGTGGCCGGCCTCCCTGCGGGCCGCGGAAGCGACGCCCCAGATCACGGTCCTGCGCGTCACGACGCGAGGCGCCGACGTCTTCCTGAACTTCCAGCTCACCGGAGCGTTGAATCCCGAGCTCGCGAAGAAGATCGAGGCTGGCCTCGAGACGACGATCCGATACGAAATCCGCCTCTACCGCCAGTTCCGCTGGTGGTTCGACAGCTTCCTCGATTCCCGCCGCTATTCGGTGTCGGTGACCTTCGATCCGGTCACGCGCGAGTACGTCATGGCCGAGACGCTCGACGGAAAGCCGCTGCGCCGGACGACGACGGCGGACTTCGAGGACGTCAAGCGCCTGCTCGTCTCCCGGGAGAATCTGCTCGCCTTCCACGTCAGACCGGAGTGGCCGCAGCACAACCTGATCGTTCACATGCGCGCGGCGTTCGATTCCGGCTACCTCTTCTCGTTCATCCCCGTCGACTACCGCACGTCGTGGAAGAAGTCGAAGAAGTTCGTGATCGGTCCGGCCGGGGCGCCGTGAGCCGGCGGGGCGCGGTGAGGGCCGCGGGGCGGCGCCGGTGAAGATCGCCACGGAGTTCCTGCGTCGGCGAAAGGACAACCGGCTCATCGTCGGCCTCGTCCTGGCCGTCCTGGTCGTCTGGGCGGCCGTCTCGGTGCTCGAGCAGCGCGCGGCCGAGATGGAGCCCGCCACGATCACCCGGGGACTGCTTCTCTTCGTGCTCTCTTACGTCAACGTTACGCTGATCGCGGCGATCCTCTTCGTGCTCGGTCGCACCCTCATCAAGCTGTGGCTCGACCGGCGGCGGCCGGCGCTCGGCTCGCGGTTCCAGACGAAGCTGCTCGTCACCTACATCGGCCTGACGGCGATTCCCGTGGCGCTCGTGTTCTTCACCGCGACAGGGCTGCTCCAGACCGCGATCAACCGATGGTTCGCGACGCCCGTCCGCCAGGTCGTGCAGCAGGCCCGCGCAGTCCAGGACCGGGCCGAGCGGCGAATCCTGCAGGAGGCGCTCGGCCATGCCCGCGCCCTCGCCGGTCTGCCGCTCGAGCGCGCCCGAGAGAACCCGGAATCCCTGGACGCCTTCCGCCGGGAAAGGGGGCTCGACTCGGTCGAGATCTACCGCGGAGGCCGAAGGGTCGCCGTCGCCGCGGAGGCTCCCGAGCCCGACCCGCTCGCGGCCGAGACGCTCGGCGGCGACGGAGCCGAGGGCGAGCCGTTCAAGATCGAGGTGCTGGCCGACGGCGGCCACCGCTATCGGGCCGCGTTCCGCGCCGGAGACCGAGTCTACGCCGCCGGCCTGCGCATCCCGGTCTCCGAGGCGCGGGCCCTGGACTCGATCGCCGCGGCCTGGAGCGAGTACCAGAAGCTCGAGGTGCAGAAGCCGGCCATCAAGGCGGCGAACATCTCGACGTTCCTGCTGATCACCCTGGCGATCCTGCTCGCCTCGATCTGGACCGGTCTGACCCTGGCGCGCCGCGTGACGGGGCCGATCGGCGCGCTGGCGGCCTCGACGGGACGCCTGCGCTCGGGCGACTTCTCCGCGCGCGTGGACGTGCCCGCCACCGACGAGCTCGCCGTGCTCGTCGAGTCCTTCAACCGGATGGCGGCGGGACTGGAGGAGGCGCGGGGCGCGCTGATCCATTCCAACGAGGAGCTGCAGGCCTCCAACCGCCGTCTCGAGCTCGAGCGGCGCCTCTTCTCGACGGTGCTCGAGTCCGTCACCACCGGCGTCATCGCCTTCGACGCCGGAGGGCAGATCACGATCTGCAATCCCGCCGCCCGCTCTCTGCTGGGCGTGGACGGCGAAGTGACCGCCGCCTCGCTCGCGGCCCGCGCGGATCTCGCGCCGCTCGTCTCGCTGCTCGAGGAGGCCCGGGCGGGCGCGCCGGCCGCCTCGCCCCGCGAGATCGTGCTCGCCTCCGAGGCGGGCGAGCGCCACCTGGAGGTGTCCGTGCGGCCCCTCTCGCCGGCCGGCGGAGATTCCCGCGGAGGCTGGGTGCTCGCCGTCGAGGACACGACGCACGTGGCGCGCGAGCAGAAGCTGGCCGCCTGGAACGAGGTCGCCCGGCGGGTGGCCCACGAGATCAAGAACCCCCTGACACCGATCCGGCTTTCGGCCGAGAGGATCCTGCGCCGGTACCGCGCCGGCGAGCCGGACCTTCCCGAGGCGATCGAGCGGGGCACCCGTGTCATCGTCGAGGAGGTCGGCTTCCTGAAGTCCCTGGTCAACGAGTTCTCCCGCTTCGCCCGCCTGCCGCAGATGCGCCCGCAGCCGACGGATCTTCCGGCTCTCGCGCGGTCCGCGGTGCGTCTCTTCGAGGGCGCCCGCGAGGGGGTGAGCGTCCGGGTCGAGTCGAACCTGGCGCGGGAGACGGTCGTCCTCGATCCGGATCAGATGAAGCGGGTGCTCGTGAACCTGATCGACAACGCTCTCGAGGCGTGCGGCGAGAAGGGCGAGATCCTCGTGCGCCTCTCGGACCGCGAGGGCTGCTGCACGATCGAGGTCGCCGACACCGGCCGGGGCGTTCCCGCGCGCGACCGGGACAAGCTGTTCCTGCCCGACTTCACGACCAAGGGGCGCGGCACGGGCCTCGGCCTCGCGATCGTGTACCGCATCATCGCCGACCACCGCGGCACCATCCGCGTCGAGGACAACCCGCCGCGCGGGGCGCGGTTCATCATCGAGCTGCCCGCCGCGTGAAAAGACGCCGCGTCCTGGTCATCGACGACGAGAAGGCGGTCCGCGAGACCCTCTCCCAGATCCTGACCGACGAGGGCTACCTGGTCACCGCCACGGCCACGGGAGCCGAGGGGCTGCGGCGGCTGACGGAGGAGTCGTACGACCTCGCCTTCCTGGACGTCTGGCTGAAGGACGGGGACGGCCTGTCCCTGCTCGAGCAGGCGCGCGAAAGACTGCGGGAGGTGCCGGTCGTGATGATCTCCGGGCACGCCAGCGTCGAGACGGCCGTCCGGGCTGTGCGCCTCGGCGCCGAAGACTTCCTCGAGAAGCCGCTCTCCCTCGAACGGGTGCTGCTGACGGCGCAGAAGGCGATCGAGCGGCGCAGCCTGCTCGCCGAGATCGCGTCCTTCCGGGGGCGCAGCGAGCCCGAGGAGCTCGTCGGCGAATCCCCGCCGATGCGCCGCCTCAAGGAGGAGATCGCCCGCGTCGCGCCCACCGACGCCCGGGTTCTCATCACCGGCGAGAACGGCACCGGGAAGGAGCTCGTGGCCCGCGCCCTCCACCGCCTTTCCTCGCGCGCCGACTCGCCCCTGGTCGAGGTCAATTGCGCCGCGATCCCGGAGGAGCTGATCGAGTCGGAGCTCTTCGGGCACGTCCGGGGATCCTTCACGGGAGCCTCCGAGGACCGGCGCGGCAAGTTCGAGGAGGCCGACGGCGCCACGCTCTTCCTCGACGAGATCGGCGACATGTCCGCCCGAACGCAGGCCAAGGTGCTCCGGGCGCTTCAGGAGGGCCGGTTCACGCGGGTCGGGAGCACCAAGCCGATCGCTTCCGATGCGCGCATCCTCTCGGCGACCAACAAGAACCTCGCCGCGGAGATCCAGCGCGGACGATTCCGCGAGGACCTCTTCTTCCGCCTGGCGGTCGTGCCGATCGACGTGCCGCCGCTGCGGGAGCGGCCCGAGGACGTCCCGGTGCTCGCCCGCACGTTCCTCGAACGGGCCTCTCAGCGTTTCGGGCGGCGTCCCAGGCAGCTCTCGGCCGCGGTCCTCGAGGCGCTCCAGGCCTACCGTTGGCCGGGAAACGTGCGAGAGCTGAAGAACCTGATCGAGCGGCTCGTGATCCTCTCTCCGAGTCCGGAAATCGGCGTCGAGGACCTTCCGGCCGAGTTCCGGCCGGAAGAGGGCGCCCTGCCTCCCGACGCCCCTCTGCGCGACGCCCGGGACGACTTCGAGAGGCGTTACATTCTCGCCGCGCTGCGCCGCCACCGCGGCAACGTCACCCGCGCCGCCGAGGCGCTGGAGATCGAGCGGTCCAACCTGTACCGGAAGCTGAAGAGCTACGGGATCGAGGTGGAGCGGGAGTAGCGGTCAGGCTCCCCGACGAGCCTCGGAATGCCATTGGGAAGCCCGCCGGGCCCGCCTCCTCGGGAGCATGACGGCTACCCGTAGGACCCTGTCGGAATCGGCGCTCTGGCGGCGATGCCCCTGCTGTGGCATCTTGTCCGGCGATGAACAAGGCGAGGGAAAGAGGATCGGGTGCGCACCCGCCTGCGATCGCTCCTTCCGGCTGGGCGATTCTGGCGGTTCTGGGAGCGCTCTCCGGGGTCTGGTCGGTGGTTCTGTGGATGGAGCTCGTTCTGCTCCGTTCCGGAGGGAGCTCGTTCTGCGCGACAGGGGGCAGGTTAGACTGCTCGGCGATCTGGAACGGGGCGTTCGCTTCCAGGATCCAGAGCCTGACGGGGCTTCCGATCGCCGGCTGGGGACTCGTGTGGAGCGCCGTGGCGTTCACGCTCGCGCTCACCGGTCTGTTGAGGGCCGCGCAGGGAAGGCCCGCGGAGCGGGTCTTCTCGGCCACGCGGCTCACGGCGATCGCCGGCGTCCTCGCCGTCGCGGTGATGCTCGCTGCGAGCCTCGCCGCAGGCGCGTTTTGCCTCGGGTGCATCGGGATGGACGTTCTGGTCGCCGCCTATGGCGTGATCGCTCTGCGGCGCTGGCGTTCGGCCGGCCTCGCGCAGTGGCCCCAGGCAGCGATGCTGGCCGGCGGCGCCGCGGCGGCGGCGTTCCTCCTTCTTCTCTACCCGGGTCTCCACACCCCCAGATCGAGCGGAGAGGCCGGCCGCCGCGCGGTGGAGGCGGCCGCGGCGTTGCCGATCCAGCCCGAAACCGCCGCGCCCGTGGCCGAGAGCGGAACGGGCAACCCCGAGCGGGACAAGGCGATCTCCGACCTCATCAATTCCCTGGAACCGCCCTTGAAGCAGACGCTCGCGGATTCCCTGGCGATTTACCGCGCGTCGGTTCCCCAACCGCTGCCCCCCCCGCGGGCGCTCGTCGGTGCGGAGATGTCCCCGGTCCGGATCACCGAATTCACCGACATCCTTTGCGAGCATTGCGCCGGTTTGAACCAGACCCTCCACGCGCTTCGCGAGCACGTTCCGCCCGGCAGCTACAGCGTTGACGCGCGGCAATTCCCTCTGGATGGCCGCTGCAATCCTCTCCTGCAGCCGGGCAAGGAGGGGGACGACGTCCGCTGTGTGGCGGCGAAGCTTCGGATCTGCGCCGAACCAACCGGAAGAGAACCGGACTTCGCCTCGGCTCTCTTCGCGAAGCAGGAGGGCCTGACCAGGAAGGAGGCGATCGAGATCGCCTCCCGGTTCCTTCCTCGAGCCCAGATCGACGCCTGCCTCGCGTCTCCGAAGATCCGGGCGGAGCTCGAGCAGGACATCGCCGCGGCGGCCCGGTTCGATTCCGATGGAACGCCGATCGTCGCGATCAACGGCCGGAAGGGGACGAGCTTCGCTCCCTTTCTCTACGCGATGATCCTGACTCGCGGCAAGGCCGACCACCCCGCGTTCGGCGAGCTGCCGCCCGGCGATCCGAGGGCGCACCTGCACTGAGGCTGCCGGCGCCGCGCAAGGACGACTCGACCCATCCCTGCGCCGGAAACCCGGGGACGGGATCGCCGGCCGAGGCGGCGGCGGCGATCATTCCCGGGGGAATCGCCCGGCGCGGTCGAGATCGATGAGGTGGCTGATGTTGACGGCGGCCGAGATCAGGGCGAGGTGGGTCAGGGCCTGCGGGAAGTTGCCGAGGGCCTCGCCGGTCAACCCGATCTCCTCGGCGTAGAGCCCGAGGTGGTTCGCGTATCCGAGCATCTTCTCGAAGGTCAGCCGCGCCTCTTCGAGCCGCCCGGCCCGCGCCTGCGCCTCCGCGAGCCAGAACGTGCACATCGAGAAGGTGCCCTCATCGCCCCCGACCCCGTCCGGAGAGATCACCGGGTCGTACCGGCGCACGAGGTGATCGCTCTCGAGCTCCTTCTTCAAGGCCTCGAGCGTTCCCAGCATCCGCGGGTCGGAGGGCGTCACGAACTTGACGAGGGGTGCCAGCAGCATCGAGGCGTCCAGCGCCTCCGAGTCGAGCGACTGCACGAAGGATCTCTTCTTCTGCGAGAAGCCGCGCTCCATGATCGTCTCGTAGATCTCGTCTCGGTTTTCGAGCCAGCGCCGCCGGGCCCCCGGCAGGCTGCGGCTGTCGGCGATGCGGTCGGCCCGGTCGAGCGCGACCCAGCACATGAGCTTCGAAAAAGTGAACTGCCGGCGGCCGCCGCGGATCTCCCAGATCCCCTCGTCGGGCTCCTTCCAGTGATCGCAGACCCAATCCGCCAGCTCGCGGATCCGGACCCACAGCCCGTGAGAAATGGGCCGCGAGTACTTGTTGCAGAGGTAGACCGCGTCGATCAGCTCGCCCGTGATGTCGAGCTGGAACTGGCGGGCCGCGTCGTTTCCCACCCGGACGGGCCCGGATCCGCGATAGCCCTCGAGATGGTCGAGCGCCACCTCCCGCAGGTCCCGCCGCCCGTCGATTCCGTACAGGACCCGCAACCCCTCTCCGGCCTGTATCTCGCGGCACCGGTTCTCGAGGAATTGCATGAAGTGCTCCGCCTCTTCCGCGAAGCCGATGCGCAGGAGGGCGTAGACCGTGAAGGCCGAGTCCCGAATCCAGGCGTAGCGGTAGTCCCAGTTCCGTCCGCCGCCGATCCGCTCGGGCAGGCTGGCGGTCGGGGCCGAAACGATCGCGCCCGTCGGCGCGTAGGTCAGAAGCTTCAACGCCAGCGCCGAACGCTTGACCATCTCGCGCCAGCGCCCCTGGTAGCGTGATCGGGCGATCCACTCCTGCCAGAAGCGCAGCGTCGAACGAAACTCCTCGTGACAGAGCGCGAGCAGGTCGCCGGCCGGCGACGCGAGCGGCCGTTCCGCCTGGGACAGGACCACGGGGATCTCCTCGCCCTCTTCCAGGAGAAACTCCGCGATCACCGCCTCCCCCTCCTGGCGGCATTCGAGCGGGGACTGCAGGTCGACCGACCCGCCCCGCCCCGAGAAACGAAAGCCCGAGGGAAGGCGCTCGACGCGGGCGCGCTGCCGCGCGTAGTCGAAGGCGGGCCGGCACTCCAGTCGGAACGGAATCGAGCCGCGCACGCCTCGGACGATCCGGATTACCGCGCGGTCGTCGGACGCCTTGGCGCCTCCGGCGCGGTGAATGGGCATGAAGTCGACGACTTCTCCGACGCCGTCCGGCGTCAGGAATCGGGTCATCAGGATGTTGGAATCGGGCAGATACATCTGGCGCCGGCGCGCCTCCGGAGAAACGGCCGCGATCTGAAAATGGCCCCCCTTGCGGTCATCGAGGATCGAGGCGAAGAGGCTCGGCGAATCGAAGTCGGGAAGACAGAGCCAGTCGATCGTGCCATCCATCCCGACGAGCGCCGCCGTGTGCAGGTCGCCGAGGATTCCGTGATGCTCGATCGGGAGATAGCTCACTTCGTCATGGCCTCCCGGACTCTTCGGCGCACGCGTCAAACCTAGCAGATCTCGTGTGGTTCCCGAAGCACACTTGTGCTTCAATCGGTCGGGCCATGGGCCGTCCGTTCCGGTTTCTCGTCGCCTTGATCCTCGGTCTCGCCGTCGTCACGTGGGTAGCCTCCGTCACGGTGCACAAGACCACTCGCGATTGGTTCGTGAAGGACCTGAGTCTGCGCGCGCAGCTCGTGGTCAATGGGGCGCGCCAGGCCCTCGTCTCGCACTGGAGAAAGGAGCAGCGGGCCGACCTGCGGGGCCTGCTCGAGGAGATCACGCGCGACGAGCGCATCATGGCGGCCGCGGCGTGCGGCGGGGACCTGAAACTTCTCAGCCGGACGGAGGATTATCCGAAGCAGTTCTCTTGTGCGGACATCGGCAGACACGTCCTCTCCGTTGGCGGCGATGGCGCAGCCCGCTGGGCTCTCTGGCAGAGCGTCGAATCGCTGCCCGGAGGAAACGTCTACGTCAGCGCCATCCCCGTGCTGGATCGGGGCCAGCCGGTGGGGTTCGTGGTGCTGGTCCACGATCTAAGCTTCGTCGAACGAAGGGAGGCCAAGACACGGCAGTTCCTTCTGCTGGCGTTCGGATTCCTCGCCGCCGCCGCCGCCGCCGTGACCATCATCGCGGCGCGACTTTCGTGGCGCGGCTGGAGCCAGCAGCTCCGGAGCTTCCTTCAGGGCGGGACCGAGCGTCCCGAGTTTCAGCCCATTCTCCGGGACGTGCGGGACCTCGTCGATCGCATCGTCGCCGAGAAGGATGCCGACCGGGAGGGCGGCGACTGGACTCCCCAGCGGCTCAAGCAAACGCTCAACCGCTACCTGCATGGCGAGAAAGTGGTCATCGTCGCAAACCGCGAGCCGTACATCCACGAGCGGGGCGCGGATGGCAGCATCACCGTCGTTCATCCGGCGAGCGGCCTCGTCACCGCGCTCGAGCCGGTCCTGCGCGCGTGCTCCGGAGTCTGGATCGCTCATGGGAGTGGCTCGGCAGACCGTGAGACGGTCGACTCGAACAACCGGGTTCGCGTTCCCCCCGAGGAAGAGTCCTACGTTCTCCGGCGAGTCTGGCTCACTCCCGAAGAGGAGAAGGGCTACTACTACGGCTTCTCCAACGAGGGCCTCTGGCCCCTGTGCCACATCGCGCATACCCGGCCCATCTTCCGCAGCGAGGACTGGAAGTCCTACCAGGCCGTCAACGAGAAGTTCGCCGAGGCCGTCTGCGCGGAGGTCGACTCCGAGGACCCGATCGTGCTCGTTCAGGACTACCACCTCGCTCTCGCCCCCCGCCTGATCCGCGAGCGGCTTCCCCGCGCCACCGTCATCATGTTCTGGCACGTTCCCTGGCCCAACTCGGAGCAGTTCGGCATTTGCCCGTGGCGCAACGAGCTCCTCGAGGGGCTGCTCGGCGCCAGCATCCTCGGCTTTCACACGCAGTTCCACTGCAACAATTTCCTGGATTCCGTGGACCGCCTGCTCGAAGCCCGCATCGACCGGGAGCAGAATGCGGTCGTCCAGAAGGGCCGAAACACGCTGGTCCGCCCCTACCCGATTTCGCTCGAGTGGCCCGTGCGGTGGTTGAAGGCGACTCCGCCGGCCGACGAGTGCCGGAGAAGCGTGTTTCGGGAGCTCGGGCTGGCGCCGGACGCGCTCCTGGGCATCGGAGTCGACCGACTCGACTATACGAAGGGGATCGAGGAGCGGCTCCTTTCCGTGGAGCGGCTTCTGGAAAGGCTCCCGGAGCTCCGCGGTCGGTTCACCTTCGTCCAGCTCGCGGCACCGAGCCGAACCGCCATCCCGCGCTACCGGGAGCTCAACGAGAGGATCGAGCGTGTCGCCGCCCGCATCAACGAGCGCTTCGGCCGTGACGGCTACCGTCCGGTCGTCTTGCGGCGAGCGCACCATGAGCCGCCGACCGTGTTCCGCTACTACCGGGCGGCGGACGTCTGCTACGTGAGCAGCCTTCACGACGGGATGAACCTCGTCGCGAAGGAGTTCGTGGCGGCTCGCGAGGACGAGCGCGGCGTGCTGGTCCTGAGTCAGTTCACCGGCGCGGCACGCGAGCTCACCGAGGCGCTGATCGTCAACCCTTACGATCTGGACGAGGCAAGCGCCGCTCTCGCCGCCGCCCTGCGCATGCCTCCGGCCGAGCAGCGCGAGCGGATGCGCTCGATGCGGGCGTTTCTCTTCGAGTTCAACGTCTATCGCTGGGCCGGGAGGATGCTCGTGGATGCGGCCCGCCTGCGAAGGCGCGAGCGCCTCACGGGCCGCCTGGGGGATCGCCCCGTCGCCCCGGCGGAACGGGTCCTTTGAAGAACATCCTGTCGCCGTCCAACCGGCGGGTTCTCCGGGCGTTCGCCTCCTCAAACGTCCTGCTCGGCTTCGACTTCGACGGGACCCTGGCCCCGATCGTCGCGGATCCCGAGCGGGCGGCGATGCGGGCGAGGACGAGGCGCCTGCTGCGCGTGCTCGCGGGCCTCTATCCATGCGTCGTCCTGTCCGGCCGCGCGCGGGCGGACGTCCGCGGACGGCTGCGCGGGGTCCCGGTCCGCGGCGTCGTCGGCAATCACGGAGCCGAGCTCCGGCAGTCCTCCAGGCGGCTGGCCCGGCAGGTCCGGCGCTGGCGGCCGCTCCTGGAGGAACGCCTTTCGGCGCTGCAGGGGGTGAGCGTCGAGGACAAGGGCTTCTCGACCTCGGTTCACTACCGGCGCTCGCGCAGAAAGGCGAGAGCGCGGGCGGCAATCCTGGAAGCGGTCGAGGACCTGGGCGACGTGCGGGTCATCGGGGGCGCTTGCGTCGTCAACGTCCTCCCGAAGGGAGCCCCCCACAAGGGCGTCGCCATCGAGAGAGAGCGCCGGCGGCTCGGCTGCGAGACCGCGATCTACCTGGGAGACGACGACACCGACGAGGATGTCTTCGCGATCGACCGGCCGGGCCGGTTGCTGACAATCCGTGTCGGGCCCAGGGCGGGGTCCGCGGCATCCTATTTCGTCCGAAAGCAGGCCGACGTCGACGAGCTGCTGCGACTCCTGATCGCCGAACGACGGGCGGCCCGTGGAATCGGGCCCGCGGCGGCCCGCCGGAAGGGATCGTCCCGGCCCGGGCAAGGCGCGCCGCTCAGTGCGCCGGCTGCGCGCTCCGGCTGAACCCGGCCGCCTTCTCCGCGCGGCCTCTTCCGGCGAGAGCGTTGTAGAGCAGGGCCAGGACCAGCCCGCCCAGGAAAGCATCCCCGAACGCCCAGAGGCCCCCGATCACACCGCCCGCGAAGGTCGACGAGTAACCGAGATACAGGCTCGACAGCACGTCCACGAACCTCGCGCCCCAGCCGGACGCCGAGATCCAGCCCAGCAGCATGATCCCCATTCCCCAGGTGACGCCGAGTCCCAACGCCATCGGGACGACCCGGAGTCTTGTCATCGCCATTTCCTCCCCTGCGCGCGCTTTGCCGGGACCGACGGTCTTGGCCGCCAGCCGGCGGAGCGCGCTCCTTTCGCTTCCGCGCCGGCCCTCCCGACACGCGCTCCGCGAGTCGAAACATATCGTAGTGCGATATAAATTTCGCTGCCGGCCCGAAAAGAGAAATAGGAAGGCGCGGGGCCTCTGTTGTTCCCGGCGGAGCGACACTTGTCCACGGTTGCCGGAGACATCCCCTCCCAGGAGCGCGATCTTGCCCCCGACGGCGTCACCCGGCGCTCCGCTCTGAGGTCGATGGCGATCGCGTGGACGGCGTTTGCCGCCGCCACCGCGGCGGGCCTGACCGCCACGGCGCGCTTCCTGTTTCCCAACGTGCTCTTCGAGCCTCCGACGCGATTCAAGGCCGGGGATCCGTCGAGCTACGGCCTCGGCGTGGACGAGCGGTGGAAGGAGAAGTACGGCGTCTGGATCGTGCGAAACACCGATTCGATCTATGCGCTCGTGGCCGTGTGCACCCACCTGGGATGCACGCCCAACTGGCTTCCGGCCCAGAACAAGTTCAAGTGCCCCTGTCACGGGTCGGGCTACTACGTCTCGGGGATCAACTTCGAAGGACCCACGCCTCGACCGCTCGAGCGAGCCGAGATCACGCTTTCGCCCGAGGACGGCCAGATCGTGGTGGACAAGGCCGTGCGGTTCCTCTACGAGCGCGGGCAGTGGAGCGATCCCCGAGCGTTCATCCGGACGGCGTAACGCGAGCGAAAGACGTCCTGGCCGCGGTGCGGACGAATCACCCGGGTCTTCCCGCGGACAAGCGAACCGGGGCTCGGGGGCTGCCGTTTCTCCGATGGAGCCCCCGGATGCTTTCGGAGGCGGCGCCTACTCCTCCGCCTCGAGAAGCTTGGTCTCCAGGACCTGATCGCTCGAGAAGCTCTCGATCCGCAGATAGTGCTCCGCCGCCGCGAAGAGGGCGTCGGCCGGCGTGAGGCCGACGATCTCGGAGCCGACGACGGGGACGCCGTAGCGCTCGGCCTCGGAGCGGACGCACTCGAAGACGCGGTGGAGGGGCGTCTTCTTGTAGTTGGTCATGTTGATGGAGACCTGGACGAGGCCCCGATCCGCCAGATCCACGGCCATGGCCTTGACGTAGCGAAATCCCCCTCCGATGTGGCGGATGGCCTTGGCGATGCGGTCGGCGACCGACAGGTCGCGTGTGCCCAGGTTGATGTTGTAGGCGATCAGCGGCGCCCGGGCGCCGACCGCGACCACGCCGGCCGTCGGGTGGGGCCGGTCCGGCCCGAAGTCCGGCTTCCAGTCCGGGCTCTTCATCTTCTCGGCGAAGCCCTCGAACTCCCCCTTGCGGATCTCGGCGAGGTTGCGGCGCCGCTCGGAAGAGGCCGAGTCCTCGTAGAGATAGACCGGAACGCCGAAGCGCTCGGCGATCGCCGCGCCGACCTCCCGCGACAGCGCCACGCACTGCTCCACGGTCGCCCCGCGAATCGGGACGAACGGCACCACGTCCACCGCTCCCATGCGCGGGTGTTCCCCGGTGTGCCTGGTCAGATCGATCCTCGGCAGCGCCGCCTCGAACAAGGCGCGGACCGCCGCCGCGACTCCGGCGGCGTCGCCGACGAGCGTCAGGACGCTGCGGTTGTGCGAGGCGTCCGAGGAGACGCCGAGCAGGCGGGTTCCTGGCGCCGCGCGCACGGCCGCCGCGATCTCCTCGATGCGGGCCCGGTCCCGGCCCTCGGAGATGTTGGGAACGCATTCGATGACCGTTCTCATGGCGGCGAGAGTTTATAATTGAGACAATCGTGAATTCGATTCCGCGTTTCCCGAGGCGGGCCGCCGCGACCGGGGCCGGCCCATGAGCGGCGGCGCGTCCACCAACCCCGGACTCTATCCCGGCAACCCCTCGCTGCCGCGCGAAGTCCGGGACAAGATCCTGTTCACCTTCAAGCACACCCTCGGCCTCTACCAGGAGGGAAAGCTCGACGATTGCCTGATCGGGTGCGACTTCATCCTGAAGATGGACCCGCGTTTCTCTCCCGCCCGCCGCCTCCTCGAAAAGACGAAGAACCCGGCGGCGGACGTGGACTTGATCGAGCTCGAGGCGATCGTCGCGACCACGCCCGCCCGGCAGCAGCGGCCGTCGCCGGCGGATGCCGAAAAGCTGCTGGTGCGGGCAGTGGAAAGCTACAACGCCCGCGACTTCGACGCCTGCATCAACGCGGCGGAGCAGGTTCTGACGGCTCTGGCCGGCAACGTCCACGCCGCGGAGCTGCTGGAGAAGGCGCGGCAGAAGAAGAGCGCCCAGGGCGAGTTCGAGGCCTGCCGCGCGCGCGCGCTCGCCCTGCTCGAGAAGAATCGCCAGAACGAAGCGGCGGCGGAGCTCGAGCGGATGCGGGCCCTCGACCCCGAGCACCCCGCGGTCGCGCTTCTCGAGCGACGGATCGGGAATGCCGGCGGCGCGGCGTCCGCGGGTGCATCCCGGGAGCCGGCCGCGGGACTTGGCGGCATGATGGACCTGGGCGAGCCCGCTGGGATGGGCCTGGGAGAACACGCTCACGAGCCTCACATCTCCTTCGACGCGCCGGCGGCGGCCCCCTCCGGGGGCCTCGACTCCCTTTCCCTGGATTCGCTCTCGCTCGTTGGGGACCAGTCCACGGCGGTCGCCCCGCCGCCGGACTTCCCCTCGACCCGCCGCGGGCCCCTCGAGCGACCCGGCTCCCCCGGCGATCTCTGGACCGAAGGCAAAGAGCCGGAAACCCCTCCCGCTCCGGCCGTGCCCGTCCCCTCGAGGCCGGTGCGCGCGACGCCCGAGGAGGACGCCGGCAAGGCCGAGCGCGAGATTGCGCTGCTGCTCAAGCAGGGGGACGATGCGGCGGCTCGCGGAGAGCACGAGGGGGCCATCGAGATCTGGTCCCGCATCTTCCTGATCGACATCAACAGCGTCGAGGCGGTGACGCGCATCGAGAAGGCGCGGCAGGAGATGGCCGAAGGCGACAAGCGCGTCCAGCAGATCCTGGAAACGGGGCGCAACGCCTACGAGGCCGGCGACCTGGAGGCGGCGCGGTCGGCGTTCCTTCGGGCCCTCGCGATCGAAGGCAGCGAGCCGACGGCTCGCTCCTACCTCGACCGCATCGAAAAGGAAATGGCGCCCGCCGCCGCGCCCGTTTCCGCGCCGCCGGAGCCCGAGGCGGAGGCGGAGCAGGAGGAGACGGCGGCGCCTCGCGAGAAACCCCCGGCGAAAAAGGCCGCCCGGCCAGGCCTGCGCGTCAACGCGAGGGTCGCCGCCATCGCGGCAGCCTTCCTCGTGCTCGTGGCGATCGGCTCCTGGCTCGTCCTGCGCCAGCCCCGTCTCGCCCCGGCCCCGCCGACCCCCACCCGCGCGGGCGGCTCGCTCGAAAAGGCGACCGCGTTTTTCCAGCAAGGCAAGATCCCCGAGACGATCGCCGAGCTCAAACGCATCCGGCCGTCGGACCCCGACTACGCGAAGGCCCGGCAACTGCTCGACACGCTGTCCAGGACGCCGGCCGAGCAGGCCCCCGTCCCGGCCGCCGCGCCGCCCCCGGCCGGATCCGCCGGATCCTCCGAGGCGGGCGACCCGAATCCCGTCCGAACGCGCGCCGAACAGGAGCTCGCCGCAAAGCGTTACATCGACGCGCTGAAGGACTTCAGCACCGTGGCCGGCTCCTTCCAGGGCGACCCCGCCTTTGCGCAATCCATGTCGACGGCCTCCGAAAAGGTCGCGGAGCTGACGCCGGCGGTCAAGCTCTACAACGAGGGCGAATACGAGACGGCGATCCCGATTCTCTGGCGCATCTACCAGGCGGACAAGGGCAACGAGGATGCGCGCTCCTACCTGCTGCGCTGCTATACCAACCAGGGGATCACGCACCTGCAAAACGGCCTCTACCAGAAGGCCAGGCAGTCCTTCGACGAGGCTCTGGCCCTCGACCCTCGGGACACGGAGCTCCTGCGCCACCGGAAGTTTGCGGAGCGCTACCAGAAGGGAGACCTCGACCTGATGGGGCGCATCTACGTGCGCCACCTTTCGCACCGGCCTTGAGCCCGAACGAGCGCGCCAGGCTTCTGGATCTCCCCCTTCGCGGAGACGGCGCTCCGGGGGGCTTCGACCTCCCGCTCGCCGGGGAGGCCCCCGGTGCGGAGCGGGACTCCTCCCTCGCCGCCGCGCCTCTGTCCGCTCGGGCGATCGCCTTCGCCGCCGATCTTGCCGGAACGTCGCTTGCCGTGACGCTCGCGTTGATCGCCGGCATCGCCGCGACCGGGAGGGCTCCCCTCCTCTCCGGCCTTCCGTGGGCGGCGGCGTTCGCCATCGGCTTCTCCTTCGTGTTCGTTTGCCTGCCGCTCACGCTCTTCGGGCGCACGGTGGGCATGGCCCTGGCGGGGCTGACGGCGCGAGCCGGCGCGTTCGGCCGACGCCTGACGCCGGGCGAGGCGGCGCGGCGGTGGGCGGGCACCGCCCTCGTGGTCGCCGGCCTGGGGTTGCCGCTCCTCGTGGGGGGCGATCCCCTGCGGGGAACGCCGGCGGATCGCCTGTCGGGACGCCTCCTGATCCGGGACGCCGAAGGATGATGGCGCGGGGCCGGGAAGCGCCGCGCGCGGGGCTCTGCGCGGCTTGACTCCCGGCTCTCGACCCCCGAGACTCGACGCCCCATGAGCCGTCCCCTGCGGATCGCCGTCGCCCAGATCGACACGACGATCGGGGATTTTCAGGGCAACGCGGACAAGATCCTTGCCGCCGGCCGCCGCGCCGAGGCGGAAGGAGCGGCCCTCGTCCTGTTTCCGGAGCTCGCCGTGTGCGGATACCCGCCCCGGGACCTGCTCGAGAGGCGCGCGTTTCTCCAGGAGACCGAGAAGACCGCGGCGCGCATCGCGCGGGCCTCGGGGCGCGCCCTGTGGCTCTACGGATCGGTCCTTCGCAACCCGGCGAAGACCGGGCGGGCGGTCTTCAACGCGGCCGTCGCGGCGCGCCGCGGCCGGACCGTCGCGATCTACCGCAAGCGGCTGCTGCCGACCTACGACGTGTTCGACGAGGGCCGCTACTTCGAGCCCGGGAAACGGCCCCTCGTGCTCTCGGTCGCGGGAGCCCGCGTCGGCGTGACGATCTGCGAGGACATCTGGAACGACAAGACCTTCTGGGCGCGTCCGCTCTATCCGACCGACCCGGTCGCGGAGCTCGGGCCCCTGCGGCTCGACCTGCACGCCAACGTTTCCGCCTCCCCCTACTGGCTCGGCAAGGAACGGCTGCGCGAGCGCTTCATGGGGCAGATCGCGCGGCGCTCGGGCGTGCCGCTGGTGTCCTGCAACCTGGTAGGCGGCAACGACAGCCTCGTGTTCGACGGCGGCTCGACCGCGTTCGATGGCCGGGGCCGCGTCGTCGCCCGCGGCCGCTCCTTCCAGGAGGACTTCTGGACGATCGAGCTGCCGGGGGGAGGCGCCTCCGTCGCCCCGCGCGAGCCCGATCCGGCGCGGATCCGGCATGCGCTCGTGCTCGCGCTTTCCGACTACGCCGCCAAGTGCGGCTTCCGGAGCGCGGTGCTGGGCCTCTCCGGCGGCATCGACTCGGCCGTGACGGCGGCACTCGCCGTCGAGGCGCTCGGCGCCGACCGGGTCGTCGGAGTCGCGATGCCGGGACCCTACTCCTCGCAAGGAAGCCTGACCGACGCGCGCGAGCTCGCCCGCCGTCTCGCGATCCGATTCCTGGAGATCCCGATCGGCGGCGTTCTGGATGCCTACCTCGCGACGCTCGAGCCGTCCCTCGGGCCCATTGCGCGGACGGTCACGGAAGAGAACCTGCAGGCCCGCATCCGCGGAGCGATCCTCATGGCGCTGTCCAACCGCGAGGGTCATCTGCTGCTCTCCACCGGAAACAAGTCGGAGATCGCCGTCGGATACTGCACGCTCTACGGCGACATGGCCGGCGGATACGCCCTGCTCTCCGACGTCCCGAAGACGCTCGTCTACGACGTCGCGCGGGAGATCAACCGCGAATCGGAGCGGATCCCGAGCTCCTCGATCGAGAAGGCGCCCTCGGCCGAGCTCGCCCCGAACCAGAAGGACAGCGATTCGCTGCCCCCCTACGGACAACTCGATCCCCTGATCGAGGCGCTCGTCGATCTCTCGCTTCCCTTCGCCGACGCCGCGCGGCGCACCGGAGCGCCGCGCGAAGTCGCCCGGCAGGTCGCCGAACGGATCGCGAGAAACGAGTACAAGCGCCGTCAGATGCCTCCCGGCCCCAAGGTCACGGGAAAGGCGTTCGGAGAGGGGCGACGGTACCCCATCGCGCAGAAATTCGGGATCTAGCCAACGGAGCTCCGTGAGCGCCGCTTCCGAAAAGTACGCCTGGAAGGAGATTCCGGCCTCCTCGCACGACGTCCTGCGGCGCAGGATCCGACGGATGCCGCCCGGGAGGCGTCTGCTCGACCTGGGCGCCGCCGGCGGCCACCTCGGCCGCGCCGTGCGCGACCGGTGCGCTTTCCTCGCCGGAGTCGAGCCGGATCCCGACGTGCCCGCCGCCGCTCGCCAGGGCTACGACGACTGGCGCTCGGCCGACGCGCTGTCGGCGGGGCAGTGGCCGGAGCCCTTCGACGTCGTCGTCTGCGCCGACGTGCTCGAGCACCTCGCGCAGCCCGAGCGCCTTCTCGAAAAGATCCGGGAGTGGCTCGTGCCCGGCGGGACGCTTCTGGTCTCGTTGCCCAACGTGGCCAACATCAGCGTGCGCGCGGCGCTCGTGGCCGGCCGCTTTCCGTACGCCGACCGCGGGATCCTGGATCGGACGCATCTTCGCTTCTTCACGCGGGCGACGGGCCGCCGATTGATCGAGGACGCGGGCTTCCGGATCACCGCGGCCGAAGCGACCGCGATGCCTTACGAGCTCGCCCTTCCGGCGCTCGGCCGCGCGCCGTGGGGCGGCGCGCTGAGGGCCTTCGCCCGCGCCAGCGCCCGGCTGCTGCCGACCGTCTTCGGCTACCAGTTCGTCTTCGAGGCGGTGAGGCCGTGAGCGCGGCCTCCGACCATGCCACCCTGGTCGTCCCGGCCTACAACGAGCGCCACCGCATCGAGCCCTCGCTGCGCGCGATCGCCGAGTGGCGCCGCGGCCGGCCGGGCGGCTGGGACTGGGACGTCATCCTGGTGGACGACGGCTCGACCGACGGAACCATCGCCGCTGCCGAGCGCGTCGCCGCGCAGGAGAAGCTTCCGCTGACCGTTCTGCGCCACGCGAAGAATCGCGGCAAGGGGGCCGCCATCCGCACGGGGGTGCTGGCCTCCTCCGGCGATCCGATCCTGATCTCCGACGTCGATCTCTCGACACCGCTGTCCGAGTGGGTCAAGCTGGCGGAGCGGCTCCCGAGCCATCCGGTTGCCATCGGCTCCCGCGCCCTCCAGAGGGACCTCGTGCGCCGCAAGCAGCCGTTGCCCCGCCAGGTGCTCGGGAGGGCCGGCAATCTGCTCGTCCGCCTCCTTGCCGTGCCCGGCATCCACGACACCCAGTGCGGGTTCAAGCTCTTCCGCGGCGACGTTGCGCGCCGCCTGCTCGGCGAGGCTCGAATCGACCGATTCGCCTACGACATGGAGGTCCTGTTCCTGGCGCACCGCAGCGGGATCCCGATCGCCGAGGTTCCCGTCCTCTGGTTCAACTCGCCCGATTCCCGCGTGTCGCTCGTGCGCGACGCCGTGGTCACGCTGCGGGATCTGCTGCGGATCCGGTGGATTCACCGCCGCAAGTGAGGACGGGCGCGAGCCGGAGCGCCGCGGCCGCCGCCGCGAGCGGGGCGAGCGCCGCCGCGGTCCGGGCGAAGGCCGTGCGGGCCAGCCAGTCGGGCCCCCACACACAAAAGGCCGGCAGGATCGCGTAGGCGGCGAGCAGCGCCCCCGCGAGGGCGAGCAGCCGGTCTCCGGACCGGGAGCGGCGCCCCGCAACGAGCAGCATCCCGAAGGCGAGCACGCCCGACGCGCCGGGCAGGGACGTCTCGCCGAGGATCGTCCGCAGTCCGAGCAGGAGGCGCGAGAGGAACTCCGGCTCGAGCACGAGATCGAACCGGAAGTCGCGCAGCGGCAGCGGCCCCCGGCCGATCCGGTGCGCGGCGGACACCGCCAGCGCGGGAATCAGCGCCGCGCCCGCAACTCTCCACCGCTCGCGCCAGGGCTTGCGCGTTGCGACGACCGCGATGGCCGCGGCGATGGCCGCCGCGAAGAGCCCCTCGTTCTTGAGGCCCGCGGACCCCGCCGCGGCGAGCGCCAGCCGGCGTCCGGAACCCTTCTCCCCGTCCAGGGCGTCGGCCAGCGAGGTCGCGAGCAGGAGCAGGAAAAACGAGAGCGGAACCTCGGCCATCCCCGTCGTGAAGGCGCGGTACAGGGGCTCGAAAAGCGAGAGCGCGGCCGCCCCGGCAAGCGCCACGCCGCGAGACGCCCCGCGCCGCCGCAGCCAGCCGGCGAGAAGCAGCAACGTCGCCCCTTGAAGGAAGGGAAACAGCAGCGCCATGGCGTGATCGTCCCAGCGTCCGAGGAGAAAGGCGATTCCCGCGTAGAGAAACGGCAGGCCGAGCGGATACTCGGGGTGCGTGAAGGAAAGTTCCGGCAGGCGCCACGTCCACGCGGGAATCGATGCGCTGGCGAAGATCGTCTTGCCCTTCCAGCCCCAGATCGCGAGAAAGTCGGCGGCCCACATCGGCTCGGTCAGGGCGCGCAGAGCGTAGAGAAGAACGCCGAGGAAAAGGGGGGGAAGAAGGAGGAACGTGACGAGAAGACCGCCCTCATCCCGGCCCTCTCCCGAAGGGAGAGGGAGAAGAACCGCACCCTCACCCTCTTCCGCACGGAGACGGAAAAGACGGCCGGCCATGACGGCGAAAGCGGAGAGCAGAAGGAAGGCGATCCAGCCAGGGCGAACTCCGACGGCGAGGGACAACGCCGCCGATCCCGCGAGCAGGAAGAGCCCCAGGGCAAGACCCCAGGAGAGTCGCTCCCGTCGCCACGCGGATCTCCCGGGAAGGAGGCAGACCGCGGCGGCGTGGCCCGCCGTCCCCGCGAGAAGCAGGATCCCGCCGACGGCCGCGAGGCTCGGCAGAAGGCCCGTCACGGCGCCCGTGCGAGCAGCGCCCCGTCCGAGACCCGCGCGATCTCCCGCCACCCGTCGGGGCGCGCGGCGCCGTAGACGGCCAGGACCCATCCGCTCGGAACCTCCGCGACGCTTTTCACCAGGAGGGCGGGCAGGGGGGCGAAGTGATAGAGAGCCAGATCCCGGAAGGCCTCGGTCGGCGCCGGGACCTGCACGGCGACTCCGGCGGCGCGCGCCGGGAGCCTTCGCCGCGCCGATTCCAGAAAGAAGAAGTAGCGCCGGTCGAACGCCGCCGACGAGCCGTCGAGGCGGCGCAGGGCGAGGTCCCGGCCGGCGTCGTGGGCGACCAGCCGCAGGCGCCGCGACAGCTCGCGCGGCCGGTTGGGCGACGCGGTCAGAACGAGAAGAAGGAATCCGAAGGCGGCGAGGGCGACTCGGCGCCGCGCCTTCATGCCACGAGCGGGAACCCTTCGCAGAGCTCCCGGACGCGGCCGCGGACCTCCGCCCGCACGGCTTCGTCCTCCGGGGCTTCCAGGACGCGCGCGATCGCGTCCGCGATGAGCGACATTTCGGGGACACCCATACCGCGCGAGGTCACCGCCGGCGTGCCGATCCGGATCCCCGAAGCGACCATGGGAGGCCGCGGATCGAAGGGGATCGTGTTCTTGTTGACGGTCACGCCGGCCGCGTCGAGCGCCTTCTCCGCCTGCTTGCCCGAGAGATTCCGCGCGCCGACGTCGACGAGCATCATGTGATTGTCCGTGCCGCCCGAAACGAGGCGGAAACCGCGAGCCGACAGGGCCGCCGCCAGGGCCTTCGCGTTCTCGAAGATCCGGTTCTGATAGTCCCGGAACTCCGGTGTGGCCGCCTCGGCCAGGGCCACCGCCTTGGCGGCGATGACGTGCTCGAGCGGCCCTCCCTGCACGCCGGGGAAGAGGTTGCGGTCGAGGTCCTTGGCGCGGTCGGCCCGGCAGAGGACCAGGCCGCCCCGCGGGCCGCGCAGCGTCTTGTGCGTCGTGGTCGTGACGAAAGGCGCGTGGGGCACCGGCGAGACGTGGAGTCCCGCGATGACGAGGCCCGCCACGTGGGCGATGTCGGCCATCAACACCGCGCCGACCTCGCCAGCGACCTCCGCGAATTTGGCGTAGTCGAGCTCCCGGGAATAGGCCGAGGCGCCCGCGATGATCAACTTGGGGCGGTGCTCGCGGGCGAGCGCCGCGAGCTGGTCGAAGTCGATCCGCTCGTCCTCGCGCCGCACGCCGTAGGCGACGACCTTGTACTCGCGTCCCGAGAAGGAGAGGGGATGTCCGTGTGTCAGGTGGCCGCCGTGGGACAGATCCATCCCGAAAATCGTGTCGCCCGGCTTGAGCGCGGTGAGGTAGACCGTCATGTTGGCCTGGGAGCCCGAGTGCGGCTGGACGTTGGCGTGCTCGGCCCCGAAGAGCGCCTTGGCCCGGTCGATCGCGAGCTGCTCCACCTTGTCCACGAACTCGCACCCGCCGTAGTAGCGCTTGCCCGGGTAGCCTTCGGCGTACTTGTTCGTGAGCACCGAGCCCTGCGCTTCCCGAACGGCGCGGGAGACCCAGTTCTCCGACGCGATCAGCTCCAGGTTGTGGTTCTGGCGCCGCTCCTCCTCGCGGATCCAGTGCGCGACCTCCGGATCGGCCGCCTCGAGGTCGCGGTCCAGGAACGCCAGGGGCGAAAGAAGCGTCTCGGCTTTGCTCATGGCCCGAAAGTCTACCGCCTACGGCCTCATCCCACCACCAGCTCCCGGTACTCCCCGTTGCAGTAGCTGTCCGTCATCCCGGCCAGGTGGTCCGCGATGGCCCGGTAGAACTCGGGCCGCGTGCGGTAGTTGCCGGCGATCTCCGCGTCCAGGTCCCGCAACGGCACTTCGCGCAGGAATCGAATCCCCAGGCCGGCCGACAGCCCCGCAAGAACGTCGTCCGGGAGCAGCCGGGGGTTGTCGCGGTAGGCCGAGAACAGCGCCGCGAGGACGCGGCGCGCGTGGCCGTCGTGCCGCGACACCGGAAAGGAGTGAATGATGTGGCGGTAGACGAAGTGCTTGAGCTCTCGATACCAGCGCTTGCCCGTCTCCGAGAAGCCGATCAGGTCGCCCGGCAGATCCGGCCGCCGGGCGTAGAAGTCGTCGGGCGTCCGGAGCCCGCTGGCCTCGACCCACCTCTCGATCCGGATCCGAGAGGCGTCGATGAGGTCGGACGCGAGCACGGCGATCATTCCCCGGATGAGCGCGGCCCGGCGCGCCGACCGCTCGTTCCCGGAGGGCCGGGAGGCGCGCACGAAGCGCGAGATCTCCAACGCCTCGATTGCCTCCTCCTCGGCGAGCGGCAGGCCATCCTCCAGGTCGTGCGTCTGCTGCGCGATCTCGTCGGACCAGTTCACCAGCTGCGCCTCGAGCGAGCCGCCCGACTCCAGAGCGAGCCCCTCGCGGAAGTCGAGCGGGAACGGGAAGGACACGCTCCAGTTCGTGTGCTTCAGGATCCCCTCGCGCACGTCGTCGGTCAGATTGAGGCCCGGCTCCTCGTACCGCTTCTCGAGCCGGTCCACGACGCGCACCGACTGGAAGTTGTGCTTGAAGCCGCCGGCCTCCGCGTGGCTTTCGCGCAGGAGGCGGTCGAGAACGCTCTCCCCCGAGTGGCCGAAGGGGGTATGCCCGAGGTCGTGCCCGAGCGCCACGGCCTCGGTCAGATCCTCGTTCAAGCCCAGGGCGCGTGCGGCGCTCCGCGCGATCTGCGAGACCTCGATCGTATGCGTCAGACGTGTGCGGAAGTGGTCGCCCTCGTAGGGGATGAAGACCTGGGTCTTGTGCTTCAAACGGCGGAAGGCCCGGGAGTGGATGATCCGGTCGCGGTCGCGAACGTAGCCGGTCCGGACATCCCCTTCGGCCGCCGCCACCGGCCCGCGAGGCCGGCGCGCCCGCCCGCTCTTGGAGGCGTACAGGGCGAGCCGCTCTTCCTCGAGCCGCTCGAAATCCTCGCGCGTGACCGGAGCCGCGGCGGTCGTCATACGTTGGCGCGCCCACCGGAGAGGAGCCAGGCCCTCGCCTCGCCCACCAGGTAGAGCGAGCCCGCGACGATTATAGGGTCGGATCCCGGAAGCCGCAGCGCTCGCTCGAGGGCGTCCGCGACGCCGGCCGTTCGAACGGCGCCGGGAGCGAACCGGGCCACGCGGCGCGCGAGATCCTCCCCGCCTGCCGCGCGCGGCGCCGCCGCCGGAGCGAGCAGCACGCGCGCGGCCGAGGGAAGCAGGACCCTCGCGATTCCTTCGACGTCCTTGTCCGCCATCGCGCCGAACACGAGGACGCACCGCCCGGCAAGATTCGCCTCGACGAGGAAGCGCGCGAGCGCGGCGGCTCCTTCGGGGTTGTGGCAGCCGTCCAGCAGCACGATCCTCCCGTGCACACGAATTCGCTCGAGTCGCCCCGGCCACCGCACACGAGCGAGCCCCGCGGAGACGGGAGCGTTCCCGAGCCGGGGCACCTCGTCCGCCAGCAGCTCCGCCGCGCGCACCGCGAGCGCCGCGTTCCAGGCCTGGTGCGCGCCGGGAAGCGGCGTCGCGAGCGCCTCCTGCCGCGCCGGCGTCGAGAGGTGAAAGCGCGTGCCCTCGGGAGAGACCGCCTCGACGTGCACGCGGAGCTCCTCGCCGGCATCGTGCCAGACCGCTCCGGCGGCCGCGGCCGCCTTTGCCAGCGCCTCCCGGGCCTCGGCCGCCTCGGCGCGGCCGAGCGCCGGCCGCCCGGCCCGGAAGATCCCGGCCTTCTCCGAGGCGATCTGGGGGAGGCTCTCTCCGAGTTCCTCGGTGTGATCGAAGCCGATCGACGTCACCACCGAGAGCCGCGCCGGCGCGACGTTGGTGGCGTCCAGGCGCCCGCCCAGACCCACCTCCAGAATCGCCAGCTCGAGACGCTGCTCGGAAAACGCCAGGAACGCGGCGGCCGTCATGGCCTCGAAGTACGTCAGCGGGATCTCGGGCTCCGCCCCGGCCGCTTCGAAGACCCGCTCGAGGCATGCGTCCAGCGCGTCGGGCGAGATGTCTTCCTCCTCGATCCGGATCCGCTCGGTCACGTCGATCAGGTGCGGCGAGGTGTAGAGCCCCGCCCGGACTCCCGCGGAGCGGGCGATTGCCGAGAGCGTCGCGGCCGTGGATCCCTTGCCGTTGGTGCCGCCGATCAAGGCGCTGGGAACGCGGCCCTCCGGCCGGCCCAGGCGCTGGCAGAGCGCGTCGATCGAGGCGAGCCCGAGCTTCATGCCGCGCGGCGCCAGGGAATCGAGTCGGGCGATTGACGCGAGACGGGTGGATGCCGGGGCAGGGCGGTGGGAGTCGGCGCTCAAGACGAGGCCTTCTCCGCGGTGGCTCGCGGCCGCCTAGCGGCGGCCGCCTTCCGCGCGAGCTCCTCCGTCCCAGAGCATTCGCAGGCACCTCGCGAGCGCCGCTTTCATCTCGGAGCGCTGGACGACGAAATCGAGCATTCCGTGCTCGAGAAGGAACTCCGACCTCTGGAAGCCCTCCGGCAGCGTCTGGCGAATCGTCTGCTCGATGACCCGGGGCCCGGCGAAGCCGATCAGCGCGCCCGGCTCCGCGATGTTCAGGTCGCCGAGCATCGCGTAGGAAGCCGTCACCCCGCCGGTCGTCGGGTCGGCCATGACGGAGAGGTAGGGAATCCCGGCCTCGGCGAGCCGCCCGAGGGCGGCGGAGATCTTTCCCATCTGCATCAGCGACAGGATGCCCTCCTGCATGCGCGCCCCTCCCGACGTCGAGACCAGGATCAGGGGATGCCGCTCGGCGAGCGCCCGCTCGGCCGCGCGGGCGACCTTCTCCCCCACGACCGATCCCATCGAGCCGCCGAGATAGAAGAACTCCATCGCCCCGATGAAAACCGGAATCCCTTCGATCGTGCCCGATCCGATCACGATGGCGTCGGAGGTCCCGATCGACTGCTCGTATTCCTTGAGACGGTCCCGATAGCGCTTCGTGTCGCGGAACCGCAGCGGGTCGGTCGAGCGCAGCTCGGTTTCGAGCTCCGTGTATCGCTCGTCGTCGAAGAGCATCCGAAGCCGCTCCGGCGCCGAGAGGCGGAAGTGGTGCCCGCACTTGGGGCAGATCTTGAAGTTGCGCGCCAGCTCCTTGTTGTAGAGGATCTGGCGGCAACTCTCGCACTTGACCCAGAGTCCTTCGGGGACCTTGCTCGCCCGCCGCTCGCGAGGCTCCTTGGGCTCTCGGACTTTCTTGAACCACGCCATGGGAAGGGGCGCAATGCTAACAGCCTTGCGCCCTCCGGTCACCGGGCCCGGTGGCCAAACATCTCCGGCGCAACGACTTAGAAATCGAGATTCTGTCCGTCGGAGAGCCCTTCCACGTGGAAGAACCTCGAATCCCGGACCCGGAACTCGACGCCGAAAGTTCGGCGAAGGTTTTCCGGCGTCAGCGCCGACGCGCAGGGCCCGGCTGCGACGGTGCGCCCGCGCCGCAGCAGCAGCGCGCGATCCGCAAGCTCGGCCGCGAGGTCGACCTCGTGCGTGACCAGGAGAACGGTGCCGCGGCGCTCCCGGTGGCTGCGCCGCAGCACCGCCAGAAACTCCAGGCGATGGCGAGGGTCGAGCCCCGCCGTCGGCTCGTCCAGAAGCCAGATCTCCGCCTCCTGCGCGATGGCCCGGGCGAGAAAGACGCGCCGCGTCTCTCCTCCCGAAAGGGCCGAGGCGTCGCGCTCCGCCAGATCTTCCACGTCGCAGGCACGCATCGCCGCGAGGGCCCGCTCCCGGTCCTCGGCGGAGTCCGCCGAGAATCCGCGGGCATGGGGCGCCCGTCCCTGCAGCACGAGATCGAGAGCGCGGATCGGGAAGACCAGGTCCACGCTCTGCGGGACGTAGGCGATGCGCCGCGCGGTCGTGCGGCGCGGCAGCGAAGCGAGGGGAACGCCGTCGAGGAGGATCTCGCCCGAGGAGGGCGGCAGAATGCGGGCGACGACCTTGAGCAGCGTGGATTTCCCGGAGCCGTTCTCGCCGAGGATCGCGACGATCTCTCCCGCTTTCACTTCGGCGTCGAGGCCGCGCAGCGCCTCCGTCCGGCCGTAGCCGGCCGACAGTCCCCGGGCTTCGAGCAGCGGGTTGGAGCCGGGATCAGGGCTCACGCAGCAGCATCCAGGCGAAGAGCGGCGCGCCGACGGCCGCGGTCACCGCGCCGATCGGAAGCTCCGCGGGGGCAAATGCCGATCGCGCGAGCGCGTCGGCCGCGACGAGCAGGGCGGCGCCGCTGAGAGCGGAGAGGGGAAGCAGCCGCCTCTGGTCGTTGCCTGCGGCGGCCCGCACCGCGTGCGGCACGAGAAGCCCGACGAACCCGATGATCCCCGCGAAGGACACCGCCGCTCCCGTCAGCATCGAGGCCGCCAGGAAGACCGTGCGCTTGGCCCTTTCGGTGTCGACTCCCAGGGCCGCGGCGTTCTCCTCCCCGACGGCGAGAAGGTTCAGGCGCGCCGCGTGGACCGCGAGCATCGCGGCACCCGCGGCGGCATAGGGAAGAAGAGCCGCAACCCTTCCGAGCGAAGCGTCGGCAAGGCTGCCCATCATCCAGAAGAGCATCGCGCGCGCGGCGGCGGAGGAGGCGACGGAGAACACCGCGAGCAGCAACGCCGAAAAAAAAGCGTTGGCGATCAGGCCCGCCAGCAGCAGCCGCTGCAGGTCCAGGCGCCCTCCGCGGCGGGCCAGGGCCGCCACGGCGACCGAGGAGGCGACCGCGCCGAGAAAGGCCGCCCCGGGAGACAGGAGCGGCGAGACTCCCGCAAGCGCCGCCAGCGCGGCGCCGGCCGCGGCGCCTCCCGACGTACCGAGCAGGAACGGGTCCGCCAGCGGGTTCTTCAGCAGGGCCTGCATCGCGGCGCCCGAGAGCGAGAGCGCGGCGCCCACGAGCGCGGCCAGCGCGACCCGCGGAGCCCGCAGCGAGGCGATCAGGCGCGCCGTCCGTCCTTCGGGTCCCGCTCCCGACCAGAGGTCCGGAAGAGACAGATGCACCCCCCCGGCGAGCAAGCCGAGCAGGGCGGAGCCGGCGAGCAGGAGCAGGGCGGAGGCCCATGGATGCCGCAGCCGCGCGGCTCGAGGCCATAACCTCATCGCGCGCCGTCCTGCCGCGAGTGCAGCGCGCGAGCGAGCGATTCGAGCGCCTCGAAGACACGCGGGCCCGGGCGAGTCAGGGAGGCCTCGTCCACCCAGATCACCCGCGCCCGGGCGGCGGTCCCGCGCGAGAGCGCGCCCGAGGCGCGAGCCTTCTCGTAGACGCGGCGCGTCTCGACCGACGCGGGCAGAACGAGCGCCTCGATCGGCGCGGTGGCCAGGAACTCCGCCGAGACGAGGGGCCAGCCGGCCCGGTCGCCGAGCAGGTTGCGGGCGCCGGCCTCGGCGAGCACGTCCGACAGGAAGGTTCCCGCTCCCGCCGCCTGCGGCGGATCGGGCCACACGAGCAGAACGGCCGCCGGACGCGGCAGGCCGGCCACGCCGCGCCGGACCCGCTCGCGCCGGCGCTCGAGCTCCGCGGCCAGGCGCTCCCCTTCTTCGGCCCGGCCCAGGCGCCGGCCCACCAACCGGATCCCATCGAGCACCGCGTCGAGAGACTCGCCGGAAACCGTCAACACCGGAATGCCGGCCGCCTCGAGCGCCTGAACGACGCCGCGCGGGTTGCCGTCGCGGCTGGCGAGCACCAGATCGGGGCGAAGCGACCCGATTCGCTCCGCGCTCGTCTCCAGGCCTCCCACGCGCGGAAGACGGCGCGCCGCGGCCGGATAGTCGGAGAAGTCGGACACGGCGAGGATCTGGTCCTGCCCGCCCAGGGCGAAAACGATCTCCGTCAGGTTGGGCGCCAACGTCACGACGCGCCGCGGCGCCTCGGCGGAACCTTCCGAGCGTTCCGCGGCCCGGCAAGCGGGGAGCGCGGCGCAAAGGAGGGCCGCGGCGAGCGCGCTAGCCCTGGGCTTCCGCTTCTTCGAGGTCGTTCGGGATTCCGAGGCGCATGCAGGCGGCGTCGTACATCTGGCGCGCCGCCTTCTGGGCGTTCTGAAGCTCGGCCAGCCGGTCCTTGACCTTGGCGAGCTCCTCCTGGATCAAGAGCTCCAGGTCGTTGATCTCGCGCTTGGTGACGGCAAGGGTGTTCTCGTAGAACTTCTTCTGATCCGGGGACAGGCTCATGGATCCTCCTGAAGACCTCGAGCCGAGGTTTCGCGCAAGGATATCCCGAGAATCACGGTTTGACGTCCACCACGACGGGCCGCCACATTTTCACCGGAATCCCGTTCTTGGTCGCGGGACGAAACCTCGCCCGCCGCACGGCGTCGATGACCGCCTCGTTGATCCCGCTCTTGGAGGCGACTCCCTGCTGGAGACGCGCCTGGGCAACTTTGCCGTCCTCGTCCACCAGGACGAGGACGATGACCCGGCCGGCGCGAATCCCCTGCTGCCGGGCGATTGCCGGATACTCGACCTTGAGGGAGCCGGCGAGCTGCGGCTCCACGACCCCCGGTCCCGGCCCCACGAGGTCTCCCCGCTTGAGCTCCGGCTCCGGCGCGGGCGCGGGAACCGGCGTCGCGACGGGAACGCGAGTCGGCGCAGGCGCGGTCGCAACGGCGGGCGGCTCGGTCGGCTCCTCGGTCGGCTCGACGGCGGCCGGCGCGGCCGTCGGAGGCGCCGGAACCGGGCTTGCCTGCGGCGCCGCGGCCGCCTCGGTGACGGCCAGGGCGGCGGCGGCCTTCTCGTCGCGCTTTTTCTGCGCTTCGAGCGCCTTCTGCATCTCCTTTTTTTTCTGGGCGATCTGCCGCTGGACTTCTTCTTCCACCTTCTTCGAGTCGATTGCGGGCGCGGCGGTTGGCTCGACGGCGGCCGGGACCGCGGTCGGCGGAGGCGCCGTCGGTTGCGGCGCCGGCGCGGCGGTCGAGCCCTTCCGTGTCGCCATCCAGGTGATGCCTCCCGCAAGAGCCAGCGCAGCGACGCCGATGATCACGAACAGGGCCGTGCGGCTCTTGCCTTCGCCCTCGCCCTGCCGGGCGGCGTAGGAGCCGAAGACGCCCGGCGCAGTCGCCGGCCGCGGCGCAGCCGGGACGGTCGCGGGCGGCGCCGGAGGAGCCGTGCCGGATCGCGGCTCGGGAGACGGTGCCGCCGTGACCGTTCCGGTCCGGCGGGCGACGGGCGCCGCCTTGGCGCGGCGAGGCTTCTGCTCGACCTCGGCCTCGGGCACGGCGCGCGCCGCTTCGCGCGCCTTGGCTTCGGCGACCGCGGCCTCCTCCGCCTGGAGACGGTGCAGGAAGATCGCCAGATCCGCGCTCCCGGGGGCGGGCGTGTAGGAATAGAGAATCGACTCGAGGTCGCGCAGCATGTCGGAGGCATTCGCGTACCGGTCGTCGGGCTCGCGGGCCAGCGCCCGCAGCACGACCGCGTCGAGCGGCTTGGGGACGTCCGGATTGACTTCGGAAGGCCGCGCGGCCACGGCCGCCCGCACCTTCTCGAGCACCGTCAGATCCGAATCGCCGCGGAAGAGCTTCTGCTCGGTCAGCAGCTCGTAGAGCACCGTTCCCAGGGAAAACAGGTCGCTGCGGCGGTCGATCGGCTTGCCCCAGGCCTGCTCGGGGGACATGTACTGGATCTTCCCCTTGAGCGCCCCCGATTCCGTCTGCGAGACCTTGGAGGCCGCCTTGGCGATCCCGAAGTCGCACAGCTTGATGTCGCCTTCGTAGGAAATCAGGATGTTCTGGGGAGAAACGTCGCGGTGCACGATGTGCAGATCGCGCCCGTCGGCGTCGCGCCTTCGATGGGCGTAGTCGAGCGCCGAAGCCACTTTCGAGGCGACGTAGACGGCCAGCGGCACGGGCAGCGACATTCCGAGCTCCCGCGCCGATTCGAGGATCGCGCGCAAGTCTCGCCCCTCGACGTGCTCCATCGCGATGAAGTAGCCGCCGCCATCGATCTTGCCGAGGTCGTAGATGTGGACGATGTTCGGGTGGTTCAGCTGCGCCGCGAGCTTCGCCTCGTCGGCGAACATCGTGATGAACGCCTCGTTGTCGGCCAGGTGGGGCAGGATCTTCTTGATCGCGACGATCTTCTGGAATCCCTCGACGCCGCTGCGCCGGGCGCGGTAGAGCTCGGCCATCCCTCCCGAGGCGATTCGCTCGAGGATCTGGTACTGGCCGAACCGGTCGGGCCCGGAGGCGGACACGGCAGGCCCCTCCGGGACCCGGACGGGCTCGATCTTTTCCGCCGCGGGAGCGGGAGCCGGCACGGCCGGCGGGCCCGCCGGCGCGGCGGGAGCAGCGGGGGTCGGAGCCGAAGCCGCCGCCGGGGGCGGCGCCGGGCGAGGCGGAACGGCCGGGGGCGGCGTCTTTTCCAGCGGCGGACGCGGCCGGGGCGCCGTCGGGATGCCGGAGAGCGTGTCCGAGATCATCCGGTCGATGTCGGCGTCCCCCGAGAACTTCTTCGGGGCGGCACCCGGCTTCTCGGGCGGGCGGGGCGGGCCGGTCGGGCTCGCCTTGACCGTCGGGCGCGGGGCGAGAATGTCGGAGAGCGTGTCGCGCAACCGCTGATCGACGTCGGCAGGAGCCGGAGGGCGCGCCGGCGGCGGGGGCGGTGGCGTCGAAGCAGGGGGCGGTGCGGCCGGCTTCGTCGGCGCCTCCGCTGCGACTTCCTTCAAGACGTCGGAAAAGATGTCGGACGCCGTCAGCTCCGCGACGGGCGCCCCTGCCGAGATTGTCGGGATGCGGACGGTCTTGGCGCCGACGTCGGTCGACTCGATCGCGCCTCGCACCGCGCCGCGCAGATCCTCGTCGGAGAAGGGCTTGACCAGGATGTCGAAGGCGCCCACGCGCTGGGCATCCGCCTTCGGGTTGCTTCCCTTGTAGCCGGAGACCATCAGCAGGATCGGCGGAGCCGTGGCGCCGCCCTTCCGGCGGATCTCGCGGATGACCTCTCCCGAGGCCAGGCGCGGAAGCATTCCGGCCAGCAGGACCAGGTCGAACCGGGGCCCGGCGGAGAAAGCGGCGAGGCCCTCTTCGCCGTCCCGGGCGACCGCGAGCTGGTAGTCGGTGGACAGCAATCCCTGGAGCCGTTCCACCGAGCGCGGCTCGTAGTCGATCAGCAGGACCCTTTTGGACATCGGCAAAGCGTCGATTTGCTGGAAAGTTCCTCGCAATGATACAGGACAAACGGCCGGACAAGCAGGCGGGACGCCTCTTTTTCGCTGCCGCGCCGCAGCGGCGCAGCGCCGGCGCGTCGCCGCGCGCGACGAACATATAATCCACGCCCTACTCGAACGTCAGGAGCTTCCGATGTCCGGTCACAGCAAGTGGGCGACGATCAAGCACAAGAAGGGAGCGGCCGACGCCAAGCGCGGGCGCCTCTTCACCAAGCTCATCAAGGAAATCACGATGGCGGCGCGGCTGGGCGGCGGCGACCCGGCGGGCAACCCGCGACTGCGAAAGGCGATCGACGACGCCAAGGCCGTCAACATGCCCGCCGACAACATCAAGCGCGGAATCCAGCGAGGCACGGGAGAACTGCCGGGCGTCTCCTACGAGGAGATCACGTTCGAGGGATACGGCCCGGGCGGCGTGGCCGTGCTCATCGACGCCATGACGGACAACAAGAACCGCACCCTGCCGGAGATTCGCACGATCTTCTCGAAGAACGGCGGCAATCTCGGCGAGTCCGGCTCCGTGCGCTTCCTCTTCCAGAAGAAGGGCTACATCACCATCGAGAAGGACAAGGCCACGGAGGATCAGGTCATGGAGGCGGCGATCGAGGCGGGCGCCGAAGACGTCCGGTTCACCGGCGACGTGCACGAGGTCCTCTGCGCCCCGGAGGTCTTCCACGAGGTGAAAGCAAAGCTCGAAGCCAAGGGCCTGCCGCTCGCGGTCGCGGAGATCGACATGATCCCCACGACCGAGGTCGCGCTCGACCAGCGCAAGGCGGAGCAGATGATGCGCCTGATGGAGGCCCTCGAAGACCATGACGACGTGCAGCACGTCTGGGCGAATTTCGATTTTGAAGAGGCGAGCTAGATCACTGACCCGTGAAGGTCCTCGGCCTCGATCCCGGCACGGTGGCGACGGGCTACGGTCTGGTGCTCTTCGAGTCGGGGGGCCTCCGGCTGGAACGCTGCGGCGTCTGGCGCCCTCCGGGGGGGCTCGCGCTGGCGGACAAGCTGCGCATCCTCTCGATCGCGGCGCGGGCGCTGATCGCGGAGTGCCGACCCGCCGCGGTCTCCGTCGAGACGGTCTTCGCGGCCAAGAACGTCGCCTCCGCCGTCAAGCTCGCGCACGCGCGCGGTGTCCTGCTCGCGGCCGCGGCGGAGAACGACCTGCCGGTCTTCGAATACGAGCCGCGCCTCGTCAAGAAGGCGCTGGTGGGCTACGGTCAGGCCGACAAGACCCAGGTGCGCGCCATGGTGCTGTCGCTTCTCGCCCGTCAACGGGCGCGGATCCCTCTGGACGCCGCCGACGCGCTCGCCGTGGCGATCTGCCACATCCACGCCTGCCCGGCTGGCCGCTGAGAGCTTTTTGAGACGGCGCTCGGCGGCTGGCCGGGGCAAGCCCGGCGCTGCGATTCCCGCTCTTGCCCTGCTATCATGTCGCGAAAAATGTCATTTCAGGGATCCATCCAGGAGCTGCCCGTTCCGGACATCATCCAGCTCGTCTCGGTCTCGGGAAAAACGGGCATGTTCACGCTCGTGCGGGGGGCGGAGCGCGGCTTCATCTATCTGCGAAACGGGCAGATGATCCACGCGAAGCTGGGCGACCTGGTCGGCGAGGAGGCCGTCTACGCCCTGGCGATCTGGTCGGCCGGCGAATTCCAGTTCAACCAGGGAGAGGAGCCCGACACCGTCAGCATCGACAAGCCCAACACGAGTCTTCTCATGGAGTCGGCGCGTCGGCTGGACGAGTGGAAGGTGCTGTCGCGCAAGATCCCCGGCCTCGACTACGTGCCGGTGCTGCAGCCTCGCAACCTCGCCGAGCCCGTCACCCTCTCCCCTCCCGAGTGGAATCTCGTCATCCATATCGACGGGAAACGGTCGCTCGAGGAGCTGGCGCGCGCCATGGGCTCGTCCTCCTTCGACACGGCCAAGGTTCTCTACGGGCTGATCACGGCCAGCCTGGCCGAGATGCGCTCCCGCGAGACCGCGCGGCCCACCGCGGCGCCGGCCGCGGCGGCCGTCCTGGGAGACGAGAAGAAGATCCTCATGATCCTCTGTACACGAGTCAAACAGGAGGCCGAGGTCGCCCTGGGCGAATCGAACCTTCCCAACCTCGAGCGCCCTTACCGGCAGGCGCTCTCGGAGATCGATCAGGGACGAGGGGTGGAGGCGGTTCGGGACCTCATCCGCCACACGGAGAAGGCGATCTCGGCCCTCCGGGGGCCGGCCCGGGTCAAGGCCTTCCAGGACAAGATGTCCCTGGTGATGCAGCCAAAAGCATGAAGCTCGCTCAAGCGCACGCCTGCGGCGGCGCTTAGCTCGCTCCGGAACCCCTGAAACCCCAGAAATCGAGGGAAAACCGCGGCCCTGCCTTCGGCCGACCGCCTAATCCGCTGAGATAGATAAACTTGTTTGGCAATTAGCCAATTCTGGCTTATTCTATTAGGCAGTCTCGGTCGCCCATTCGAAAGGAGATTGCATGAAGGCAAAGCGTACCGCGCTCCTCGGGATGCTTGCATGCCTGATCAGCGCGGCAGCCTCCGCGCAGATCGCCCCGAACAATCAGGGCGACATCGGCCTGTTCACGATGCCGACGGCGAACCAGCCGCAGCCCGGGCACTTCACGCTGGGCGCCTACGGGTGGCTCGAGCAGCTCGCCGCGGGAGACCTGCCGGACGAGTCGACCGACGTTCGCACGCGCGTCTACCGGCACGTGGCCGGCGAGTTCTCGATCGGCTTCGGATTCACGCGTCACTGGTCGATCTTCGCCAGCGGCGGCGTGGACGATTTCAAGAGCCGCGGCGGGTGGGAGGGCGGGGTGATCAACGGCATTCAAATCCCCGAGCCCTTCTCGAGCAGCGAAGGCCGCAAGGTCCGCGTCGGAACGAAGGTCACTTTCTACTCGGAGGCGGACCCCGACTTCAAAGTCGGCCTCTGGCTCGCGGCACATGCGCCGATCAACAGCGGCACGGTCCGCCAGGATCAGCAATTCGTGCAGGGGGACAACATCAACTCCCGCCGAACGGACTGGGAGTGGGGCGCCGTGGCCACGAAGGGAGTCTTCTCGGGCATGGTTTCCTACGTGCTCGCGGGACACCAGGACTTCGACGTGCGTCCCGCCAACCGGCTGCGGCTCGGCGTCGGCGTCGACGTGCCGGTCGGGCCGATTCACGCCATCGGCGAGATCGACCGCACGATTCTCGACGGCGGCGACTTTCCCGAGCCCAACTACTCGATGTTGAACGCCGGCGCGCGCTTCTTCATCGGACGCACGGGGGTCGCCGTCTCGACGGCGCTCTCGGCGAACCTCGACCTTCTGATCAAGCACGGCAACAATCCGTCTCCCTTCGGAGGAGTCTTCGGCGTGACCTACGCGGCCTGGCCGCCGCTGCCCCCGCCCCCCGTCGAAGTGCCTCCGCCGGCGGCCCCCGCGCCCGTCGTCGAGGAGCCCAGGGCCGAGCCGGCGCCCGCCGCCCCGGCCGCCCCGGCGCCGCCGCCGCCTCCCACCCCGAAGAAGACGACCGACGAGATCACCTTCGACGCCGGCAGCGCGCGCCTGACCAACATCGCCAAGGCGATGCTCGACGGCATCGCCCTGCGGATGAAGAACGACCTGAACTCCACCGCCGCCATCACCGGCTATTCGGACAACAGCGGCAAGGAGGAGGCGAATCTCGCGATCTCGGCCAAACGGGCCGAGGCGGCCAAGGAATACCTGGTCACGAGGCACGGAATCGACCCGAACCGGATCACCACGGCGGCCAAGGGCTCCCAGGACGCCGCCTACGACAACGCGACCCCGGAGGGGCGGGCGAAGAACCGGCGAGCCGTAATTGTGGTAACACTCATCTCCGGAGCGTGAGCAAACCGGAGACGTCGAAAGACACCGAGCCCCCTCCCGCGGAGGGGGCTTTTTTGATTCCGTCCGCGAAGCCGGCGAGCCCGGGAGCCGCCTCCGCGCGCTCGGCGGGCGCGACGATCCTGTCGGCCGCCGCCGTCCTCGCGCTGCTCTACTTCGGCCGGAACCTCTTCATCGTGCTGTCCTTCGCCCTCTTCCTGTCCTTCGCCTTGCGCCCCTTCGTATCGCTGCTCGAGCGGGCGCGAATCCCCCGGATCGCGGCGATTCTGATGCTGCTCTTCGTGCTCATCGGCGCGATCGTCTTGCTGGTCATCAACGTGACGGCGCAGCTGAACCTCTTCTACAGCGACCTGCCCCGGTACCAGACGCGGATCCGGGAACTGCTGTCGAAGGTCATGGATTTCATCAACACGCTGCGGGAGCGCATGGGCAACATCCTCCCGGAAGAGACGCGGGGGGTGCGCGAGGTCAAGATCAGCGAGTCTCCGCTCGCCTCGACGCGCGCGCTGTTCGCCCGGATCGGCGACCTGATCGAGTTCCTGCTGTACGCGGCCACGGTTCCCTTCCTGACCCTCTTCATGCTGAAGGATCGGGAGAAGTTCGGCCGCGTCATCGAGGGCATACTGAGCCGCAACCCCCGTTATGGCCAGACGAACGTGACGGGCGCGATCTCGCGCACCATGACGGCCTACGCGCTCGGCCTCTCCTTCGTGATGCTGATCATGGCGGCGGCGACGACGATCGCGCTGATGGTGCTGCAGATCAACTACTACTACATCCTGGGGCCGATCGCCGGGCTCGCGATCCTGCTGCCCTACGTCGGCATCATCGTCTCGACCGTGCCGGCCATCGCGGTGGCGTACTTCCAGTTCGACGGGGGAAAGGCGCTGCTCGTTTTCGCGGTGTATTCCCTGCTCCAGTTCCTCGAGGGAAACATCCTGACCCCTCTGATCGTCGGCGGAAGGGTGCGGCTCTTTCCCCTGGCCGTCATGGTCTCCTTCATCTTCTGGGGGCTGCTCTGGGGCGTTCCCGGAGCCATCCTGGCCGTGCCCCTGACCTCCGCGCTGAAGGTGGTCTGCGAGAACGTCCAGGGATGGGAGGGATTCGCCCGACTGCTGGGCGAGCCCGACCCGCCGCCGGAAGCGGTCTGACGGGCGGATCGCCTCTCAACTCAGCTCTGCCGGCTGATCGACAGCACGCTCGCGAGGAACCCGGCCGCCAGCCCGACCGCGGGAAGCAGCAGGGCCGTCGAGGGGTCCAGGAAGCGCACCCAGAGCGCCGAGAGGACCGGGTGGGGATCGCGCGCCAGCCAGGAGGTCGCGAAGCGGTAGGTCGCGTAGAGCAGGGCGAGCGCCAGCGTGCCGCCTGCCAATCCCTCGGCGGAGGCGTAGAGCCAGAAGGGAGCCCGGATGGCGCCTTCGGTCGCTCCCATCAGCCGCATGATCTCGATCTCTTCCCGATGCAGGTCGAGGGCCAGGCGGATCGCCGAGGCCACCGAAAGGATCGCCGCCGCGGTCAGCACCAGGCCGAGAAAGATCCCGGCGCCCCGCAGCAGCCGGACCGCGTCCCGGAAGCGCCGGCCGTACTCCTCCTCCGACTCCGCGGACTCCACACCCGGCCAGGACCGCGCCGCCTGAGCGATCTGCCGTCCGGCGCCGGCCGGCGCGCCCCGCGCCAGGCTGACCTCGAGCGTGGTGGGAAATGGCGCCTCCTCGAGACCCGCGAGGGCCTGGCCGAGGTCGGGGTAAGCGCGGCGGAACCGCTCGAGCGCCGCGGCGCTCCCCACGATGCGCACCCTGGCCACTCCGGGGCTCTCCGCCACGCGCCGGGCAAGGGCGCGCGCGTCCGCCGTGGCGTCCAGCGTGACGACCACCGCGACCGGCTCCCCTTCCGAAGCCGCCAGCCTGCCGAGGTTCCGGGAGACGAGCGCCAGAAGGCCCGGCACGTAGAGAGCCAGAGCCACCAGCAGGACGGCCATGGCCGTCTGGCGGGGACCGCTCCGGGCGACCGACCAGGCCTCGCCGACGACGTAACGCGGCTTGATGCCCATGAGGAGTTGTCAGCTGTCAGTTTTCAGTTTCCAGTTCCAGGCCGGGCTCACTGACAACTGATAACTGACAACTGATAACTACCCCAGGGGAAGAAACGGCACTTCCCGCACGAACCCCGTCGTTTCGCGCGCGATCTCGCGCTCGCGCAGGTGCCCGTGATCGAGGGTCAGCACGCGTTTGCCCATCCGGCGGATGAGCTCGATGTCGTGCGTGGCGACCAGAACCGTGGTTCCCCGGATGTTGATCTCGGCGAAGAGCCGCATGATCTCCTCCGACAGCGCCGGATCGAGGTTGCCGGTCGGCTCGTCGGCCAGGAGGAGCGTCGGCTCGTTGACGATCGCGCGGGCGATCGCCACGCGCTGCTGCTCGCCTCCGGAGAGCTCTTCCGGGTAGGCGTTCATCTGGTGATGGAGCCCGACGCGCTTCAAGACGTGGTAGGCGCGGCGCTTCTGCTCGGCGCGCGGCAGGCCGAGCACGTTCTGGACGAAGGCGACGTTCTCGAAGACGGTCTTGCGCGCGATCAGCTTGAAGTCCTGGAACACCACGCCCACGCCGCGCCGGAAGTACGGGATCTGGGATGGCGGCAGAACGCCGATGTTCCGGCCGTTGACGAGGATCTGTCCGGCGGAGGGCGACTCCTCCCGGAAGAGCAGCTTCAGGAACGTGGACTTGCCCGCCCCCGACGGCCCCGTCAGGAAGACGAACTCGCCGCGCTCGATGTTGCAGGAGACGTCGATCAGGGCGTGCCGGAAGCGCCCGTAGTCCTTGGAGACGCGGAAGAGCTGGATCAAGAGGAGGGCGCTCCCAGCGCCGCTTCCAGAGCCGCCCGCGCCTGCGCGGGGTCGGCCCGCCCCCCGGTCTTCTTCATGACCTGGCCCACGAACCAGCCGAAGGTCTGCGTCTTGCCCGAACGGTACAGCGCGACCTGCGAGGGGTTGGCCGAGACGATCTCCGCGACCAGGGCCTCGATACCCTGCGAATCACTGATCATCCTCAGTCCCCTCGACTGAACGAGCTGTCCAAGATCGTCAGCCGTCCAAACTACGACGTCACCGACAAGATCTTTAGCAGTCGTGAGCGAGATCTTGCTGTGCTGATACATCTGTACAATCTCGCCGAGCCTCTTGGCCGGCAAGGGAAACTCCGTGTCGTCCTCAAGAGAGACTCCCTGCTCCTTCATTCGTCTCAAAAACTCACCGGTGACCCACGTAGATGCATCCCTATGGTTCGTGCCTTGGGCCACCAATTGCTCAAAATAGTCAGCGAGTTTCTTCGAGGAGGCGAGCGTGAAAGCCTCTCTCGCCGGAACTCCGTATGACATGAATCTTGCCCGCAGCGCACGCGGCTGTTCCGGCATGTCTCGGGTCGCCTCCGCAATCCAGGCGTCGTCCACCACGAGCGCGCCCAGGTCCGGCTCCGGGAAGTAGCGGTAGTCGTGCGCCTCCTCCTTGCCGCGCATGGCGACCGTGCGCCCCGCGGCCGCGTCCCAGAGGCGCGTCTCGAGGACGACCCGCTCTCCCCGCGCGATCACCTGCGCCTGCCGCTCGATCTCGTGCTCGAGCGCCTTCGCGACGAAGCGAATGGAGTTCAGGTTCTTGATCTCGACGCGCGTGCCGAGGGGAGCCGTCTCCGAGAGGCGCACGGAGACGTTGGCGTCGCAGCGCAGGTTGCCCTTCTCCATGTCGCCGTCGGAGACCCCGTTTCGGCGCAGCAGCAGCCGCAGCTCCGTCAGGTACGCGGCGGCCTCTTCCGGCGTCCGGATGTCGGGCTCGCCCACGATCTCGACCAGCGGCACGCCGGCGCGGTTCCAGTCCACGAGCGTCTCGGTCGGCGGGACCTCGGCGTACGGCGTGTCGTGGAGGAGCTTGCCCGCGTCCTCCTCGAGGTGAATCCGCACCAGCCGGATGGCCCTTGGACCGGACGGGGTGTCGATCTCGATCTTCCCGCCGGTCGAGAAGGGCCGGTCGTACTGCGAGATCTGATAGCCCTTGGGCAGGTCCGGATAGAAGTAGTGCTTGCGCGCGAAGAGCGACTCGCGGTGAACTTCGGCGCCGACCGCCGAGGCGAGGCGCAGCGCCAGGGTGACCGCCTCGCGGTTCAAGACCGGAAGCGTGCCGGGGAATCCCAGGCAGACCGGGCAGGTGGCCGAGTTGGGAGGCGCGCCGACGGTGACGGGGCAGGGGCAGAAGATCTTGGACCGGGTCTGAAGCTGCGCGTGCACCTCCAGCCCGATGACGGGAAAAACACTCGTCTTTTCAGCCATTTCCACCGGTGGCACTGTGAAATTTTAGCACGGCGGGTCATGCAGCGAGGCGGCGCGAGCACCCGTCGTCCGCGATCCCCTTGCGTCGCGCCGCCTCGAAAGAGATCTCCGGGGCGGCCCGGCGAGGCGATGATCAAGCCCCTCCCCTACAATGTTTTCGTGACCTGGACCGAGGAGATCGTCGACGGCATCCCGATCTTCCGCCCCGCCGACCTCCCGGACGGGATTCTGGTCGCCTTCTCGGGCCGCGGCGTCGCGCCGCCCGAGGAAGCCTCGCCGACCTCGTATCTGGCGCGGCGGCTGGCGCGCAGCCTCGCGCTCGACGGAACGCCGATCGTGCGCGCGACACAGGTGCACGGGACCCGGGCCGTGACGATCCGGGAGAGGCCCGCCGCGGGAGAGGCCGTCGACGCCGGGCAGTGCGACATCCTGGCGAGCGACTTGCCCGGAATCGCGCTCGCCGTCCAGACGGCCGACTGCGTTCCGATCGTGCTCGCCGCTCCCGGCGCCGTCGCGACGGCGCACGCCGGATGGCGGGGAACGGCCCTGCGGGCGGCGCGGGCCGCCGTCGAGGCCCTCGCGGCGATCGGCGCCGAGCCGGCTCGCCTGCGCGCCTGGCTCGGCCCCTCGATCGGGCCCTGCTGCTACGAGGTGGGTGGCGAGGTGGCCGCGCAATTCGCGGGCGAGTTCCTGAGCGCCTCCTGCGGAGGCCGCTTCCATCTGAACATCGCCGCGGTCAACCGCGCGCAGCTCGAAGCGGCCGGCGTTCCGTCCCGCGCGATCTCCGCTCACCCCGCCTGCACGCGATGCGGCGGCGAGAGGTTCGCCTCCTACCGCCGGGACGGCGCGAGGGCTGGCCGAATGATCGGACTGGTGATGCGGACCGAGGACTGAGGACCGAGGACCGAGGACTCACGACTCAGTCACATCGAGGCGACTTCCAGAGGAGTCCTCAGTCCCTAGTCCCTAGTCCTCAGTCCCCTACGCCAACCTCAGATCCGCGTAGCGCGCGACGAACTTCTTCTTGCCGGCGCGGTCGAAGTAGACCGTCAGGCGCGTGTCGTCGCCCGAGCCCTCCTGGGCCAGGATGACGCCGTATCCGTAGCGAGGGTGGCGCACGCGCCGGCCGCGGGCGAGCGGCGCCGGCTCGGAATCGGGCTCGGGCTCGAAGTCCCTGTCCGCACCGTAATCGATCTGCCGGTCGGAGAGGGTCGTCCGGAAGGACCTCGGCGCCTCGATCCCGCGCTCTTCCAGCTCCTCCCGGGGCAACTCCTCCAGGAACCGCGACGGCGAGCGGTACTGGACCCGGCCGTAGACCAGGCGGCGGTCGGAAAGCGTCAGCGTCAGCTCGTCCCTGGCCCGCGTCATGCCGACGTAGAGAAGCCGTCGCTCCTCCTCGAGCTCGTCCGGGTCCTCGGCCGAGTTGCCATGAGGCACATAACCCTCCTCCAGGCCCACGACGTAGACCGAGGGAAACTCGAGACCCTTGGCGGCGTGCAGCGTCGAGAGCGTCACAGTCCCCGCCCGCGTGTCCGCGTCGAGGTCGGTCGCGAGCGAGACGGCGTCCAGATACTCCTCGACCGACGCGCCCTCCTCGTTCGAGCGCTCGAACTCGCGCGCGGAGGAGAGCAGCTCCTCCAGGTTCTCGCGCCGGGCGACGTCCTCGGGCTCCTCGGACCGCTCGTAGAGGGCCGCGTAGCCGGTCGCCGCGAGCAAGTGCTCGAGAAGGGCCGACGGCGTGTACGCCGGGGCCTTGTCCCGAAGGTCCGCCACGAGCGCGCGGAACCGCGACAGGGCCAGCCGGGCGCGATCCGAGAGGCCGGGCAGAGGCTCGCCGGAAACTTCCCACCACGACCGCCCTCTTTCCCGCGCGGCCTCCGCGATCCGTTCGAGCGTCGCCGACCCGATGCCGCGGGCGGGGACGTTGACGACGCGGCGGAAGGCGAGGTCGTCCTCGGGCCGGACGGCGAGGCGCAGGTACGCCAGGGCGTCCTTGACCTCGGCGCGCTCGTAGAACTTCATTCCGCCGACGACGACGTAGGGGATTCGCCGGCGCAGGAACTCCTCCTCGAAGGCCCGCGACTGGGCGTTCGTGCGGTAGAGGACGGCCACCTCCGAAGGCGGCCGGCCCCCCTCCGCGACCGCGCGGGCGACCTCCTCCGCCTCCTGCCGGTCCTCCTCGAATCTCCAGAGCCGCACGCGGGAGCCGGCGCCGCGGTCCGCGCGCAGCGTCTTCGCGCGGCGCCGGCGGTTGTGCGACACCAGCGCCGAGGCGGCCGCGAGGATCCCGGCGGTCGAGCGGTAGTTGCGCTCGAGCGCGACGACGCGGGCTCCGGGGAAGTCCGCGTCGAAGCGGAGGATGTGCTCGACTTCGGCGCCGCGCCAGCGGTAGATCGCCTGGTCCTCGTCGCCGACGGCGCAGAGGGAGTCCGCCGCCTCGCCCAGAAGCTTCACGAGCGCGTCCTGCGAGGCGTTGGTGTCCTGGTACTCGTCGATCAGGAGGTGCCGCACGCGGCGCCGCTCCGCCGCGGCGAGCTCCGGCTCGCCGCGCAGGATGCGCACCGGCCGCACGATCAGGTCGTCGAAATCGAGCGCCCCCGAGGCGGCCAGCCTCTTCTCGTAGATCCGGTAGACGCGGGCGATCCGCTCGCCGGCGAAGTCGTTGCGCGACGCCTCGAACTCCTGCGGCGTGACGAGGGAGTTCTTGGCATGGGAGACCCGGGAGCGCACGGCGCCGGGTGAAAGCATCTGCTCCGAGACGCCGGCCTCCGCCATCGCTTCCTTGACCAGGGCGAGCTGGTCGGCGCCGTCTGCGATGACGAAGCGGGCAGGCAGGCGCGCCGCGGCGGCGTGCCGGCGCAGGAAACGCAGCCCCCAGGAGTGAAAGGTCCCGACGAAGGAGAGCAGGGCCGCCCCCCCGAGCAGCCTGCGCGCCCGCTCCCGCATCTCCTGCGCCGCCTTGTTGGTGAAGGTGACCGCGACGATCGCCCGCGGATCCGCTCCGGTCTCGATGAGCCGGGCCAGCCGGTGCGTGATGACGCGCGTTTTGCCCGACCCGGCGCCGGCCAGGACGAGAAGGGGTCCCTTCGCGTGCAGCACGGCCTCGCGCTGTTCCGGGTTGAGGCCGGTCAGAGAGGGAGAGTCGGGCACGGGGAGAAGTTATCAGTTGTCAGTTCTCAGTTGTCAGTTCTCGGAGCCCTCCGAAACTGATGACTGAAAACTGACGACCGAAAGCTCACTCGACCGTGACCGACTTGGCCAGGTTCCTCGGCTGATCCACGTCGCAGCCGCGCCGCACGGCCACGTGGTAGGCCAGCAACTGCAGCGGGACGACGGTCAGGATCGGCTGAAGCTCGGGAACGCTCTCCGGAACGAGGAGGACGTGATCGGCGATCTCCGACACGGCCTCGTCGGGGCGCGTCAGGACGACGATGGCGATTCCGTCGCGGGATTTGACCTCCTGGAGGTTCGAGAGGGTCTTCTCGCGCCAGCCGTCGTGCGGCGCGAGCACCACGACGGGGAGATTCTCGTCGACCAGCGCGATCGGGCCGTGCTTCATCTCTCCGGCCGGATACCCCTCCGCGTGGATGTAGGAGATCTCCTTGAGCTTCAACGCTCCTTCGAGCGCCACCGGGTAGTGCGGGCCGCGGCCGAGGAAGAGGAAGTCGCTCACGTGCTGGTACCGCTTGGCGAGCTCCTCGACCAGGGGCTCGGTCGCGAGCGTCCGGCCGACCGCGGCGGGCAGCTGGACGAGCGCGCTGCGCTCGCCTTCCGTCAGGCCCTTGCCGAGGCCCCGGGACTCCCGCAGCCGGGCGGCGATCAGGAAGAGCACCGCGAGCTGCGTCGTGAACGCCTTCGTCGAGGCGACGCCGATCTCCGGGCCCGCGTGCGTCGGAAAGACCGCGTCGGCCATCCGGGCGATCTGGCTGCCGGGAACGTTCACGATCGCTCCGATCGGCGCGCCTTCGCGCCGCGCCTCCGAGAGCGCGGCGACCGTGTCGGCCGTCTCGCCCGACTGGGAGATGCCGAGGGTGAGCGTGCGCTCGCCGACGACGGGCCGGCGATAGCGAAACTCGCTGCCGTAGTCCACCTCGACGGGAATCCGCGCCATCCCTTCGATCAGGAACTTGCCGATCAGGGCCGAATGCCAGGAGGTCCCGCAGGCGAGCAGCAGAACGCGATCGTAGTTCGCCGCGCGCTCCGGGGAGAGAATCGCGTCGGCAATCAGGATCTCGCCGGTCTCCAGCGAGACCTTCCCGCCGAGCGACTCGGCGATCGCCGTTGGCTGCTCGTGGATTTCCTTGGCCATGAAGTGGCGGTAGCCCCCCTTTTCGGCCGCGACCGCGTCCCAGAGGATGCGGTGCCTCGGGCGATCGGGCTCCCGACCCTTCGCATCGAGAATCCGGACGCTTCCGGCGTCCACCCGCGCCACGTCCCCGTCCTCGAGAAAGATCACGTCGCGGGTCCAGGCCGCCAGCGCCACGGGATCCGAGGCCACGAAGTTCTCCCCGTTCCCGAGCCCGAGGGCGATCGGCGGCCCCGAGCGCGCGGTCACGAGCACGCCCGGCTCCTCGCTCGAAGAGACCACGACGGCGTAGGCTCCGGTCAGCCGCGAAGTGGCGCGGCGCACGGCCTCGAACAGGTCGCCCCGAAAAGCCTGCTCGACCTCGTGGGCGAAGACCTCGGTGTCCGTTTCGCTCGCGAAGCGGTGCCCCGCCGCGGCGAGCTCCGCCTTGCGCTCGGCGAAGTTCTCGAAAATGCCGTTGTGGATGACGACGATCTTGCCCCGGCAATCGCGATGCGGGTGCGCATTGTCTTCCGTCGGCCGGCCGTGCGTGGCCCAGCGCGTGTGGCCGATGCCCGTGGTCCCGGCGCTCGAGGAGCCGTTCAGCTTTTCGATCAGATTCGAGAGCTTCCCCGAGCTGCGGGTGATCCGGAAGCTGCCGTTGGAGAGCGTCGCGATGCCCGCCGAATCGTAGCCGCGATACTCGAGCCGCTTCAGGCCGTCGAGCAGGATGGGCGCCGCCTCGCGGGGGCCGACGTAACCGACGATGCCGCACATGACTCAATCGCCTCCCAGGCGTCTCACGCCTTCTTCTCCGCGGCCTCGGCCTGCGCCTGCTTCGCCTTGCGCCTCTCCACCCAACCCTCGACGTTCGTCTGCGGAACGCGGGAGAGGGCGAGCGCCCCTTCCGGGACGTCCTCGGTGATCGTGGCGCCGGCGCCCACGTACGCGCCGCGGCCCACCGTCACGGGCGCGACGAGCTGCGCGTCGCTGCCGACGAACACGCCCTCCCCGATCGTCGTGCGGTGCTTCTTCGACCCGTCGTAGTTGCAGGTGATGACGCCGGCGCCGATGTTCGACCGCGCGCCGACCTCGGCATCGCCGAGGTAGGCGAGGTGCTGGGCCTTCACGCCGTCGTGGAGGATCGTGTTCTTGGTCTCGACGAAGTTGCCGACCCGGACGTCCTGCTCGACCACGGAGCCGGGCCGCATCCGCGCGAAGGGTCCGACCCGGCTGCGCGCGCCGACCCGGGCGCCGTCGAGCTCGCAGTGCGGCCCGACGACGGCTCCGGCGTCGAGGGCCGAGTTGACGATTCGCGTGAACGAGAGCACCTCAGCTCCCTCGCCCACCGAGGTCTCCCCTTCCAGGCACACGAAGGGATGGAGGATCGCGTCCGGCTCGAGACGCACGCGCGGGCCGAGCCGCGTGGTCGCCGGGTCCACGATGGTCGCCCCGGCGTCCAGGGCGCGCTCGAGGCGGCGGCGGTGCTCGATCTCCTCGGCCGCGGCGAGGTCGCGGCGCGTGTTGACCCCCCAGGCCTCCCGCCAGTCTTCCGCGACGACGGCCTCGACCCGGCCACCGGCCCGGACGAGGATCCCGACCGCGTCGGTCAGGTAGTACTCGCCCGAGACCGCGTCGACGGTCAGCCCGGCGGCCGCCTTCCGCAGTGCCCTCGCGGCGAAGCAGTAGACCCCCGCGTTGACTTCCGGGATCTTCCGCTCCCGGGCCGTGGCGTTCTTCGCCTCCACGATGCGGCGCACGCGGCCGCCCGCGTCGCGCACGACGCGGCCGAATTCTCCGGGCTCGGGCGGGCGGAAAGTGAGCAGCGCCAGGTCGAGGTTCCCGCGCCGCTGCCGCTCGACGAGCGCCGCGAGCGTCCCGGACTGCAGCAGCGGCGTGTCTCCCGACAACACCAGGATCGGGCCGTCTTCCTCGCCGAGGGCGGGCAGCGCCTGCCGCACCGCGTCCCCGGTTCCGAGCGGAGGCTCCTGCCTGGCGAAGGCGACCGATCGTCCCGCGAGCGCGGCCTCGACCCGCTCGCGGCCGGCGCCCAGAACGACGACCACCCGGGAAGGCGACAGGCCTTCGGCGGCGTCGAGCACCGCCTCGACGAGCGTCCGGCCGCCGACCCGGTGAAGGACCTTCGGCACGGCGGAGAGCATGCGCGATCCGACGCCGGCGGCGAGAACCACCGCCCGGACGCGCCGGTCCGGCGCCGCCCCGGCCGCGTGCGGCCCGCGGCGCTTCGTCCCCTTCGGCGCCCGAGAACGCCGGACGCCGGGCAAGGAACGCGGGCCGCGGGATCCGGACGACCTCCGATCGGCCACCGAACGCCTCCTTACGAAGCCAGCAGCTCCTGAAATTCCGGCGTGTCCCGGACCGGATCGAAGTCGCTGTCGTGCCGCGCCAGGATCCGGTTGCTCTGATCTTCCTCGATCGCGCGCTTCAAGTGCTCGATCGCCGTTTCGCGCTCGCCGTTCTGCGCGTAGCAGCACGCCAGCAGGAAGTCGACCTTGCCCCGTCCGTTCTTTCGGGCGGCGCGCTTCAAGTGCTCGATCGCTTCGGCCACCTGCCCGCGGTTCTTGGCGAGCACGGCGGCGTAATAGAAGTCCTCCGGCTCCGTCAGGGTGAGCGCGCCCACTTTCTTCTGCCGCTCGCAGACCGCCAGGTAGACGCGGGCGCGATCCACGAGCTCCTTCTCGTCCGGATACTTCTGGATCAGCTCCGCGAAGTGGCGCTCGGCCTCCTCGGTCTTCTTGCGCTGAAGGGCGGACACGCCCCGATCGAACTCCCTGCGGGCGCTCTCGGCGAGGCGGGAAAGCTCCTTCAAGGTCTGCGCTTTCCTCGCGGCGGGCGCCTCCGCGGCACCCAGCAGGCCCAGCTTCTCCATCTTCTTCTCGAGCTCGTCGATGCGGGCCGAAAGCACGTCGGCCAGAGCCTGGACGCTCATCTTGCCCGCGTTGTCCATCAAGAACCGGAGTTCCGCTTCCGTCCAGCGTTTTGACATCGTACAGATCCTCCCAGGGGGGCGTGTCGAAAAAACGGCGTATTTTATGGGCAGCCCGGGGCGCTGTCAACTCGGCAGGGCCCGGACGCGGAATGGACCGAGGCGCGGCGCGGTTGTCCGGAAGGGGGAAACGAGCCATGCGCAAGACGATCGGGACCGTTGCCGCCCTGGCGGCGCTCCTGTTGATCTGCGGCGCCGCGGCGCCGGGGGCCGACAAGGCGCAAACCGTCAGCGGAACCGTCTCCCGGCTCGACTCCGCCCACCAGACCCTGGTCGTCAAGGTCGACTCCGGGGAAATGACCTTCGTCTGGAACGCGGAAACGCGAATCAACGGCGTGCTCGCCCCGGACGCGAGGGTGACGGTGCGCTATGCCTCCCAGCCGGACGGCCGGAATCTCGCCTTCCAGATATCGGTCGGAAAATAGCGCGCGGGGCGCCCTCCCGGGGACCCGTTTGAGATCCTTCCCGCCGGCCCTGTTAGAATCCGGTTTCGCTCTCGAAGAAGAGCGAGGAGGAACCCGAAGATGGGCATGTACATCATCGCCGAGCCGTGCATCGGAACCAAGGACACGGCGTGCGTCGATGTTTGTCCGGTCGATTGCATTCATCCTCGAAAGGACGAGCCGAATTTCGCGACGGAGGAAATGCTCTACATCGACCCGGACGTCTGCATCCAGTGCGGTAACTGCGAGCCTGCCTGCCCGGTGACGGCGATCTTCACCGAGGAGACGATCCCGGAGAAGTGGAAGCACTACCAGCAGATCAACGCGGACTGGTACAAGAAGAACAAGTGACGCCGTAGCCGGCTTCTCAGGATCCCGACTTCCCCTTCAAGACCTTCGCCAGGAACGCCTCGGCCCGCGCGTCGGCATCCTTCGCGTCCTCCGCCCGGAAGACCTTCGGATCGCGGGAAGAGGCGAAGGCGTGTCCGGCATCCGGGTAGATCTTGAAGTCCACGCTCTTGCCGCTCGCACGGGCGCGATCGGCGAAGGCGCGCACGCTGTCGGGGCTGATTCCCTGATCCCGGCCGCCGAAGTTTCCGAGCAGCGGGACCTTCAAGCCCGCGATGACCGTCTGGTCCGTCACGAGCCGCCCGTAGTACACGACGGCCCCGGCCAGCGTCGGCTCCGCGAACGCGAGGGCGAGCGAGTAGCCGCCCCCCATGCACCAGCCGATCGAGGCGATGCGGGCGGGATCGACGTCCGGCCTCGCGCGCAGGGAGGCGACGGCCGCCTTCATGTCCCGCAGGGCCTGGTCCTCGGGCAGACCGCGCATGAGCTGATGAGCCTGGTCGGCGTCGGTCGCCACCTTGCCGCGGTAGAGATCGGGCGCCAGCGCGACGTAGCCCTCCGCGGCGAAATGGTCCACCTTCTGCTTGACGAAGTCGTTGACGCCCCACCACTCCTGGATCACGACGATCGCCGGCTTCTTGCCGGAGCCCTCCGGAACCGCGAGGTAACCGGAGACCGTCTCGGATCCGCTCGGATAGGAGACCATCTTGCCGGGAGAGGCGGCGAACGCGGCGGCCGCCGAGAGGAGAAGGGACAGGGCGACGGAAAACGCCTTCGGGATCATGATTCCTCCATTCTTCGCTAATCTTATCGGGTGAGCCTGCTCTTCCCGCTCGAGCCCGCCGACGACCGGACGCGCCTGCAGGACCTCTACGACCGGCTCGCCGCGCGCTTCGGACTCGCGCCGGCGCGAGTCCGGATTTCCCAACGGAAGCTGACCGGCGGAGAGATCCGATACGGCGCGCCCCACGTCATCACCATTTCGGCCCACCTCCCGGAGGCCGAGAGGCGCGAGACGCTGCTGCACGAGGCGGCGCACGCGTGGGCGTTCGCCCTGCGCGGAGCCCGCGCCGGGGGGCACGGGCCGCTCTTCCGGCGGCTGGCGCGCCAGCTCGGCGTCAAGGGCGGGCACGCTCCCTTGACCGCGGCGCTTTCCGCCTTTCGGCAACGACGGCAGATCCTGTACCGCTGCGAAGGGTGCCGCCGGATCTTCCGGCGCTTCCGGCCCTTCCGGCGAGCGCACTTCTGCATCGCCTGCGACCGCGCCGGGCGCCCCTCCCGACTCCGGCGGGTCGTCGAGTAGCGGCGTGTCCTGCTTCCCGCCGGGATACCGGATCGGGCATCACACCGACGGGAAGCGTCGGACCGGCTGCACGGTCATCCTGCCGCCCCCCGGCACCACGGCCGCCGTCGACGTGCGCGGGGGCGCTCCGGGCACCCGCGAGACGGGCGTCTTCACGCCCGGCAACCTCGTCTCCGAGATCCACGGCCTGCTGTTCGCGGGCGGCAGCGCCTTCGGGCTCGCGGCCGCGACGGGTGTCGCCTCCTGGCTTCGCGGCCGCGGCGTCGGCTTTCGGGTAGGCCGGGCGCGCGTGCCGATCGTCGCCGCGGCCGTGCTCTTCGACCTGGCAGTGGGCGACGCGGACGCCTACCCGGGAGAGGAAGAAGGCTTCGCCGCGTGCGAGGCCGCACGCGAGGGGGAGATCGAGACCGGTCCCGTCGGAGCCGGCGCCGGCGCGACGGTCGGCAAGCTCTTCGGAGCGGGGCGCGCGGCGCGCGGAGGGGTCGGATGCGCGGCGCTGGATGTGTTCGGCGGCCATCGGGTCGCGGCGCTCGCGGCCGTCAACGCCTTCGGCGACGTCGTGGACGCCGAAACGGGGACCCCGATCGCCGGCCCCTCGGGAGAATCCTCCGCGTTCCGGTCCGCCAACGCGCTGTGGCGGGAGTCCCTGACCGACAGCCCGCTTGCCGGCGCCAACACGACGCTCGTGTGCGTGGTCTCGACGGTCCCCTTCGACGAAGGGGCATTGAAGCGGGTCGCGATCGAGGCGCACGACGGCCTCGCCCGCGCGGTGCGGCCCGCGCACACGGTGGTCGACGGCGATACGGTCTTCGCGCTCGCGCCCGCGGGAAGCAAGCCTGCCCTCGCGACGCGCCTGCGAATCGGCGCGGCCGCGGCGGAGGCCGTAGCCCGAGCGATCGTCGACGCGGTCGGCCACCGGACTCCCGCCGCGGGCGGTTCGGGAACGGGCCGCTGAACTCCGCACTCTCTTCCGAGCGGCGCGGCGCGCTCCAGGTGGCGGGAGCCGCCCTGCTCTGGTCCGCCGGAGGCCTGGGGATCAAGGCGGTCGCAGAGCCCGCGCTGAAGGTCGCCTTCTATCGCTCCGCTTTCGCCGCGGTCGCGCTTGTCCTGCTCTTCCGGCCGAACCGCCTGCCGCGCCGGACGTTTCTGCTCTCCGCGATCGCCAGCTACGCGGCCTGCCTGATCACCTTCGTGATCGCGACCAAGTGGACGACCGCCGCCAACGCGATCTTCCTCCAGTACACCGGCGTCGTCTGGGTCCTGATCGCGGCTCCGGTCCTGCTCCACGAGGCGCGGCGGCGCGCCGACACGGTCGCGGTCGGCGCCGCGCTCTGCGGCATGGCCCTGTTTTTCGTCGGCAAGCTCGAGACGCGAAGCCTCGCCGGCGACCTCATGGCGCTGCTCTCGAGCCTTCTGTTCGCCTTCCTGGTGATCTCGCTGCGCCGCGAGCGCGGGGAGGGCGCCGAAGCGGTCGTGACTTTCGGCAACGTCCTCGCGGCGGCGAGCCTCCTGCCCTTCGTCGCCTCGGATCTTTCCCTCTCGGGCCGCTCGCTCGCCTGGCTCCTGTTCCTGGGTCTCTTCCAGCTCGCGGGCGCCTATGCGCTCTTCGTGCGCGGCATCCGGCACGTTCCGGCGACGCGCGCTTCTCTGATCGGCATGCTCGAGCCCGTGGCCAACCCGGTCTGGGTCCTTCTCTTCCTGGGCGAGCGGCCGAGCCCGTTCGCGATGGCGGGCGGAGGGATCGTGCTCGCGGCCGTCGCCTGGCGCACCCTCGCCCAGGGCCCTCCGGCGGCCGAGGCGGCGCCGCCGGATTGACGGGCTCCAGTGGCCTCGAACGTCAGTCGCCGGACTCCCCGCCGAAGAGCGGCTGCTGGACCGGGCCGAGCCGCGGCAGGATCGCGTCGAGCGAGTCGCTCGCCCAGAACGGGCGCCGGTCGCGGTCGAGCCGCAGGACCGGGACCGACCACTCCGCCACCAGCTCCTCGATCTTCCCGTCGATCGCCCGCTGGAAAACGTCGTCCACGTCGCGCAGCCCGTCGTACTGGAGAGAGCCCACGATCGGCACCTTCACGAGGAGCTGGTATGTCCCGGTCCACGACCGCACGAGCGGCTCGAGCATCGGGGCCCGCCCGGTCTGGAGCAGATAACAATAGTTGTCGAGGACGCTGCGGTCGCACACGACGATTTCCGCCTTGTGCTCCGCCACCAGCTCCTCGGCGATCTCCGTGTGCAGAATCCACGACTGCGCCGAGATCGTCGTGTCCCGGTTGATGGGAAGCGGGCAGAAGCGAGCCACCTCGCGGACCATCTCGACGACCCGGTCCCGCTTCTTGAGCAAGGCCGCGAGCTCGAAGCAGAGCGTCGTCTTGCCGACGCCGTGGGAACCGATGAAGGCGACCTTCACGCCCGAAGAATACCGGAGCCGGCCCTCAGGCCGGGCGATCCGGGAGCCCGAACTCGCGGCGCAGGCGCGGCCCGTCCGCGTCGAGCGCCGGAGGAAAACGGAGCGGGGCTTCCTGCCCGCCGACCCGGATCGGAGAGGCCACGAACCCGACGCCGCCGACGCGCCGCACGGCGCCGAGCGCGCGGGCGGTGTCGGAGAGCAGGGCCTCGAGCGGCCCCCGGACCGGCCCGGCGGGCACGCCCTTCTCGCGGCAGCGGCCGAGCCACACCGCGCGCGGCTGCCCGCGGAAGATCTCCTCGAGCGCGCCTTCGAGTGTGCGGCGGTTGACGACGCGCCCCTCGTTGGTCGCAAAGCGCGGGTCTTCGCGCCAGGCGGCGCGGCCCACGACTTCGCAGAGCCGCGCGAACTGCGGGTCGGTGCCGACGGCGAGGATGAACTCCCCGTCGGCGGCATGGAACGGGCGATAGGGCACGATCTGCGGGTGCGCGTTGCCGTGCCGGCTCGCCTCCTGCCCGGTCACCAGGGCGGCCTGCGCGACGTTGATCAGCGAGGCCAGCGTGGCGGAGAACAGATCGGTCTCCACGTGGGACGCGACACCGGTGCGGTCGCGCGCATCGAGCGCCGCGAGCAGGCCGATCGCCGTGTAGCAGCCCGCGAAGAGGTCCGAGACGGCGACGCCGACCTTGGTCGGCTGCCCGTCCGGCTCGCCGGTGATCGCCATCAAGCCGCCGCCGGCCTGCGCGAGAAGATCGAAGCCGGGCGACGACGCATCGGGGCCCTCCCGCCCGAACCCGGTGATCGAGGCGGTGACCAGGCGCGGGTTTTCGCGGCGCAGCTCTGCGAGGGAGAGTCCCAGCCGGGCGAGGGCGCCCGGGGCGAAGTTCTCGACGAGCACGTCGGCGCGGCGCGCCAGCAGCCGGACCGACTCCGCCCCGGCGGGGCTCGAGAGGTCGAGCGCGATCGATTCCTTGTTGCGGTTGACCGAGAGATAGTAGGCCGCAAGCCCGCTCCCGGCTTCGTGCGGCGGGCCCCAGCCGCGGGTGACGTCTCCCCCTTCGGGATGCTCGACCTTGATCACGCGCGCCCCCAGGTCCGACAGGAGCATCGTGCAGAAGGGGCCCGCGAGGACCCGCGACAGGTCGAGCACGAGCACGCCTTCGAGCGGGGAAGGCACGGGACCTACCGGCGCGCGGGGGCGAGGCGCCAGCCGAGCGGACCGGGCAGGAAGTGGAAGAGGCCGAGCGGCGAGATCTCGACACCGGCGAGCCGCCGGGAGATGCCCCAGTATTGCCCCACCGTCCAGAGGAAATCCGCGGGCGGATCGGCCGCGAGCAGGCGATGGATCTGGCGGTAGAGCTCGATGCGGCGCGCGTCGTCGAGCTCCGTCTGCGCCGCCTCCATGAGGCGATCCGCCTGCGCGTTGCGGTAGAAGCCGTTGTTCTGGCCGGCGGGCGGAACCTGGCTCGAGTGGTAATAGGGATACGGGTCGAGATTGGGCGGGAGGAAGTCGTAGTTGTTCAGCAGGACTTCGAACTCCCCCGCGGAGAACCGCTGCGCGTAGGCGGCCCAATCCATGGGCCGCAGGACCAGGTCCACGCCCACCTTCCGGTAGGCGTCGCGCAGGATCTCCCCGATGTTGACGTACATGGGCTGACCCGCGGGCAGCAGGAATTCGAGAGAGGCCCTGCGGCCGCGCTGCTGCCGGAAGCCGTCCTTGCCCATCGCGAGCCCCGCTTCCTCCAGGAGCTTCGCGCTCGCGGCCGGGTCGTAGGGGGGCGGCGCCACGTCCGGCGCGTTCTCGCGCACGCCCGCGGGGTACGGGCCCGAGAGGAGCGTGGCCCCTTCCGGCGGGAAGAGGCGCCGGGCGACCTCCGCGCGCGGCCAGGCCCGCATGAGCGCCAGCCGCACGCGAGGGTCGGAGAGCAGCGGGTTGCGGCAGTTCCAGACCAGCAGGACCACCGTCGGGCGGGGAACCAGGGCGATTCGGTTGTGCTGCTGAAAGTCCGGAGACCGCTCGGCCTCGCCCCGCTGATCGCGGGCGACCCGAAACTCGTCGAGCTGCCCGAGGGTCCCCGCGCGAAAGGTCACGGCGCTGTCCGGGATGACCCGGAACACGATCTTCTGGAAGGGGTACGCCTGCGCCGGCTGGTCCGCGCGGCGGACCAGCGTCAGCGTCTGCTTCGCTTCCCACGACTCCAGCCGGTAGGGGCCGCTCGCGAACGGATGGCGGCCGGCGTCGACGCCGCGTCCGAACGCGGCGCGCGAGACGATCGGCATGCTGAAGGCGAACAGGCGTTGCGCATAGGGACGCCGGAAGCGGACCACGACGCGCGAGGGCTCCGGCGTCTCGACCGCGGCCACGTCCTCGAAGCCCCACTTCCAGTTGACGGCGGGCACCTTGGGGTCGCGCACGCGGTCGATCGTGAACGCGACGTCCTCGGAGGTCACCGGAGTTCCGTCCTCCCACCGCGCCTTCGGGTCGAGGCGGAAGTCGAAGGTCAGGCCGTCGGCCGAGACGTTCCAGGAGGCGGCCAGGGCCGGGACGTGGCGCAGTTCGCGGTCGATCCCGACGAGGGGCCAGAACAGCATCTGCTCGACGCGCAGCCCGATCTCCTCGTTGGTCACGGTCGGGTCGAGCGTGGGCGGCTCGCCTTCCAGATGCCGGTAGATCGTCACCGGGGGGGCGGCCGGGACCTCCCGTCGCGCGCACGAGGCCGGCCAGAGCGCGGCGAGCGCCGCGAGAACCCGTACGACTTTTTTCATCGGCGGCCGCAGAGAGAATAGCATCAGGCCCGTGGCGAAAGTCGTGTTCGACATCGAGACGGTCGGGGTCGATTGGGATTCCCTCGACGACGCCCAGAAGACGTACCTGCAGAAGAACGCGCGCTCCGAGGAAGAGCGCCAGAAGCTTCCCGAGCACCTCTCGCTCTGGCCCTTCACCGGCCGCGTCGTCGTCCTCGCCATGCTCAACCCGGAGTCGGGACGCGGCCGCGTCTGGTACGAGAAGAACGACGCGAGGCACGAAGAGGTTTCGGAGGATGGGCTCTTCACGTTCGTCGGAGACCGGGAGCCGGTCTTCCTCGCGGAGTTCTGGAGCGCGATCGCGCGCTTCCACCGTTTCGTGACGTTCAACGGCCGCGGCTTCGACGGACCGTTTCTGATGCTTCGGAGCGCCGCGCTCGGAATTCCGGTCACGAAGAATCTGGTCGGCTATCGCTACTCGCTGCGGCCCCACACCGACCTGCTCGACGTGCTGACGTTTTTCGGCGTGTCACGAAAGTGGAACCTCGACTTCGCCTGCAAGGCGCTCGGCGTCGAGAGCCCGAAGGAACAGGGGATCGACGGCTATTCCGTCGGCCCCTACTATCGGAGCGGCCGGCTGCGCGAGATCGCGCTCTACTGCCGACGCGACGTCGAGGCCACCGCGCGGCTCTACGAAAAGCTCGAAAAGACGGTCCTTCCGGTCCTGGAGGACAGCCGGCTCTGAGTCTCCAAGAAAACATTCGCTCGAAAAGACGCCCAATCGGGCTCCCGCCTGTTGACAGCGCCCCGAAGCCTCCGGTTAAACTCCCCCCGAGATGAGGCGACAGCCCTGCCTCCCCAATTGATGTCCGACGAAAAGAAGGCCCGCAAGCCCGCGGAACAGCGGCTGTCCGACCGCGTCTGGATCGGGGCTCCCGCAAATCTTCGCTGGGGAGAGGAAGAGCTTTCCGGCTTCGTCGAGGTCATCAACCTGGGAGGCATTTACGTCGCGACCTCGCGCGTTCCCGAGCTGGGCGACTACGTCGATCTGGTCTTCTCGCTGCCCGGGGATCCCCGCGCGTTTCGCGTGCGCGGCAACGTGGTGTACTTGAATCCGGCCGCCGAACGTCAGCGCGCCGGCTTCGGCGCGCGCTTCGAGCGGGCGCCGGTCGGACTTCTGGAAGCCATCAAGGGATTGAACCGCGGGCACTAGCCCGCCGCTCTATTTCCCGTTCGCCTCCAGAAGTCTCAGCTTGTCGAAGACGAATTCCAGCGTCGCCGTCACCTCGCCGACGAGCCCGGCGGCCGCCGAAGAGAGAGTCGTCGGCAACACGCCCGAGATCTCCCAGCGGACCAGGACCTCGTCCTTCTCGTCCTTGACGGTGATCTGCACCGTCCTGGGCACCGGCGCCTCGCCGCTCGTGGCGGAGTTGATCCAGTCCTGGAGACGGTTGAGCCCCCTTTGCGTGACGGTCAGGGACAGCTTGCGCTGGTCCGGCGAATAGGCGAGGCCGAGCCGCCGGGAGTCCACGGCCGAGACCCCCTGGCGATTGAAGTCGACGCGGTAGCCGACGACGCCGGCGATGTCGACTCCGTCCACAGTCAGGGTCACGGAGTTGTGCTCGGCGCCCGCGGCGGCGGCGGCCAGCAGAGCCCCGAAGAACGAGCCGAGAAGGCGTCTGGAAAGCATGAATTCCTCCGAATCCCGGCTCCGTCAGACTAGCACCACAGGGCGGCGGGGCGAAGGGCCTTGATTTTGGGTCCGGGGCGGCATAAGAAGGGCCATTCTGCGAAAGGAGGATCCATGAGAAAGCCGCTCTCCCTGTTTCTCTTTCTGATTGCGGCAGGCGCCTTGCTGGCCGCCGGTCCGACCAAGCCGAGCGGCAAGACCTACGCCGTGACGGCCGACACCATCGAGGGCTGCTCCTGCCCGCTCTTCTGCACCTGTTACTTCGGCCCGTCGGCCGACGAGCACATGTGCGAGGCCAACAACGTCTACAAGTTCCGCAAGGGCAGCCACTACGGGGACGTCGACCTGTCGGACCAGCTCGTCTGGCTCTCGATGGACCTGGGAGAAGAGTGGCACAAGAAGCCCGGCCCGGGCATGCCGACGAAGTGGGCGGTCGTGACCTTCGACAAGAAGTCCACGGAAGCGCAGAGAAAGGCGATCGGCGAGCTGCTGAACATCGTGTTCCCCGTGAAGTGGGGGAAGTTCTCGACCCGCGAGGACTCGATCGAGTGGCACGACGATGCCAAGGTCGCGCACGCCAAGCTGGCGAGCGGCATGGCGGAGATCACGCTCGACAAGACCACGGGCGCGAACAAGACCGGCCCGACGGTCGTCAAGAACCTGCAATACTGGTTCTCCACCGCCAACGACGGCTTCGTGCTTGCCTACTCGACGCACCACTGGGACGGCGAGAACAAGTTCAAGATGGAGCACCGCAACGGCTTCACGATCGCCTGGACCGCCAAGGGAGAGGTCAAGCCCGAGGCGGCCAAGGTCGCGATGAAGTAAACGCCGGCACCGAGAATTCGCGGCAACCAGGGGAGGCCCGCCCGGGTCTCCCCTTTTTCCTCGTCCGCAGATCCCGGCGGTTGACTGGCAACGGCCGGCTGGTGACTAATAGGTCCGTGACGCTCGACGACATCGCGCCCGAGTTTCGCTCGCAGCCCAAGGCGTACCGGCGTTCCGAGCCGATCGACGGAGTCCGGACGCTGCGCCTGCCCCGCCAGACGGACGACCGCGGATACTTCCTCGAAATCTTCCGGGCCCGGCCAAACGGCGCGGCGGGAGGCGAGCTCGCGAAGTTCTTCGAAGGCGCACCCGTCGCGCAGATGAACTTCTCCGCCGTCAACGCCGAGGGGCACATCAAGGGGCTGCACTACCACCTCCGGCAGGAGGACATCTGGTTCTTTCCGCCGCCGTCCAGGGCCAAGGTCGTTCTCCTCGACATCCGCAAGGCGTCTCCTTCGTTCGGCCGCACGCAGGTCGTCGTCGCCGGGGACGGCAACGACCAGCTCGTCCGAATTCCCGCGGGCGTCGCGCACGGATACCGCCCGCTGACGAACCCCTGCGCGCTGCTCTACGTCGTGACGGAGACCTTCGACCCGGCCGCTCCCGACGAGTACCGCATCGCCTGGGACCACCCGGCGGTCCGCGATCTCTGGGAGATCCCGAACGGCTGACGCCCTTGCCGGGCCTATAATTCCGGGGCCGCCATGAGCGCCACCGCTCTCCCCCTGGACCTGTCGCGCGTCCCCCGGGTCGATCAGGTCGGGGCCGAGGAGCGCGCCGCGGCCCTCGGGAGGCGCTCGATCAAGAAGGAGGCCAAGCGGGCGGGCATCCGGCTCGCCGTCTCGATGCTCGACCTGACCACCCTCGAGGGCAAGGACTCGGAGGGGAAGGTCCGGCAGCTCTGCCGCAAGGCGATTCAGCCTCTTCCGGGCGATCCGACGGTGCCGCACGTGGCGGCGGTGTGCGTCTATCCGAACCTCGTGCCCGTGGCCAGGGAGGCGCTTTCGGGCAGCGGGGTGAAGGTCGCCTCGGTCGCGAGCGGCTTCCCGGCGGGCCTCGTTCCGCTGCCGGTCAAGCTCGAGGAGGCGCGGCGGGCCGTCGGGATGGGGGCCGACGAAGTGGACATGGTCATCGACCGCGGCGCCTTTCTCTCGGGCGATTACGCGGGCGTCTTCGAAGAGATCTCCGCGGTGAAGGCGGCGAGCGCTCCCGCCCGGCTCAAGGTGATCCTCGAGACCGGAGAGCTCGAGACCTACGACAACGTGCGCAAGGCCTCGCATCTCGCGATGGCGGCGGGCGCGGACTTCATCAAGACCTCGACTGGGAAGGTCGCTCCGGCCGCCACGCCGGCCGTCGTGCTCGTCATGCTCGAGGCGATTCGCGACCACTACTTCGAGACCGGGCGCCGCGTCGGCATGAAGCCGGCCGGGGGCGTGCGCACGTCCAAGCAGGCGCTCCACCTGCTCGTGCTCGTCAAGGAGACGCTGGGCGACGCCTGGCTCACGCCGGAGCTCTTCCGCATCGGCACGTCCACCGTGACCAACGACCTGCTCATGCAGCTCGTCAAGGAATCGAGCGGCCGATACCAGAGCGCCGACTATTTCAGCAAGGACTGACCGCCCGCATGAGCACGACCATCCGGGAGGAAGAGTCCCGCCGCGAGGCGGCGCAGAAGTTCGAGGGGGAGCGGCCGCGCCTCGAGTTCGGCGGCGCCTGGAACTACGCTCCGGCGCCCGAAGCGACGGATCACGTCCGGATCGAGTCGCGGTACGGTCTCTTCGTGGGCGGGCGCTTCGTGGCGCCCCGGTCGAAGAAGCACTTCCCGACGATCAACCCGGCGACCGAGGGGATCCTCTCCGAGGTCGCCGAGGCCGGCGCGGCCGACGTCGACGCCGCGGTCGCCGCGGCCGAGGAGGCGCATCGCAAGCGCTGGTCGAAGCTCGCGCCCGCCGAGCGCGGCAAGTACGTCTACCGCATCGCGCGGCTGATCCAGGAGAAGGCGCGCGAGCTCGCGGTTCTCGAGACGATGAACGGCGGCAAGCCCATCAAGGAGTCGCGGGACGTGGACGTGCCGCTCGCCGCCGCGCACTTCTTTTACTACGCCGGCTGGGCGGACAAGCTCGACCGGGCCTTCCCCGGCCGGAAGGCCTCGCCGATCGGCGTCTGCGGCCAGATCATTCCGTGGAACTTTCCGCTTCTGATGGCGGCCTGGAAGATCGCGCCGGCGCTCGCCTGCGGGAACACCGTCGTCCTGAAGCCGGCGGAGACCACCCCGCTGACCGCGCTCGCCCTGGCGAAGATCTGCCAGGAGGCGGACCTGCCCCCGGGCGTCGTCAACGTCGTGACGGGAGCCGGCGAGACGGGAGCGCACCTGGTCAACCATCCGCGCGTCGGAAAGATCGCCTTCACCGGCTCGACCGAGGTCGGCAAGCGGATCCAGCGGGCGCTGGCGGGAACGGGCAAGCGGCTGACGCTCGAGCTGGGCGGCAAGGCGGCCAACATCGTGTTCGAGGACGCGCCGATCGACCAGGCGATCGAGGGCATCGTCAACGGAATCTATTTCAACCAGGGCCACGTGTGCTGCGCCGGGTCGCGACTGCTGGTCCAGGAGTCCGTCGAGCCGATCGTCCGCCGCAAGCTGTCCCACCGGATCGCCACGCTGAAGCTGGGAGATCCGCTCGACAAGAACACCGACGTCGGCGCGGTCAACTCGAAGGCGCAGCTCCAGAAGATCCGGGAGCTGGTCGAGAGCGGCGTCCAGGAGGGCGCACAGCTGCACCAGTCGGCCTGCGCGATTCCGGTCAAGGGATTCTGGTTTCCGCCGGCGTTCTTCACGGGTGTGGCGCAGTCCCACCGCATCGCGCGCGAGGAGATCTTCGGGCCCGTGCTCGCGGTCATGACTTTCCGCACGCCGGAGGAGGCGGTGGAGAAGGCGAACAACACGCCCTACGGGCTGTCGGCCGGCGTCTGGACCGACAAGGGCTCGAAGATCTTCCAGATCACCTCCCGCATGCGGGCGGGCGTCGTCTGGGCGAACACGTTCAACAAGTTCGATCCGGCCTCTCCTTTCGGCGGCTACAAGGAATCCGGCTTCGGGCGCGAGGGAGGCGTGCACGGCCTGAAGGAATACGTGGAGCTGGCTTCTTAGCGAGGCCGGGCAAGGTCGAATGAACCACAGTCAAAATCGGGGCGTCCGGCCTCGGAAGAGAGCTTTCAAAAAAACCTCGGCGAGGGGAGTCGCTGTTCCGGTCCGAAAAACCTACAAACTGTTCATCGGTGGCGAGATGGTGCGCACCGAATCGGGCCGCTCCGATCCGGTGTACTCGCCGAAGAAGACGCTGCTCGCCAACGTTTCCCGCGGCTCGCGCAAGGACCTGCGCGACGCGGTCGGCAAGGCCCGCGCCGCGCAGGAAGGCTGGGCGAAGAAGACCGCGTACCTGCGCGGCCAGATCCTCTACCGCATGGCGGAGATGCTCGAGGGCCGGGCGCCGTCCTTCGAGGCGCTGCTCTCCGAAGGCCGCGGGCTTTCCCCCGCCGGCGCGCGGCGGGAAGTTCGCGCGTCGATCGACCGGATCGTGCATTACGCCGGCTGGTCCGACAAGTTCGGCGCGCTGCTCTCCTCGGTCAATCCCGTGGCCTCCTCCTACTACGACTTCTCGGTGCCGGAGCCGACCGGCGTCGTCGGCGTCGTCGCCCCCGAGGCGCCCGACCTGCTCGGCCTCGTCACGCACCTCCTGCCGGTCCTGGTCTCCGGCAACGCCGCCGTCGTGCTGGTTTCGCAGCGCCATCCCCTGGCCTCGCTCGAGTTCGGCGAGGTCCTCGCGACCTGCGACCTGCCGGTGGGGGTCGCCAACCTGATCTCGGGGCGCTGGGAGGAGCTCGTCCCGCACCTTGCCCGCCACATGGACGTCAACGCCATCGGCGATGGGGGCGGCGACGCGACGATCTCCAAGGCCATCGCCGAAGACGCCGCCGTCAACGTCAAGCGGGTGAAGCGCTACGCACTGCGTGACTACTTTTCGGACGACGCTCAGGGTCTCGACTTCATCGAGGCCTTCGTCGAGATCAAGACGACCTGGCACCCCGTCGGAGTGTAGCCTCCGGAGGGGCGGCAGGAGTCAACGCTCTCGCGCGAGCCTCTCGAGCGCCTCGCCGTCCAGGCTGTAACGCAGCCACTCGGTCTGCGGCCGGGCGCCCAGCCGCCGGTAAAAGCGCAGCGCCCCGTCGTTCCAGTCGAGCACGGCCCACTCGAGGCGCGAGGAGCCGCGCTTGACGGCCTCGCGAGCGAGCTCGGCCATGAGAGCCTCGCCCACACCGCGCCCGCGCGCCTCCTGCGAGACGACGAGGTCCTCGAGATAGAGAAAGGGGCGCGCGCGGAAGGAGTTGATCCCCTCATAGAAGATCGCGATTCCCTCGATGCGCTCGCCGAGCTCCGCCACGAGAGCCTCGGCGCGCCCGGCGTCGAAGATCCAGGAGGAGAGGCGCGCCGCCTCCGCGTCGTCGGGAGGCGGGAGCTTCTCGAAGTGCGCGAGCTCGCGGTCGAGCTCGAGCATTCGCGGCCAGTCCTGGCGGCGCGCGGGCCGGACGAGGACGCTCACCGCGCCGAAGCCACCCTGGCGTAGTCGACGCGCCCGAGGAGCTTGACGGCCTCCTCCCGCTCGACGTTGGCGCCCTGGCCGAGCACGAGCCGGCCGGGAGTGACGACGACCGTCACGAGCGTCGTCGGCTGGCCCTGGGAGCGGTCGGTGACGGCGAACGCGGAGAGTCCCCCGATCTTGACCTCGGCCGTCTCGACTCCGCCCGTCCTGGCCGCTTCGGCCACGGCCTTCCGGATCTGTCCCTCGAGATCCTTTCCCTTCCCGTAATCCTGCACCGCGATCCGAAATTGCCGCGCCGCGGATCGCTCGATCTTCTGGAAGAACCGCGAGACCTCCGTGTAGGACCCCATCTCGTTCTCGTCCGTGTCGGGGAGAGGATCCCGGGGCGCCGCTTCCCAGCCGGGCAGAGTCGCCGGGATTCCGTCCCGGAGCGTGAGGGGCCACACGGGCTTGTCGGGAGCCGCCGCGGAAGAACCGGCAGCGACAGCCATCAGGAGCGCGGCCACGCCCGCCGAGCGCCGCAGCATCGTTCTCAGGATAACTCAGGCGCCCGGTGCGATTCCGGCAAAAAAAGAGCGGCCTCTCGGCCGCTCTTTCTCTCCAGGACCGGTTGTTTACTTCTTCGATCCCAGGATGGCGTCCTTCGCCTTCTTCGAGACGCGGAACTTGACGACGCGCTTGGCGGGAATCTTGATCTCTTCGCCCGTCGCGGGGTTGCGGCCCATGCGCGCCTTGCGGTTGACCAGCACGAGCTTGCCGACGCCGGGAATCGTGAAACTGTTCTTCGCCTCCTTGTAGGCGAGAGACGTGAGATCGTCGAGGAACTGTGTCGCCTGCTTCTTGGTCGTGCCGGTGGACTTCGCCAGGTGATCCGCGATCGAGGACTTGGACATCGCCTTCCCGTCTTTTGCCATATTCACTACCCCTTCTTCGTAAATTGGAATCGCCGCATCCGGCGTGTCGAAACGGTTGGCTATTCTATCTGCCGCGCGGAAACGCAAGCAAAAAAAATCGCCCCGGATTTCTTTTTTGCCTGCCGCCCCTCCGAGAAGCGAGGCCGCCGCCGCGTTAAGATGCGACCTCTCCGCATGCGGATCCGTGCCCCGTTCCGCCCGCGAAACCGAGACCGCATCCGGCGGGGCTGCCCCCCGCAACGGACCCCGCGAAGCGAGCCGACGCGGCGGCGGAGGACCGGCCGGCTCGGCCGCGAGGCCTGCGGGAAGAGGCTAAACCGCTACGAACGCATCCGGTTAGGGGCCATCGGCCGATCCGTTGCGGCCGCGCTCGTCCCGGTCGCCGCTCTCCTCGCGAGCGCGTGCGGGCCCGACGCCGCCACCCGGGTGGCCGGGCGCGTCCTGGAGGAATATCGAAAAAAGGCCTCGGTGCGGCCGCTGCCGCCGTCGGGCTCGATCCGGCTGCGCCTCTCTCCAGCCGGCGCGGCGGAAGGCGAAGGCGGCAACGCCGTCATCGAGTGGGCCGATTCGGTCTATCGCGAAACGGTCATCTCGGCCGGCGTCTCGACGGTCCGCGGCATCCAGGCCGGGAAGGCCTTCTTCACCGACGAGGACGGTGTCACGCGGGTCGGGTCCGAGCCGATGCTCGCCGAGCTGCGGACGCGTTCCTATTTCTGGCGCCGCGCGTTTCTCTTCGAGGACCGCGAGCGCGCGAAGCTCTCGCTCGGCCCGACGGACGAGAAAGCCGTCTCCGTGCGGCTCCGGCCCCTCGGGGGCAACGAGTTGACGCTCTTCTTCGACCGCACGACGAGCGCGCTCGCGGGCGCCGTCTCGCCGCGCTTCCATCTGGTGTTCGAGGGCCCGACCCGGTTTCGGGATCTTTCGAAACGGCCGGCGATCGGCGAGATCACGTGGTCGGGCCTTCCGACGCGCCGCTTGCCCGATGCGTCCGTGGGAGGCTGGCACGGGCGGTTCTCGCAGCCCGCAGCCGAGGCCGAGCTGATCCGGACGGATGGAGGCATCTCCATTCCGGCCTCGATCTCCGGCGTCCCGACGCGGCTGGCCATCGACGCCGACGCGGACGGGCCGCTGCGGGTCTCTCCGGCGCTCGCGAAGAAGGCCTCGCTGACGGGCCGCCGCGACGTCTTCGGGAGGGTCCTCGCCGAAAACGCCGCGCTGCAGATCGGGGCGCTCTCGATGCCGTCGCTCCACGCCGAGATCCTCGACTTGGGCTCTCCGGGAATCGACGCGGTCGCCGGCGGAGTCCTCTTTCGCGAGACGGTCGTCGAGCTCGACCCGTCGGGCGGGAAAGTGCGCCTGCACGACCCCGCGCGCTGGGTGCCGCCCGAGGGCTTCGGGCGGAACGTCCTCGACGACGACGGCAACGTGCCGGTGGCGCTGCTCTTCCGCTCGGGCCGGCGGCTGCGCCTGCGCGTCGGCGTGCCCGACGCCTCGGCGCTCGTGCTCCCCGGAGATCTCGCGAGCGAGCTCGAAATCGACGGCCGCTCCCCGGGCCTTGGCGGCCTCGTCTGGGGCACGCTCCGGCTGCCGCCCCTGCCCGTCCACCTGGCCGCGAGCCGCTTCGACGAGGACTGGGGCGACGCCGGCGCGATCGCCTTTCCGCTGCTCCTGCGATTCCACGTCTTCATCGACATGCCTCATCGCTGGGTGTATCTCAATCCGACGGGCCGGCGCTGAACCGGGGGAGGCGGCCTCCTACGGCCAGAGCGAGCGATAGCCCTGGACGAGCGGCGTCCCGAAGAAGTAGGCCGCGAGCGCGCCGGCAGCGAGGAAGACGCCGAACGGCAAGCGCGTCGCGAGGCCGCCCCGGCCCGCCACGATGAGCGCCAGGCCGGCGACGCTTCCCGCGACCGACGCGAGGAGCACCGTCACGACGACGCCCCAGGGCGCCAGGAACGCGCCGATCATGGCGAGCATCTTCACGTCGCCCAGCCCCATGCCCTCGACTCTCCGGAGCGCCCGGTAGAGGGCTCCGAGCAGGAAGAGCCCTCCGCCGCCGAGCGCCGCGCCGAGCGCCGCCGCGGCGGGCGTCCGCTCCAGAGAGAAGAACGAGAGCGCGAGTCCCACGGCGATGCCCGGAAGCGTGATCGCATCGGGCAGAAGCTGGAAGTCGGCGTCGATCCAGAGAAGGGCAAGGCACGCGGAGCAGAGAAACGCCCCGGAGCCGAAGTCGGCCCAGGAGGGCGCCTTCCAGAAGGCGGCGGCCCAGAGCCCGCCGTTGGCGAGCTCGACGAGCGGGTAGCGGACCGAGATCGGAGCCCGGCAGGCGCGGCATCGCCCGCCGAGAAGAAGCCACGAGATCACCGGCACGTTGTCGAGCGGCCGGATCGCGGCTCCGCAGGACGGGCAGTGGGAGCCGGGACGGACGATCGACTCCTCGCGCGGCAGCCGGTGAATCAGGACGTTCAGGAAGCTTCCCACCAGAAGCCCGAAGAGAAGCGCCGCGACGACTCCGTAGACGCCGAGCGCCGGCAGCGGCGCCCCGGCAGGCACTACGCCTCCCTCCGCGCCGTTTCCGGCCTGCCGCCGGCCCAACCGAGCAGGACGAGAAGCGCGGCGAGCGAAATCGCGGCACCGGCGTAGAAGGAGACGGGCCGGTACCGGAACACGATGCGGTGCGAGCCCGCCGGCACCGCGACGGCGCGGAAGCACCCGTCGGCGGTCAGGAGCGCCGCCTTGCCTCCGTCCACGCTGGCGGTCCAGCCCGGGTAGGCCAGATCGGTCAGCACCACGATCCCCGGCGCGTCGGCGTTGACGTCCGCGACCACGCGCTCTGGCCGTTCCTCGTCGATGCGGGCGATCACGTAGCGCCCGGGCGCCGGCTGCGGGCGAGGCGAGGGCTCGCGGTCGAGAAGCACCTGGCGGCTCCAGTCGCTCTCCCCTCGCGCCACCCGCAGCCAGGCCCGCCGCGCGTCCGGCTCGACGCCGTACTCCCGGACGAAGGAGATTCGGGGCCGGTAGGGGTTCAAGGGGGCGCGGTAGAACTCGCCGACCTTCCGCGAGCCCAGCCGATCGGGAAGGAAGGGCGTCCAGTACACGCGGCCGCTCGCGGCGCCGCCGGAGCGCGACGGATCCGGCTCGGCATCGATCGCGTCCGCGATGCGGCGCGCCGTCCCGGTCGGAAGCGCCGCGGCCGTTCGGACGGTCCGCACGCCCGCAAGAAGGTTCGTGTAGCCGATCAGAGCCTCTCGCTGCCGCCGCACCATGGCCGTGTCGAAGCTCCAGTCGCGCGTCACCCACGGAGCGAGCTCGCTCATCGGCGGCGTCAGGATCCGGCCCGGCACGCGGGCGAGGAAGGCGGCCGGCTCGGAGGGCCGCCGGATCTCCTCGCCGGCCACGAAGCGGAAGACGGCGCCGTTGACGACCGCGAAGGATGCCGTCAGGCAGAGCGCCGCCGCTGCGGCGAGGGCGCCACCGGCCGCGGCGGAACGAAGGCGCAACAGGGCGAGCAGGACCAGAGCGGCGGCTCCGGCCCCCGTCAGGGCGCGAAAGGCGCCGCCGTGTCGCGTCAGCGCGACGGCGGCGAGGCCGCCTCCCCCCGCGAGGATCGCGAGCAGCCACCGCGCCCTCCGGGCCGGAGCGAACCGCAGGCTGTCGAGACCGAGGCCCGCAAGGAGGGCGACCGAGAAGACGGTCGCGGTCAGGGCCTTGGCCGGGTATCGGATGCGGTTCAATCCCGGCAGCTCCCGCAGCCACGTCCCCGGAGGGGCTGCGGCCGCCAGGACGATGCCGGCGGCGCCGACGCCGGCAAGAAGAAGGACGAGGCCGCGTCTCTCCCGTTCGGCGAAGGCGGCGGCGGCCGCGACGATCGGGATCGGGCCGAGGCAGAGCGAGGCCAGAAAGAAATTGCCGAGAGAGTCCTCCACTCCAAGAGCCGAGACGAGCGCTCCCCGTCCGATGGCCCCGATGTCGCGCTCCGAGGCGGGGAACGGGGCGCGGCGCTCCGAATGCAGGGCGAGCTCGGCGAGCGGCACGAGAACCCAGGCGGCGAGCGCGAGCCCGAGCGCCGCGGACAGGATGCCTCTCCGGAGGCTCTCCCGCGGCGTCGTCTCGCGCCAGCCGCTCGGCGGCTCCGGGCGGCGGAAGCGGACGAAGGCGAGCGCGAGCAGGATCGTCCCGGCGGAGAGCTCCGGGCTCCCGGCCATGGCCTGAAGGCCCAGGAGCAGCGCGAAGGCGGCCCCGGCGCGGCGCGACCGAAGCCCGGACCGCGCGAGGGAGAGGATCGCGGGCAGATAGGCGAAGGCCCCGAAGTGATTCCAGTACGCGGAGAGCGAGGCCGGCAGCCCCGACCCGGCAAAGACCGTGGCGGCCACCAGAGCCGCGGCGTCGGTTGCGCCCTCCTCCTTGCAGAATCGCCACATTCCCCAGGCGGCGATCCCGAAGTGGAGAAGCAGGAAGAGCCCCGCCGCCAGCCCGGGAGAAGGAATCAGAAAAAAGAGCGTGGGCGGGTAGAAGATCCCGGACTGGGCGTTGGCGAGCCACGGCTCGCCCGCGCCGGAAAGCGGATTCCAGAGCGGGATCTGCCCCGCCTTCAGCCGGTCCGCCGTGTAGAGTTTGAGCGGGAAGAAGAAGTCGGCCTGGTCCCGAAACGTCGGCGCCCGCCCCTGAAGGAGCGAGGGGAGAAGCCAGACGGCCGGGGGGATCAGCGCCGCGGCGGCGAGAACGCCCGAATGAAGCGCGCGGCGCACGGCCTCATTGTAGCCGGGTGCTCGCGCCCGCCGGCGGTCCTACTGCTGCGTCCCCTCCGGCCACTGGACGAACGTGCCGTTGGAGTAGAGGATGTCGTCGTTGAAGTCGGTCGTCGTGCCGCATACGAACGTCTGCGTCGATCCGTCGCGGCCGAGGCTCCGGATGTTGTATCGGAAGAGCGTGTTGTCGACCGCGTACTCCATGAACCGTCCCCAGCCGTCCTGGCGCGGAACCTGGGCGATGTAGGTCGGCTGGAGGTTCGTGAACGACGACAGGTCGAGCGTGTTTCCGGACGTCGTGTAGGTGCCCGGATTGCACGCCGCCGGCGGGTAGAAGTTGTTGTCGACGCTGTAGCTCTCGATCGCCGTCGCGAGCGCCCGCATGTCCGACATCGTGCGCTTCTGCTTGCCGCGCTGCACGGCGTTCAACAGGTTCGGGATCGCGATCGCCGCCAGGATACCGATGATCGCGATCACGATCAGCAGCTCGATCAGGGTGAACCCTCGCTGTTTGTTCATAAAAAAAGCGGTCCCGACGTACGCCGGGACCGCTTCTCCTAACCGTCCGGACGCCCTCGTCGCGTCGTCGAAGAGAGCCGTTACTGCTGCGTGCCCTCCGGCCACTGGATGAACGTGCCGTCGGCATACAGGATGTCGTCGTTGAAGTCCGTCGTCGTTCCGCAAACCACCGTGCCCGAGAAGGCGCCGTCGCGGCCGGAAGACTCGAGGCGGTAGTTGTTCGAGCCGTTGCCGAGCGCGTACCTCATGAAGCGTCCCCAGCCATCCTGACGCGGAACCTGAGCGATGTAGGTCGGCTGAAGGTTCGTGAAGGAGGACAGATCCAGGACGTTCGCGGTGCCGCCCGTGAACAGACCCGCATTGCAGGCCGCCGGCGGGTAGTAGTTGTTGTCGACGGCGTACGACTCGATGGCCGTCGCCACTGCCCGCATGTCCGACATGGTCCGCTTCTGCTTGCCGCGCTGCACGGCGTTGAGCAGATTCGGGATCGCGATCGCGGCCAAGATGCCGATGATCGCGATGACGATCAAGAGCTCGATCAGGGTGAAACCGGCTTCCCGCTTCTTCATCATGCCTCCTAGTTCAGTCCTCAATTCCCATTCCTTCCCATTCGGTCTGCCCAGGTCTTCGCAAGGGAGAAGCCATCTTGGTATCGAGCTACTGTCTTTAGAATCAATGAGTTCGCCGTCTGGCCCGATGGTATTCGGACGCGAATTGTCAGAAGGGACGGAAATCGCGTGACGTTTTTTTGCTTCACGCCACGATCGTGCCAACCGACGAGGAGACCCGCCGTCCGCCGGTGAGACTCCCGCGCCCCGCCCGGGAAAGCCCGGACGTTCTATGGGTTCAGCGCGAATTCCGCCACGATGTCCGAATAGAGGGCGAGGCCGTTCAAGTAGTCGCGCAGGAAGACGCGCTCGTCATTTCCGTGGCGGCGCACCGAGTCGGTGATGTTCATGGGGATCGGCGCGTACCCGTAGGCCGGGATGCCCTTCTGGCGGAAGTAGATCGAGGTCGTGTAGCCGCCGAAGGTCGGCACCGGACCGAAGGGGACGCCGGGGTAGCGCACCTCGGTGACGCGCTCGAGGAGCTCCGTGAAGCGGGTCGGGTAGGGGCTCGCCGTCGTCGGCCCGGTCGAGTATTTCCAGAGAGCCGGCAGCCGCGACCGGGCGGCGTCCTCGAGGATCGGCTCGAGAAATTTCCCGGGATCGACTCCAGGCGGCGTCGAAACGATCACGTAGGAACGGAGGCGGTCTCGCGCCTCGGGCGGCTCGGGAAACGGGGGCGTCCAGAAGACTCTCGCCTCGAGGAAGGCACCGTAACGGTCGGGCAGCGCGGCGAGCTCCGCGGGATTCCGCCGCACGCGGTCCAGGTGCCGCAGGGGATCGGTCAGGGGATTGACGAGATGATTGGCGAGCATGTCGAAACCCAGGACGACGTGGGGGTGAGGCACGACGGGAGTCGAGGAGAGTCTCTTCCATCTGCCCGCGAGCTCTTCGAGGGGCCCCGCGGCCGGCGCGCCGAACTCCGCCGAGGCATAGCCGGCCTGCAGGGTCTCGAGACCCCAGAAGCGGACATCCCGCACGACCATCTCGGTCGTTCCGCCCTCGTTCAAAACGGCGGCGACGCCCTTGAACCAGTCGGGGCGATGCTCGAGCAGCCACTTCGACCCCCAACGCTGGCCGAGCTCCTCGTCGGCTTCCGCCAGGAAAAGGATGTCCGAGCGGGGCACGACGCCGTTCCGCTTCAAGTCGCGAAGCGCAAGGGCCTGCGCGAGCCCGAGAGACTTCATGTCGTAGGCGCCGCGGCCGTAGAGGTATCCGCCCTTGATGACGCCCTCGAAGGGAGGCGCCTCCTTCCAGAGGCCTGGATACGCGTCGGCCACGTCCACGTGATTCAGGAGCAGCAAAGCGCCTTCGCGGCGGCGGCCGGGCAGCCGGGCGAGCAGGTTGCAGCGGCCCGGCGCGGGGCAGACGAGCTCGGTCTCGACCCCCTCGCAGGACAGCAGCTCCCCGAGGAAGCGGGCGCCCGCTTCCTCCGTCTTGCCCTGCGACGTGTCGATGCGGACGTAGTCGCGCAGCAGCCGGACCGGCTCGAGCTTCAGCCACTCCGCGGCGGGGCGCGTCGTGTCCGACTCGATCCGGGAGACGGGTCTCTTCTCCCGCGAGCACGCCAGGGCGGTGGCCAGGGCGACCAGGAGACCCGAGGCGCGAAAGCGTTTCCGGAGCTTCATGGCTCTTTACGCCGGGAGCCGGAAACGAGCAGAAGAGCCGCCGCCATTCCCGCCGCGAGCGGCCCGAGCCGCGAGGACTCGCCTCCGGGAACGCGCTCCCTCCAATCGATCGCGTGGCGCCCGGCCGGAACCGGGACCGCGGTGTAAGCGAGATAGGCCGGGACCGTCTCCACCTCGCGGCCGTCGATCCTGACCGTGCGATGGTTCCAGAAGGCGCGCAGCACGAAGAGCCACGTCGGCTGAGGCGCTTCGGTCGCCAGCCGCAGGCGCTCCGGGCTCTTCTCCACGATCCGCAGGGTTCCCTCCGGCGCCGATCCATCGGCCCGGCGCCCCGTCTCGAGAAGGAGCTCGCCGCGAGCGAGTCCCGGAAGATCCGCGGCCGCCTGGAGGGCGCCGGGCTCCTCCTTCCAGCGCGTCGCGAGCCGGATGTCCGGCTGCGCTCCGGCAAGCTCGTCCCACTCCTGCGCGGCGCTTCCTCCCACCGGCGCGAACCCCGGGACGGCAGGCTGGCCGCGGGGGCGCACGCCGAACTTCAGGCAGAGGTTCTCGAAGAGTACGGCGCCGTCCGGCGATGCGGCCGCGAGACCGGAGAGGCGCCGCAGGCTCTCGACCCGGGCGAGGTCGCCGGCGTCGAAGTCGTAGTTGAAGACCAGGCCCCTGCCCCAGAAGATCGGCGTGTAGTAGATCCAGCTTTCCCGCGGAAGCTCCGCCCAGCCGAGGCCGAGCCGCGCGGCCGCCTCGGCCGGCGAGGCGTAGATCGACTCCCCGAGCGTGCGGTATTCGCCCCGCGTATCGGCCTTCGCGATGCGGCGCGCCAGGCGCGTCGGCCCGAAGGCCTCCTGCTCGGTCGAGACTTCCGGAATCCGCCGCGTGGCGGCGATGGGCACGAGGGTGAGCAGGGCGAGCGCGGCCCCCCGCGCCGCGGCGGCCCGGCGCCGCGCGAGATCGATCCCGATCAGGGTCGCCACCCAGAGCAGGCCGGCCTCCGCCAGCGCCCGGGGCAGCTCGGCCCGCGCGAACTGCGGGAGCGGCGCACCGCCCGCAAGCCACCGTTCGGCGATCCGCGACGGCGAAGGCGAGAGCGCGGTCAGGGCCGCCGCCAGAGCCAGCGCGGCCGCCACCGCGAAGCCCCCGCGCGGCCCGCGGCCTTCCTGGCGGTAGACGTCGAGGGCGAGCGCCGCCAGCAGGGCGAGCGCCAGCGCGGCGGCCACGGCAAACTTCTCGGGATTGCGCAGCGCGACGGGAGTGACCAGATGCCCGAGGCTTCGCGGAAGCAGGCTGGGAAGCACTGCGGCGAGGAGCGCCGCGGCAAGAAGCGCCCGCGCGAAACGCGCGCCCGGCCGCCGGCTCTTCCACATGGTCCCGACTGCCATGGCGGCCAGGGCGCCCGCGTAGAGCGTCGAGAAGAGACCCATCGCCTTGTTTCCGAAGGCGCCCCAGCCCCAGACTTCCGAAGGCGTCAGCCTCCAGGTCTCTCCGAAGGGGTACGGCACGACCAGCTCGGCGAGCCTCCACGGAGAGACGCTGTATCGCGTCGCCTCCGACAGGCGCATCCCGAGCACGGCGCGGTTGGTCTCGGGAATCCAGAGCGCCGTCGCGAGGATCTGCGGGAGGGCGGCCAGCAGAGCGAGGCCGAGCGCGGTCGCGAGATGGGAGAAAGCCGACTTCCGCCGCGTCCCGGGCGTCTCGAGCGCGATCCAGAGGCCGGCGCCGAAGATGCCCAGGGCCACCGTGAAGACGTCGGCGGCCAGCAGATCGAGCGTGAGAAGAATGGCGAGCGTCAGCGTCTGTCCCGCGGGCCGCCGCCATGGCCGCGCCACCGCCCAGAGGAGCCACGGCAGCAACGTCATTCCCGGCTGGATGTGCGGGTAGAAGACCTCCGACACGACGACCCCCGAGAAGGCGTACGCGGCGGCGCCGACCCACGCCGCGCCCGCAGAAGCGGAGAGGGTCGAGGCGAGCAGGAGCACCCCGATCCCGGCCGCGGCCCAGTGCAGGACCGGATAGAGGCGCATCGCGAGCGGAAACGGGACCCGCGAGAGCAGCGGCCGGACCGGATACAGGGAGCCCGTGTTCGGATTGGGCATCAGGGGCCGCCCTCCGGAAACCTCGGGAGTCCAGACGGGCAGCCGGCCGCGCGCGTAGGCGTCGTGGATCGATTTCTCGAGCGGCAGGTTGTAGGCGAGCAGGTCTCTTCCCGTGAAGTTGCGGCGAGAGAAGAGAGGGTTCGCGTAGACGACCGCGACGAGGACCGCGAAGAGGATCGCCGGCAAGACCGCGCCGCGGCGGCCCGCGGCGTCGGGCGTCACGGCGCGCCTCCCGAGCCCCGCCGCTCCCGCACGAGGAGCCACGCGGCCGCCGCCGCGAAGAGCAAAGGGCCCCAGCGCGCCGCCTCCCATCCCGGCGCGCGCTCCCGCCAGTCCACGCGGTGCTCCCCGGCCGGAACCGCCACCGCGGTGAACGCGAGCTGCGCGGGAACCGGATCCGCCTCGCGCCCGTCCAGCAGCACCGTCCGGTGACTCCAGAAGCCTCGGAGCACGAAGAGCCACGCGGGATCGGGCGAGAAGACCTCCAGAAGCAGCCGCTCCGGGCTCTTCTCGAGGACGCGAATCTTCCCGGGCCGCGCCGAGCCCGGCGCCGCGCGCCCCGTTTCGAGAACCGCTTCCCCGGCTTGCAGGACCGGGATCGCCCGCATGGCCTCGAGCGCCCCGCGCTCCTCCCGCCACCGGCCGAGAACCCGAAGGTCTGGGAAGGCTTCCGGATTCTCGTCCCAGGTCTGGAGGCCGTCGTGCCCGAAGGGCCGATAGCCCGTCATGGGCTCCTGGTCGCGCCAGCGAATGCCGAATCGCAAGGCGAAGTTTCCGAAGAAGGCGCCCGCTCCGGGCAGCGTCGCGACGGGCGAGGAGAGCCGGCGCAGACTGTCCACGCGCGAGAGGTCTCCGACGTCCAGATCGGAATTGAAGACGGTCCCGCGCCCCCAGAGCGCCTGCGTGTGCAGGAACCAGACGCGGCGCGCGTAGTCGCAGCCGCCCGGATCGGTCGGACGCGCCGCAACCTCCACGGCCGACGGGGGACGGTACGAGGACTCGTCCAGCGTCCGGTAGGCCCCGTGCGGGTCGCGGCGCGCGAGCGCGCGGGCGAAGGGCGTGGGAGCGAAGACGGTTTCCTCGCGGGCGGTGCGCGCGATCTTTCGATTGGCGGCGACCGGGACCAGGACGAGCAGGGCGAGCCCCGCGGCCCGCCGGGGCCCGGGCCGGCGCAGCAGGTCGAGGGCGAGGAGCGTGGCCGCCAGATAGAGACCGCCTTCGGCCAGAGCGCCCGGAAGCTCCCGCGCCGCTCCCGCCGCAGCCGAGGCGCCCGCACCCACCGCCGCGGCCGCGAGCCGGCCCGCCGCCTGCGGGAACAGCGCCGCTGCGCCGGCCGCCGCCGCAAGGACGGCCGCAGCGGGAAGCATTCCCGAGAGCCGCGCGGAGCCGCGCAGGCGATCCACGGCCAGGCCCGCCGCGACCGCGAGCGCGAGCGCGAGCGCGACACAAAACTTCTCCGGATACCGCAGGGGGATGGGAGACGGCCAGGCGAGCATCGCCTTGGGAACGAAGCCGGGCACGACCGCGAGCAGAGCCGCCGCGAGCGCGAGCACGCGCGCGAAGCGCGCCCCCTTCGGCAGCGGCCGGCGCCCGATCACGGCCAGCGCGGCGGGAGCGAACGCTCCCGCGTACAGGGTCGCGAAGTAGAAGCGGAAGGCCGACTCCCCCCAGATCGCCGCGACGTCCTGCGACCAGACCGGCCCGAAGGGGTACGGCACGGCGAGCTCGAGCAGCCGCCAGGGCGAGAGCGAAAAGTGAAGGCTCTCCGCGAGCTTCATTCCGATCACGGCCCGGTGCGTCTCCGGGACCAGGAGGGCCGTCGCCAGGATCTGGGGAGCCGCGAGCAGCGCGGCGAGCGACACAGCGAGGGCGAGGCGGCCCGCCTCTCCGCGTCGCGCCGCGGGCTCCGACTCCAGCGCGATCCAGAGAATCCCGCAGGCGATCGCGAGGCCGCCCGTCAGGACGTCGCCGGCCAGAAAGAGCAGCCCGAAGACGAGCGCCGTCCCGATCACACGCCGGCCCGCCGTGAGCGCGGGCCGCGCGACGGCCCAGAGCGCCCACGGCAGCAGCGATGCGCCCGGCTGGAAGTTGGAATAGTAGAGCTCCGAGACGAGGATCCCCGAGAAGGCGTACGTGACCGCCGCGAGAAAGCCCGCTCCCGCCGAGGCGCCGAGCGCCTCGAGCAGGAGGATCATGCCGATTCCCGCGGCGGCCCAGTGCAGGACCGGGTAGAGGCGCATTGCGAGCGGGAACGGAAGCCGGGAGAGCAGGGGGCGGACGGGATAGAGGACGCCGCTGTTGGGGTTGGGCATCAACGGCCTTCCGCCCGAGGCGTCCGGGAACCAGACGGGCAGCCTCCCCCGCGCCCAGGCGTCGTGCACCGCCTTCTCGAGCGGAAGGTTGTAGGGGACGAGGTCTCGGCCGATGAAGTTGCGCCGCAGCAGAAGGGGATCGGCGTAGGCGGCGAAGACGAGAAGCAGAAAGAAAAGAATCGGAAGAGCTCGCGAGGCCCGCGCGCCGGATGGCGGCCAGAGCGAGAGCGTGCTCACGCGGAGAGAAGGCCGCAATGTCTCAACGCGGGTTAGGATAGGGCATCGAGCGAGAAGCGCCAAACCGCCCGCATCCGCGCCTGGGAGTCCTTCTCGCGCTCCTGCCGCTCGCCCTGGCCGCCCGGCTCGTCCTGCTCGAGTCGCGTCCGCTCTGGTCCGACGAGCTCTTCACGGTCTGGGCCGCGCGGCTGCCCTTCCCGGATCTGCTCGCCGCGCTGCGAAACGACTCCGGTCCTCCGGCCTTCTATCTGCTCGAGAAGCCCTTCGTGCGCCTCGCCGAGGTCTTCGGCGCCGACGAGATCGCGCGCGTCCTTCCCTTTCTCGCGGCGCTCCTTCTGCTCGCGGCGGCGCGGCCGCTTCCCCGCGGGCCCGCGAGGCGGACCGGCATCCTGCTGCTCGGATCGAGCGCCCTGCTCGGCCTCTATTCCGCCGAGGCGCGAGCCTACGCGCTCCTCGCCCTGCTCACGCTCCTTCTCTTTCGCCTGGCCCTCTCCGGAGAGGAGCGCCCCGGCCGGGTCGTCTCGACGCTCGGGCTCGCGACGCTCGCGCTCTACACGCACTACCTCGCGATCCTCGTGGTCGCCGCGCTGCTTCTGCTGGCGCTCGCGCGGCGGCGGCTTCGCGCGGCGCTCGCCCTCGCCGGCTCGGCCGTTCTCTTCGCGCCGTGGATCCCGGTGCTCGTCGCGCAGCCCGCGGCGGCCATCGCCTGGATGCGCGAGCCCGCCGGCGCCTCGGCCGTCGGATTCCTCTCCGCGCTCGGCGGGGTGGGACGCATCCCCCTGCCCTTCGGCCCCTCGCCGCCGCCGATCCTGGCCGCGATCGGCCTCGCCGCCGGCGTGGCGCTTTCGATCGGCGTCGTTTCCGCTGCCCGACGCGACCTCGAGGCGCGAGAGGCCGCCCTCTTCGTCGCGGGCGTGCTCGGCGCGGCGCTCGCCGTCTCGGTCTGGACGCCATTCGCCTTTGCCGGACGCACGGAGATGGCGATCCTGCCCGTGTGGATCTGGGCCGTCGCGAGGGCGGCGGATTCCAGCCGCGCGGCGCGCGCCGGCGCCATCGCGGCCGCCGCGCTCGGCCTGATCGCGCTCGGGATCGCCGCCCTCGGGCCCCATCCCCCCTCGGCCGCGTCCCGGGCCGCGCGCGCGCTCGACCGGCTCGCCCGGCCCGGCGACACGCTCTTCGCCGGCCCCGGCCTCTACCTTCCCTTTCGCATTGCCGCCGATCGGGGCCGCCTCGTTGCCGCCCTCGCGCCTTTCCCGGCCGAAGTCGCCGGCCATCCGGGATGGTGGGCGCCGGCGGCTCCGAGTCCGGCGGACTACGACCGGGTCGAGGCCTCGACCGCGGCGCCGCGCGGCGCCGTCTGGCTTCTGCTTCCGCCGGGATTCGTCACGCCGCGGCTCGAGGCGATCCTCAAGGCGCGGGGTTCGGTGAGGCAGCTTCCACTGCGGCCCGAAGCGCTGCTGCTTCGCTGGACGCCCGAGCCCCCGGCCCCCGCAGGGCCCGCGCGAGCTCCGCGAGAAACCAGACCAGGGCCGCCACCCACGCCCCCGGGATCGTGACGCCGACCGGCCAGGCCAGGTCGAGAGACTCTCCGGAAAGAAAGAGCGCCGCGGCCGTCGAGCAGACCGCGTAGCCGGGCGACGCGTACAGGCTCCCGAGCGCCATCGGCCAGACGAAGTACTGGTTGGCGTGGCCGGGAAGGGACACCAGCAGCGCGAGAAAGAGGAGAAGGCACGCGCGCGGCAGCTCCAGCCGCCGGGCGATCCAGATCGCGGCCG
>JBLMXY010000091.1:0-7159 GCA_050257975.1 Acidobacteriota bacterium
AGCGACGACCGAGCTTCTGCCGCGGTGACCGGCGGGCGCGGACGTCCGGGCGCCGGCGCTCTCGATCGAGTCGGGGTGCGGGCTCCAGGCCTCTCGGCTCGAGGATCGCCGAGTCGCCTCATGAAATAGTTCGCGCCGAAGCGTCGGGGCACGTCCGGGCCCATCGAAAAGAGGGGGCAGAGCATTGTCATCCGTACGCCTCCCTTGCGACGAAATCGTCATTCGCCGGATGCCTCTGGCTCGTTGCGACCCCGCATCCAGACGCTGGGTTCTCGCCGCGACGATTCTCGGATCCAGCATGGCCTTCATCGACGGGACGGCGATCAACGTCGCGTTGCCCGTTCTCCAGAGGAGCCTGGGCACCTCCGTCGCGGGCGCGCAGTGGGTCGTCGAAGCCTATGCGCTCTTTCTGTCCGCGCTCGTCCTCGTGGGCGGGTCGCTGTCGGATCGAGTCGGCCGGCGCCGGATCTTTTCGACCGGCGCCGTGGTGTTCGCGGCGTCGTCACTTGCCTGCGGCCTGGCGCCGGGCGTCTCCTCGCTCATCGCGGCGCGGGCCGTTCAAGGAGTCGGGGCCGCTCTGCTCGTCCCGTCGAGCCTTGCAATCCTGGGCGCCGCCTTTTCACCGGAGGACCGCGGCCGCGCCGTGGGAACCTGGTCCGCACTGACGGCGATCGCCGCGGCGGTTGGGCCGGCCATGGGCGGATTGCTGGTGCAGGCCGTGTCCTGGCGGGCGGTGTTCTTCCTGAATCTCCCGATCGCCTCAGCCGTGCTCTGGATCACCGCGCGGAGAGTCCCCGAGAGCCGCAATCCGGCCGCCGGGCGCCTGGATCTCGTTGGCGCGCTGCTCGCGACGGCCGGCCTGGGCGCTCTGACCTTCGGCCTGATCGAGGCGCCCGCGGCCGGGTGGAGCGATCCCCGCGTCTGGGGGTCGGTGTCTGCGGGCGCCGCGGCTCTGGCGGCGTTTCTCGCCCTCGAACGTCGGGCGAGCGATCCCATGGTGCCGCCCCGCCTCTTTCGAATCCGATCCTTTGCCGCGGCCAATCTGCTCACGTTCTTCCTGTACGCGGCGCTTTCGGCGGCCCTCTTCTTTCTTCCCTTCGATCTGATCCAGGCCAGAGGCTATTCGCCGTCCGCGGCGGGAGCGGCCGTGCTGCCGCTCGTGCTCGTCATCTCTCTCCTGTCGCGGTGGTCCGGAGCGGCCGCGGACCGGGTTGGCTCCCGCCTCCCCCTGACGATCGGCCCCGTCGTTGCCGCCGCGGGCTTCCTTCTGCTCGGGATGTCGGGGCGGTTCGAGTCCTACGCGTCGTCCTTGCTTCCCGCTCTCTCGATCCTCGGCCTCGGGATGGCGATCACGGTCGCGCCGCTGACGACGGCGGTGTTGAACGCCGCCGGCCGCGGCGACGCAGGCGCCGCCTCCGGAATCAACAACGCCGTGGCTCGGGTCGCGTCCCTTCTTGCAATCGCGGTCTTCGGGATCCTCGCGACGGCGACTTTCGATCGCTCCCTCGACTGGCGGCTCGATCGGAGCGGGATCTCGCCACGCGCGCGAGAAGCGGTCTCCATCGAGAGGTCGAAGCTCGGCGCCATCACGCCGCCCGCCGGCCTCCCCGCTGCCGAGGCGGGCGCCATCGAGGATGCCGTCCGGACCTCCCTCGCCTCGTCCTTCCGGACCGTCGTTCTTGGCTGCGCCGCTCTCGCGCTGCTCGCCTCGGCCTGCGCCGCCTGGGGCTTGCGCGGGGTGAAGGGTTCTCCGCCTTCCTCAGGGAGAGAGTCGGGCGAAAAATTTTCTTCCCTGCCTCCGCGAGCGGGAGAGCGCCGGGGCGAGCGCGCCGAATTTTCGATCCGCGCGCGCGATCAGAACCAGGGCTCGTCGAGCGTCGGCCCGTAGACGGACGGCACCTTGCCGTCGGCCATCCGGAGGTAGATCGTGAACTGGCCGCGGTGGTGGATCTGGTCGCTCAACATCATCCAGAGGAACTGCATCTTCGCCATGTCCTCGATCGTCCCGGGGCCCGTGAAGAACTTGACCGTTTCGAAAAGCTCGTCCTCGCCGGCGCCGCGCAAGAGATCCCCGACCCGCTGATGGCCCTGCTCGATCGCTCCAAGGACCGCCTCGAGCGAAGCGGGCGCCGGGGGAAAGCGCGGCGGCGATGACCAGTCGAAGCCCGTCGTGAGAACCTTTTCGGCCGTCCCGAGCTCGAGGACGAACATCCATGCGAGCTCGCGGGCCGTCTTGCACTTCGCATGCGGCCGCAGCTCCGATTTGGCGGCCGGATACGCGCGAAGAACGCGCATGGTCTTCTCGTGCTCTCGTTCGAAGGCGTCGAGAAACTGCTGTTTCGGACTCGGCAGCGTCCGCGTTTGCGAAGCGGTCGGAGTGGCGGTCGTCGGCATGCGGTCCTCCTTGAGGAAGGTCGGGACTCGGATCTTACGGCGAGGGCGCGTCGGTGTCTCGCCCGGGCGAGCCCTGTCGCGATAACCTCTCGCCAGAAGGAGCCGCCACATGATCCGACGCGCCTGGATGCTCTGCGTCCTTCTCGCTCTTGCGCCCCTCGTTGCGCAAGCCCGGTCCGACGAGCAGGAGGCGATTCGCGACCGCGCGAAGACTCTCGCGAAGGACAAGGACCCGAAGGAGCGCGCCTCGGCCGCGCAGGGGCTGGGGGGCCGCAAGGACCCCGCCGCCGTCGAAGCGCTCGCGAAGGCGCTGTCGGATCCCGACGCCTCCGTCCGCCAGGCCGCGGCCTCGGCGCTCTGGGACACCGGCAAGGACGCGGCCGCGGCGAAGCCGGAGCTTCGGAAGGCGCTCGGCGACCGCGAGGCCGCCGTCGTGGCGCGCGCCGCCGGGGCCCTCGCGATGATGGACGTTCCGGACTCGGAGCTGGCCGAGGCGTGGCGCCGGGCCCTCGAGGGCTCGCGCGACGACGCGACCGCCTTCATCTCCGCGCGCGGCCTGATCGGCATCGACCCGCCCGAGAAGCTCGCGCCGCCGATCCTGACCTACCTCGCGAAGAACGCGGCGGAGGCCGCGCATCCACGCGCCGGGCGGTCGAGCCTGTCCTACCGGGACAGCGCGGAGGCCGCAGGCAAGGCGCTCGAGCGGCTGCTCGAGAAGGACGCCGGGCCCGTCCTGCCGCTCCTCGACGCGACCGTGCGAAAGACTCCGGAGTCCGGCCGCGACGTCTTCGGCGCGCTCGGCCAGGCCAGGAAGCTGCCGCCGGGGACCGTCGACCTCGCTCTCGCGCACACACATTCCCCCGAGCCGGACACGCGCCAGGCGGCGATCTCGCTCGCCGGCAAGGTGACCACCGAGCGCGAGGCCGCGCGCTGGATCCCCGAAGCGACTCGTCTCCTCGGCGATCCCGCGGAGGGCGTCCGCATGGAGGCATGCTGGGCGCTCAAAGGCGTCAAGGGCCTGTCGCACGAAGCGGCGCCGGAGCTCGCGCGCCTCGTCGCGGGAGACGGCTCGATGAGCGTTCGGACGCGCGCGGCCGAGGCGCTCGAAGAGATCGGCGACGCGGCGAACCCGATTCCAAGATCGGCCAAGGTCGCCGTCGCGGCCGCCGCGAAGGGCGCGCTCGCCGCCGCGATGAAGGACAAGGACCACGACCTCGCGCCGGCGGCGGTCGCCGCCTACAACAAGCTCTACATCGACAACGCGGAGCTCGTCGCGGCGCTCGCCGACGCGGCCGTGTCGGGCGCCGACGTCGCCGCGCGCCAGCGCGCGCTGCTGTGCCTGCGCAACCGGCAGAGCCAGGCGAAGAGCGCCGTCGAGAAGATCCGGCCGCTGATGCAGGCGTCCGACAAGCTCCTCGCCGAGGACGCGAAGGTCGCGATCGAGTGGATCGAGCGCGGCGGCGCCGGGAGCCCGGGCGCGATCAAGGGCGGCGCGGAAGTGGCGGAGGCCGTGTCTTCCCCTCGCCCCCCGAAGGGGGGAGAGGGTCAGGGTGAGGGGGCCTCCGCGGGCAACGAGGAGCGCGGCCTCGCCGTCCTGCGCGGGCGTCACCTCGCCTTCGACGAGCCGAGCTTCTCCCGCGCGCTCTCCGAGGCCGACGGCGAGGCGATCCGCGCCTACCTCGACGGCGGCATGTCCGCCAACCACGTCTTCGCCGGCGAGAACCGCCGGACGCCCTTGATGCTCCTCTTCTTCGGACGGCAGGCCTGCGCCAGAGGGGCGGAGGGGCGCGAGATCGTGGCGCTGCTCCTGAAGCGCGGCGCCGACGTCAACGCGCAGGACGAGAAGAAGAACACGCCTCTGATGTTCGCGGCCGACCAGTGCGACCGGGAGACCCTGCGCATGCTTCTGAAGGCCGGCGCGAAGCGCGACGCGAAGAACTGGGCGGGCCTGACCGCGCTTCAGATGGGGATCGTGTCCGGCAATCCCGGCCTCGAGGAATTGATCGCGGCCGGCGCACGCCTCGATCCCGCCACCGCGAAGGCCTACGCCGAGGCCTACAAGAGCAATCCGAAGGCCCTGGCGCTCGTGAAGAAGGCGTCGGCGAGATAGAGCGTCTCTCGCTTTTTCTCGGGGAGCCAGGGGCCGGCGGGGCGTGCTATCCTTGCCTCTCTTGTAATACATGTGAGGCAAGTGATGTCCGTTTCCGTTTCCGTCCGACTCGCCGACCGAACCGCGAGGACTCTCGAGGAGCTCGCCAGAGCGACGGATCGTCCCAAGACCTACTTCATCGAGAAGGCGCTCGAGTCCTATCTGGCTGAATGCGCCGATTACCAGGTCGCGCTCGACCGGCTGAGGGACAAGGATGATCCGATCATTCCCTCCGCCGAGCTGAGAAAGCGGATTGCCCGGCGTAAAGGTTGAGTACAAGGCCTCCGTCGCCGGAGACCTCGGCCGGCTCGACCCGCCGATCGCTCTCCGTGTCTTGAGGAAGGTCGAGAGGGCACTGAGTTCGGCCGAGAGCGAGGGCGAACGCCTTTCTGGCGACTTTGCCGGCCTGTTTCGCCTCCGTGTGGGCGACTATCGCGTGATCTATGCCAGAACGACCGAGGGATACCTCGTTCTGCGAATCGGCCATCTCAGAGAGGTTTACCGAAAAGGACGACCCTGACATCTTCTGGCTCTTCCGCCCGGGAGCGGAGGAGCGCGAAAGGTCTCCCCTGGCCTCAGTTCGGCGCCGGCCGCGGCCGAAGGCCGCGTCTCGCGAAGCGAGCGGCCGGCAGGGGTGAGGGGCTTCCTTTACTCCGTCACGGGAGCGCTCCGCCTCGACCCCGGCGGCGACGTCCACGCGCCTGCCGCGCGCGTGTCCGGCTCTTTCCCAGGATGGCCTCGATCTGCCGGAAATGGTTGACGTCGTGCCCGGCCATCAGCGACATGATGGAAGAGATCGTCAGCGCGCCGAACTGCGAATGGATCCCGCGCCGCTTCAGGGCGCGCGGCGAGAGGCTTCCGAAGAGCTCGAGATTGGCCTGGCGGATCGCTCGAAAGGTGTCGAGCGCGCGGCGGGGGTCGATCCGGTCGTAGCGCGAGTTCCTCGCCCAGACGTCCTGATCCATCCCGACGAGCTCGACGCCGTCTCGCTCGAGAATCATCCGGACCCGGTAGCCCCAGAGCATCTCGAGCTCGGAGAGGTGCGCCAGGATTTGCGCGACAGACCACTTGCCTTTCGCCGGCGGCGTCGTGAGCGTCTGCCGCGAGACGCCGGAAATGCGCTTCGCGAGCGCGATCGTCGTGGCTCGCAGGATCCGGCGCGGGTCTTTGCCCTCGACGTAGGAGAAGATTCTTGCCTGGTACTGCTCGAAAGTTTCGGCCATCGCGTCCGCCGCCGGGAGTCTAGAAGATTCCGAGCGCGCCCGGAACGCCGCCCTCCGGCGCTCTCCGGCGCTTTTCCCGGACGATCTCGATGTCGCGCGGGCGCACTCGCAGGAACCGGCCCGCCTCGGCGGCCGCGCGGTGGACGAGCGCGTCGAGGCGGAGCCGGCTGCCGCGGGAGAGCGCCATGACACGATGCGTCCCGACGACCTTGCCGCCGGCCCGAATCAAATGCTCGGTCATGGCGAATTTCGGCGCACGCATGAGCGGCTGCGGCGGTTTCGGCGCGAAGCGGAAGACGAGCCCCCGGGAGAATGCGTGGCCCTGAAACACCGTCATGCGGAAGCGAACGTAGGCGCAGTCGGTGATCGCCATGACGTTGTTCGTCGGGTCCGGAGGCACGTCCACGACGTCGATCCGCGTCGCGCTCCGGAACCGCGCGTACTCGCGGACGTAGGCCGCGACCGAGCCGGGCTCGCGCTGCTGAATGCCGACCGAGAACCCCGTCACCGCCGCCGCTGCGACGACGTCGCCCCGCGGCACTTCGATCGTCAGGTCCGCGAAGAAGGTATTGGGGCCCGACACCTCTCCCGCGATCCACCCGTAGCCGATCCAGTCGATCATCCCGTCCTCCCGCGGCGCCCCGAGAGCCGCCGCATCCGCCCGGAGGCGGATGTTACCCGCTGGCGGAGGCTCTTCTCCTTCTGCCGCCGAGATGAGGGAGGCGGCTCACGTTCCCTCGCCGGTGGAGAGACGGAGCTCTCTCGCTCTCCCGTGCGAAAGGGGGACGGGGCTCTTCCCCCTCTCCCTCTGGGAGAGGGGGAGCGCGAGGGGTCTCCCCTCGCCGCAATTTGGTGCCGGCCGCGGCCGAAGGCCGCGTGTCGCGAAGCGAGCGGCCGGCTGGGGTGAGGGCGTGACTTGCGCAGCGATAGTTTTCCCCTCACCCTACCCCTCTCCCATGGGGAGTGGGACGGAGGCCCTTCTCCTTCTCACTGATGCGTTCGGATCAGTCTCGGCCGGCCGCAACGTGATGGGATCGAACCGGTCATTGCGGAAGGAGATTTCCATGCGTACACGAGCAACCATCCTCATCGCGGCATTCCTCGCCGCGGTCGCGTTTTCGTCCGCCCAGACCATCGATCCATCCAAGTGGCTCAGCGGCTCGAAGGACACGAAGGACACCAAGAGCAGCACGGACGTCGTCGCAGGCCTGAAGGAGGCCCTGAAGATCGGGTCCGGCAACGCCGTCTCCCTCACCGGGAAGACGGACGGCTACTTCGGCAACGCCGCCATCAAGATCCTCATGCCGGAGAAGCTGCAATCGGTGGAGAAGGGCCTGCGGCTCATCGGCCAGGGGGACCAGGTCGACGCGTTCGTGCTCAGCATGAACCGCGC